>JAEZBZ010000100.1 GCA_023412745.1 Pseudomonadota bacterium | reverse complement strand
GACCTCGACACCGAGACGCTGTCGGCGCTCGAAGCCGCGTTGGAAGATTTCGCCGGCTGCGCCGTGGTCATCAGCCATGATCGCTTCTTCCTGGATCGTATCGCGACGCACATCTTGGCGTTCGAGGGCGACAGCCACGTCGAATGGTTCGAGGGCAACTTCGCCGACTACGAGGAAGACAAGAAGCGCCGCCTCGGCGACGCCGCCGTGGAACCGCACCGCATCAAGTACAAGCGTTTCGAGCGGTAGGTTGGTGTCGACCACTAGCGCCTGGAAAACAAAAGGGCACCCGAAAGGGTGCCCTATCTTATTGGTGCAGGCCGGTTGAGAAGTGTCACCGATTAAGCGCGATCACCAGCGCTTGCGGGTTGCCGCCGTTCTCGCCGATGTAGTTCTCGAACAGGTTCTTCAGGAACGGGCTCATCCAGAAGGTCAGCACCTGCGCGTCGCGGATGCGGAAGGAATTGCCCTGCGGCACCAGCATCCAGCGGACGTCATAGGACGTGCCGCTGGTCATGAAGACGCGGCTGTCGACGAACAGGTTGGTGCCCTCGCGTACCGGCGGCGAGAAGATCTCGGCGTGGCTTACGGAATACTTCGGGGCTTCGTTTGAGGCATAGCGGGCGATGAAGCGCACCATGCCGCCGTAATAGGTAGTGCGATCGTTTGGCTTGAGCTGATGGCGGTAGTTGCCGAGCGCGTACAGGCCGATGGCCGGCACGTGGCCACGCTTTTGAATGACGTCGATGAAGTCCTGCGGCGTGCCGGATTTGGCGGCGGCGATCAGCTCGCGCGACGCCTGCTTCATAAACTCGACGGCCGGCTCCTGTGCATGTGATGGAGCAGCAAGCAGAAACGCTGCGATCAGCGGCAACACTGCACGCAAGCCAAGCCTACGGCAGGGAGATACCGCGCGTGAGGCGAAACCAGTGACCATTCCGTTCCTCCGAATCAAGAAGCGGTCGAGCAACACAATGTCCGGCCCCAGCAGCCAAGCACGCGGCCATCGATGCCAGCCGCTGCTCCCCCCGTCAACTGCAGCCGGCATGTGCCGGAGAAGCCGTTCATTGAACATGTCTCCACGGACACAGTGTACAAATGGTTACCGAGAGGCGTGGCACGGTACGAAATCCCGCGGCAGCGGCATTTTTGGGGCACGCTGCGGTATGCGGGACACGGCGGACACCGGGACGGATTAGATCTGCGAGGTTATGGTCGTTTGATGGCTAACGGCCAAGGTGCAGGCAACGATGCACAGCCTCAGGCAGGCAAGGGGTGGCAATCGCTAGCGGCTGCGGTGTGGGAAGGAATGACCGGCGCTTCGCTGCGTGCGGCGGATGGTTGCGTGCGCCGCGTACGCAGCACGAACGGCATACCGCACAGCATCAGCGAGATCAGCAGGCCGCCAGCCAGCAGGGCTGTCGTCATCGGCCTAGTCAGCAGCATGTCGAGGACTTCGGGCTGCCCCGCGGCCGCATGGGCCAGCATCGCGAAAGGCCCGAGCAGGAGCACGGCGGCAGGCAGGACCAGCAGCACTGTTGTGGCGTCGCTGTGTGGCGATGGGATGTGGGTGGTCATGGGTATGGCCGCAGGCAAAGGGTTTGATGAAAAGCCCCGTATACCAGGGCCGTCTTAGCGATCCGCTAAGGCTGTCGGTTACGCTTGTAGGCCCGACGGAGAGCTGATGCTGTTCCCGTTGGAACAACCGATCCTAAACCGCGTCCTGTTTGCTAAGGACACGTCTTGACACATAAAGATATGTTTATATTCTGCCTGCAACTGGGAGTGAGGCCATGGCGGCTGCAGGCGAAATCGAATTGGATGCTACGGTGTCGGCGCTGAAAGCGGCTGCAGACCAGACGCGTTTGCGCATCCTGCTGCTGCTGGCCTCTGGTGAGCTCAACGTGAAGGACTTCACTCGCGTGCTGGGCCAGAGCCAGCCGCGCATCAGCAGGCATATCAAGCTGCTCGGTGAGGCGGGGCTGATTGAGCGGGCGCGCGAGGGTAGCTGGATGTTCTGCCGCTTGGCGGAAGGTGCATCCGGCGATCTGGCGCGCGCCATCGTGGGGGTGGTCGATCCGGCGGATGGCATCTACCTTCGTGATCGCCAGCGTGCCGAGGCGCTGCGGGCCGAACGTGAAGGTGCGGCGCAATCCTATTTCCGCTCTCACGCTGCCGACTGGGACCGCATTCGTGCTCTCCACGTCTCGGAGGCGGAGGTCGAGGCCGCGATGAAGGCCGCGCTTGGCACGACCGGCGGCGATCTGCTGATCGATCTCGGCACCGGAACTGGCCGGACGTTGGAACTGTTCGCCGACAGCTACGCGCGCGGCGTCGGCATCGATGTCAATCCGTCGATGCTGGCCTATGCTCGCGCCAAGCTCGCCAAGGACGGCCTGGATCACGCGCAGGTGCGCCATGGAGACATCTACAATCTGTCATTCGCGGACGACGTCGCCGATACCGTGATCATGCATCAGGTGCTGCACTTCCTGACCGATCCTGCCCGCGCCATTCGCGAGGCGGCCCGCGTGCTGGCGCCCGGTGGCCGTCTGCTGATCGTCGATTTTGCGCCGCATGCGCTGGAGTTTCTGCGGGAGCAGTTCGCGCATGAGCGGCTCGGGTTCACAACCGCACAGGTCAAGCAGTGGGTTGGTGACGCAGGCCTGACATTGGAACAGGCGCGTGATCTCGCGCCTCCCTCCGGCACCGATGCCGGCAAGCTGACAGTTTCCTTGTGGCTGGCGACTAGGCCCGGCGCCCGAAAGGGTCTTCCGGTCGAGACGTCGCGGCCGTTGCAGACGATGAGGCCATCGCCATGACGACTGAACGCAAAAGCCGGCTGGTCGGCGCTGGCGAGATCACCGTGTCGTTCGAGTTCTTCCCGCCCAAGAACGAGCGGATGGAAGAGGCGCTGTGGACGGCGATCCGGCGGCTGGAGCCGCTTAGCCCGCAGTTCGTCTCTGTGACCTATGGCGCGGGCGGCACGACGCGTGAGCGGACGCACGCCACTGTTGCGCGCCTCGTGCGCGAAACCGAGCTGCTGCCGGCCGCGCATTTGACCTGCGTGGGCGCTTCGCGCGATGAGATCGATAACGTGGTGCAGGACTACTGGGCGGCCGGCGTGCGCCACATCGTTGCCCTGCGCGGGGATCCCCCGGCTGGTGTTGGCACCCGCTATGAACCGCACCCGAACGGCTACGCCAATGCAGCGGCGCTGGTGGAAGGCATCGCGAAGATCGGCAAGTTCGACGTGTCGGTGGCGGGCTACCCGGAGATGCATCCGGAAAGCGGATCGCTGGCGGTCGATCTCGACAACCTGAAGGCCAAGGTCGACGCTGGGGCCAATCGCGTCATCACGCAGTTCTTCTTCGACAACGACCATTATCTGCGTTTCGTCGAGGCCGCGCGTAAGCATGGCATTTGGTGCCCGATCGTGCCGGGCATCGTGCCGATCCACAACTTCAAGCAGGTGGCGAGCTTCGCGACCAAGACCGGGGCGACGATACCGTCCTGGCTGGCGCGCCGCTTCGACGGGCTGGATAACGATCCGGCGACGACGCATCTCGTAGCGGCAGCGGTCGCGGCCGAGCAGGTGATGGATCTGGTCGACCAGGGAATCCGGCAATTCCACTTCTATACGCTCAATCGCGCCGATCTGGTGTTCGCCATCTGCCATCTGCTGGGATTGCGGGCGCAGGTCCGGACGCCGGTACTGACGCAGGCGGTGAACGCATGATAGCCCGTGCCTCGAAAGCGGACGCGAAACTGCTGGAGCGGATTGCCGCGCTGAAGGCGGCCGCATCCAAGCGCATCCTAATCATCGACGGCGCCATGGGCACGATGATCCAGCGCTACAAGCTCGGCGAAGCCGACTATCGCGGCGTGCGTTTCGCCGGACATGAGAAGGATGTCAAAGGTAACAACGATCTGCTGGTGCTGACGCAGCCCAAGATCATCGCCGAGATCCATGACGCCTATCTCGCGGCCGGCGCCGACATCATCGAGACCAATACGTTCAACGCCCAGCGTATCTCGATGGCCGACTACGCCATGGAGGATCTGTCCTACGAGATCAACTTCGAGGCGGCCAAGATCGCGCGCGCGGTGGCCGATGCGTGGACCAAGAAGACGCCGGACAAGCCGCGCTTCGTTGCTGGCGCCGTCGGGCCGACCAACCGGACCGCTTCGATCTCGCCGGATGTCGGCAACCCGGGCTACCGCAATGTCACTTACGATGAGCTACGCGAGGCTTATGCCGAACAGATTCGGGCCCTGATCAAGGGCGGTTCCGACATCATCCTGATCGAGACCATCTTCGATACGCTGAACGCCAAGGCGGCCGGCTTCGCCACGCTCGACGTTTTCGAGGAACTCGGCATCACGCTGCCGATCATGATTTCCGGCACTATCACGGACCGCTCCGGTCGAACGCTTTCGGGCCAGACGCCGGAAGCCTTCTGGTATTCGATGCGGCATCTGAAGCCGTTCGCAATTGGTCTCAACTGCGCGCTCGGCGCAGAGGCGATGCGGCCGTTCCTGGCGGAGCTGGCCGGCATCGCCGACACGCTGATCTCGGCCTATCCTAATGCGGGTCTGCCCAATGCGATGGGCGAATACGACGAGACCCCGCACGAGATGGCGTGCCACATCGAGCCATGGGCCAAGGACGGGCTGCTCAACATCGTCGGCGGCTGCTGCGGCTCGACGCCGGAGCACATCGCGCACATCCGTCAGCACGTTGAAAAGCATGCACCCCGTCGCATTCCCGAGATAGCAACCAAGATGCGGCTGTCCGGGCTCGAGCCGTTTGTACACGGATGACAGGACGTCGGTGATGAAGTTTGAGGACCAGGCACTCCCCGATCTGAATACTTACGCGGCGGCGGCTGAGCAGTTCATCCCTGGCCGGCGGGCAATCTTCGCGATCGTGGAAGCGTCGCTGCTCGAACTGCTGCCGCAAGGTGGCGCCAGGATTCTGGTTGTTGGTGCCGGCGGCGGCGAGGAGATTCTGCAGCTGGGTCGGAACAATCCGCAGTGGTCGTTCGTTGGCGTGGATACGTTTGAACCCATGGTCGATCTGGCGCGCCAGCGTCTTGCGAAAACGCCGGTCGCGGCGCGCGCCCGTGTCGAAACCTCGACCATCGAGGCTCTCGCGGACGATGGATTTGACGCCGCAACGTGCATCCTGACGGCGCACTTCGTGCCGGACGATGGGGGTAAGCTGGCGTTCTTCCGGGCCATCCGCAGCCGATTGAAACCGGGCGCGCCGCTGGCCATCATCGACGGCGTCGGTGTTGCGGGTGAGGAACGCAGCGAGCTGCTGCGCCGTATCTGGGTGCGGCACGCCATGCTCAATGGCGTTGCCGAAGAGGTCGCCCGGAGTAACGCTCGGAATTTTAAGAACGTCGCGGTGGTATCGGAAGAGCGCGAGGAAGCGCTGCTGACGAGCGCAGGTTTTCAGCGCCTGACCCCGATTTTCCGCGGTCTCTCCATTAAAGGCTGGTTGGCGTTTGCCTGAACACGGCGCGCCGGTTTGCGTACTGCTTATTCAACACGGATATCCGACGAGATGACATCCTCCGCCGCGCAATCCTTCATCAACGTCGGTGAGCGCACCAACGTCACCGGTTCAGCCCGGTTCCGCAAACTGATCGAGGCCAACGACTATCAGGCGGCGGTCGCTGTAGCGCTGAGCCAGGTCGAGAATGGCGCTCAGATCATCGACGTCAATATGGACGAGGGCCTGCTCGACAGTGAGCGGGCCATGACCACGTTCCTCAACATGATCGCCACCGAGCCCGCGATTGCCCGCGTGCCGGTGATGATCGATTCATCGAAGTGGAGCGTGATCGAGGCTGGCCTGAAGTGCGTTCAGGGCAAGCCGATCGTCAACTCGATCAGTCTCAAGGAGGGCGAGGAGTCGTTCCTGGAGCACGCGCGCAAGATCCTGCGCCATGGCGCGGCGGTCGTGGTGATGGCGTTCGACGAGGTCGGGCAGGCGGACACGATCGACCGCAAGGTGTCGATCTGTGAGCGGGCTTACAAGCTTTTGACCGAAGAGGTCGGCTTCCCGCCCGAGGACATCATCTTCGATCCGAATATCTTCGCGGTGGCGACCGGCATCGAGGAACACAACAACTACGGTGTCGACTTCATCGAGGCGACGCGCCAGATCCGCCAGAAGATGCCGCTGACGCACGTATCCGGAGGCGTGTCGAACCTGTCGTTCGCCTTCCGCGGCAACGAGCCGGTGCGCGAGGCGATGCACTCGGTGTTCCTGTACCATGCCATCCAGGCCGGCATGGACATGGGCATCGTCAACGCCGGTCAACTCGCGGTCTATGACGACATCCCGGCAGAGTTGCGCGAGCTGTGTGAGGACGTGGTTCTCAATCGCCGTCCCGACGCGACGGATCGCCTGCTGGAGGCCGCACCGCGCTTCAAGGGGGATGGCGCCAAGAAGGTCGTGCAGGACGCCGCTTGGCGCGATGCTCCTGTTGGCGAGCGTCTGACGCATGCCCTGGTGCATGGCATTACCGAGTTCATCGAGGCCGACACGGAAGAAGCCCGCCAGCAGGCGGAAAAGCCGCTGCACGTCATCGAAGGCCCGCTGATGGCCGGCATGAACGTGGTGGGCGACCTGTTCGGCGCGGGCAAGATGTTCCTGCCGCAGGTGGTGAAGTCGGCACGTGTCATGAAGCAGGCCGTGGCCTACCTGCAGCCCTATCTCGAAGCCGAGAAGAAGGCCTCGGGTCTGGATCTGCGTCCTGCCGCCGGCAAGGTGGTGATGGCGACCGTGAAGGGCGACGTGCACGATATCGGTAAGAACATCGTCGGCGTCGTGCTGCAGTGTAACAACTATGAGGTGATTGACCTCGGCGTGATGGTGCCTGCCGCCAAGATCCTGGAGGCGGCCAAGAAGGAACAGGCTGACATCATTGGCCTGTCTGGCCTGATCACGCCGTCGCTGGATGAGATGTGCTTCGTCGCCGCCGAGATGGAGCGCGAAGGCTTCAAGGTGCCGCTGTTGATCGGCGGCGCCACGACGAGCCGTGTGCACACGGCGGTCAAGATCAGCCCGAACTACAAGAAGGGCTCAGCGATCTACGTGACCGACGCCAGCCGTGCGGTGGGTGTGGTGTCGCGGCTGCTGTCCGACACCGAACGCGACGGGTTCCTGTCCAATACGCGCGACGAGTATGTGAAGGTGCGTGAAGGCCACCTGCGCAATGAAGCGCGCAAGCAGCGCATCACCATCGCGGCCGCGCGCGCCAACAGCTTCAAGGCCGACTGGGCCAACTACACGCCGCCCAAGCCGAAGTTCCTCGGCACGCGCGTGTTCACCGACTACGACCTGCGTGATCTGATCCCGTATATCGACTGGACGCCGTTCTTCTCGACCTGGGAGCTGGCGGGCCAGTATCCGGCGATCCTGAACGACAACGTTGTCGGCGCGGAAGCTCGCAAGCTGCACGCGGATGCGCTGGCGATGCTGGAGCGCATGGTCGATGAGAAGTGGGTGACGGCCAACGCGGTGATCGGATTCTGGCCGGCCAATGCCATCGGCGATGATCTGGAGTTGTACGAGGACGACAGCCGCAAGCAGCGTCTGACCACGCTGCACACCCTGCGCCAGCAGATCGCCCGCGACCCGAGCCGCAACCGCGCGCATACCGCGCTGTCGGATTTCGTCGCGCCGAAGGACACAGGTCTTGCCGACTACGTCGGTGGCTTCGCTGTGACGGCGGGTATCGGAGAGGACGAGGCCATCGCGCGCTACGTCAAGGCGCATGACGACTACAACCGCATCATGGTCAAGGCGCTGGCCGACCGTCTGGCCGAAGCGTTTGCCGAGCGGATGCATCAGCGGGTGCGCAAGGAGTTCTGGGGCTACGAGTCCGATGAGGCGCTGACCAACCAGGAACTCATTGCGGAGAAGTATCGTGGCATCCGGCCGGCACCGGGCTATCCGGCACAGCCGGACCACACCGAGAAGGCGACGCTGTTTCGTCTACTGGATGCGGTGCGCGCCACCGGTATCGAGCTGACCGAGAGCTACGCCATGTGGCCGGGATCATCCGTCTCCGGGCTCTACTTCGCCCATCCCGACAGCCACTACTTCGGGGTCGGCAAGGTCGAGCGCGACCAGGTCGAGGACTACGCCCGCCGCAAGGGCTGGGACGTGACCGAGGCGGAGCGCTGGCTCGCACCTGTGCTCAACTACCTGCCCAAGGTCGCAGATGAGGAAGCCGCGTGATAAAAGGTGGACGCCGGATTCAGCGGTCACGGGGGACCGTTCTGCCCGGCTTGGTGAAAACCGGGGAAGGGGGTCCATCATGCTCGGTAAACTGATCCTGATATTCTTGCAGCTTGCTATCGGCTGGTTTCTGACACCGCATGTGCTGCGCTATGTACCCGTCGGCGGTGATGCCGGATTCTTCGTGCAGGGCGTCGCCGCTGCCATCATCATCTGGTTGGTTGGTGTCGTCGGCGCGCAAATCCTGAAAGATGTCGGCACGCCGTCCGGGGCGACGCTGGCGTGGGCGCTGATTGGCGGCCTCGTCGGTGCTGCGATCGTCGTCTTCAAGGTCAACGCCATGGTTCCGATCAGCGCACCGCCGCTGCTGTGGCCGCTCGGCCTGGCCGTACTCGGATATGCGCTGAAGAAGTGAGGCCGGACTTCAAGTCCTGAGCCCTGGAAACTGAAGAGGCGCGGAGTGAAATCCGCGCCTCTTTAGTTTCAACTCATATCGCACTGGGATCTTGAGAGTGTCTTCGTCGGTGTTGACCCTGATTGGGTCCCGGTGACGCGTTTCAGATCATCCCGAACACAATCGAAGCGACGAATCCGAACGACATGATCGCGGCGAGCACGTTCAGCCGAGTTCTGAGTTCCATCGGTGCCTCCTTTGCCGGTTATCCAGCGGTTGGCAGCACAGGACGTACCTACGCTTGCGGTTGAATCTAAGTGATAGGCCTCCTCCAACACAAGTGATTATCGCTGCTGCATCGCAATATTTCGTAGTTACGCATATACGCTGAGCACCCTATATTGGTTCCATTGGCGGAGCGGCAACAGTGGTGCGAAACAAGCACGCAAATAAAAGCAAAGAACAACTTGAGATATAGTTCAGATGCGTCTTGGGGTAAGCCTGCGTCTGCCCAATTGTCACCGAGATGAGGACAAGATCAGGGTTAATAGATTGCAGATGTGAAACACAATTCACGTGTTTAAGGTCGCTTGAATGGCTGCGACATTCCGGCAACATGGCAAGTGGAAGGCAATTAGGGCGACATGGTGCGCCCTGAGCGCATCGCGGTGGCGTCCCTCGCTGGAGTGATTCGCGTACGTCGGAGGAAATGAATATGCAATTCAAAGCGTTGCTACTGACCAAGGACGATGCCGGGTTGCATCATGCCTGGACCAATCTGTCAGACGCCGATCTGATGCCCGGTGACGTGCTGGTGCGGGTGACCCACTCCACGATCAACTACAAGGATGGTCTTGCGATCACTGGAAAGGCGCCTGTCGTGCGCCGATGGCCCATGATCCCGGGCATCGACTTCGCCGGTGTCGTCGAGGCTTCCAGCCACGCCAGTTTCCAAGTTGGGGATAATGTCGTCCTCAACGGCTGGGGTGTCGGTGAAACGCACTTGGGTGGTTACGCGCAGTATGCGCGGGTCAATGGCGACTGGCTGATCCCGCGTCCAGCCGCTTTCACCAATGCGCAGGCGATGGCTATCGGTACGGCCGGGTACACGGCGATGCTGGCGATCCTGGCCCTGGAGCAGCACGGTGTGACGCCGGACAGCGGGCCGGTTCTGGTCACCGGCGCTGCGGGTGGGGTCGGGAGCATTGCCGTCACAATACTGTCAAATCTTGGCCACCAGGTCATCGCGTCGACGGGGCGGCGCGAGGAGGAGACGTTCCTGCGCAGCCTCGGTGCAACCGAAGTGATCGACCGCGCCGGCCTTGCGGGCGCCGCCAAGCCGCTCGGCCGCGAGCGCTGGGCCGGTGTCGTCGATGTGGCGGGCAGCAATACGCTGGCCAACGCAATCAGCATGACCCGCTATGGCGGCACGGTTGCCGCCTGCGGGCTGGCGCAGGGCATGGCTCTCAATTCCAGCGTCGCCCCGTTCATCCTGCGCGGTATTACGCTCGCTGGCATCGATAGTGTGATGTGCCCGAAGCCGCGCCGTCTGGAGGCCTGGGATCGTTTGGCACGCGATCTCGATACAGGGTTGCTGGATCAACTGAGCCAGAACCGGCCGCTGCAAGAAGTCATCGCGTTGGCGCCGGAGATCCTGGCCGGTAAGGTGCGCGGACGCGTTGTGCTCGAGGTGGCTTAAGCGGAAAGGCCTGGTGCCATGGATATCGACTGGTCGGGCCAGATCGTCGAGACGCATGAGCTGAGCATCAACTACGTGCGCGCGGGCAAAGGGCTGCCGGTCGTGTTCCTGCACGGCTGGCCTGAGTTCAACCGCACATGGATGCGTAACCTGCCGGTGCTGGCGGAACGCTTCGATGTCATCGCGCCGGATTTGCGCGGCTTCGGGCGGACGGTATCAAAGGTGCCACGCTCGCCGGCCGGCACGGCGCCGCAGATGCTTGCCGATGATCTCAAGCAGTTCACGGATGCGCTGGGCCTGAAGCGGTTTGCCATCGTGTCACACGACGTCGGCGCGTTCGTCGCGCAGGTGTTCGCGCGGGAGCATCGCGAAGCGATCAGCGCGCTGTTTTTCTTTAACTGCGGATATCCAGGCATCGGCAAGCGTTGGGGCGAGTCTCGGAACTTTCCGGAACTCTGGTATCAGCAGTTTCACCAGAAGGATTTCGCGGCGGCACTCGTTGGATCGAGCCGAGAGGCTGCGCGGCTGTACTTCGGCTATTTCCTGACCCACTGGACGCATCAGAAGGACGCGTTTGCTCCCTATCTGGAAGAGTGGGTCGACAACTTCCTGCGCCCCGGCAACATGCAGGGAGGCTTCGACTGGTACATCGGCGTCAACCGCTATCGTGCGCAGTTGGCGGAAGGAAGTGCCTTCCGGGTGCCGGTGATCACGCAGCCAACCTACTTTCTGTGGGGGCGGCATGATCCGGTGCTGCAGTTCGCCTGGACCGATCGGCTCGGCGACTATTTTTCTAACTTCGAGCTTTCGTGCGCGGAGGACGCGGGGCATTTCGTGCATTTCGAGTGCCCGGATCTCGCCAATCAGCGGATGCTGGCGTTTCTGACCGAGCAATTCGAGTTCTGACGCGCGACCTGCTCGGCTCAGCGGCCGCGGAACCGGGGCTTGCGCTTTTCCATGAAGGCGCGGCGGCCTTCTATGTAGTCCTCGCTGTTGAAGCAGGCGTCGATCAGCGCGTCGAGTTTGGCGAAGTCCGGCGACTGCGGGCGTTTGGCAAACTCGTCTATGGCACGTTTCGCGGCCAGAACCGAGAGTGGCGCGTTGGCCGCGATCTCATCGGCAAGGGTGGTCACGGCGTCGTTGAGGAGATGGAGCGGGTGAACGCTGTTGAGCAGGCCTATGGCCAAGGCTTCCCCGGCGTCATAGCGACGGCCGGTATACAGCAGCTCCTTGGCGCGGGCGGGGCTGACGACGGCGAGCAAGGGCCGGATCCAGCGCGGATTGTAGCCGATGCCGAGCTTGGCCGCCGGAATGGCCAACCGGGCGTTGTCGGCGGCAAGCCGCAGATCGCAGCAGATAGCCAGTTCCAAGCCGCCGCCCATGCAGAAGCCGCGGATGGCGGCGATGGTCGGCTTGGCGGCGTGCGCGACGGCCTCGAAGGCGGTGTGGTTGAGGGCGTCGTATTCCGCGGCCTGGGCGGCGGTGCGGCCGGTTTCAAATTCGGAAATGTCGGCGCCTGCGGAAAACGCCTTGTCGCCAGCGCCGGCCAGCACGATCACCCGAACGTCCGGGTCGGCCTCTGCATCAGCAACTAGGACCGGCAACGCTGCCCACATGCTCTTTGTATAGGCGTTCAATCGCGGCTGGTTATCAGCTATGATCCAGCGGACCCCGTTGCGGGTTTCTGCTCTGAGGTGGGGGGCTGATCGTGGCAGTTCCGACATCTTAGGGGTTGCCTCTGCTGGCCGTCGTCATCACCTGTTCTTATTCAACATGCCTCGCTTTGCGCAAATGCGTCGCGTGGTGAGGCGTGTTCGCGCATCACCCGCTTCGTACCAGGGGTTGCGGCGTTGACTTGAATAGCGCTGCTGTTTAGGGCTGTTGCCCTGATCAGCCTGCGGGGCAAGAAGCGGACTGCTCCGAAGGAGTATAACATGGCACTGACATCGCAATTTCCTGGCGCCAGTAAGCTGTCCCAGGTCGATCCGATCTGGGATGCCGTGCGCCGGGAGGCGGAAGACGCCATCAGGGCCGAGCCCGCGTTGGGCGGGTTTATTTTCGCCACTGTGCTCAGTCACGATCGACTGGAAGAGGCGGTGTGCCACCGGCTGGCGCAGCGGCTCAATCATTCGGATGTCGATGCCGGGCTGATCGGCCAGATCTTTCAGGATGTGCTGGCACAGACGCCGGACATGGGGCAGGCGTTTCGTGCCGATCTCGCGGCCGTGTTCGATCGTGATCCCGCATGCAGTCGCTATCTCGAGCCGTTGCTGTATTTCAAGGGCTTCCACGCACTGGTCACGCATCGCGTCGCGCATGAGCTGCTGAGGGCGGGCCGGCGCGATTTCGCGCTGTACCTGCAGAGC
>JAEZBZ010000076.1 GCA_023412745.1 Pseudomonadota bacterium | reverse complement strand
GGCATGGTCATGATCATGATCGGCTTCTCGATGGCGTTCGGCTACATGATGGCGCTGATGCGCTTCCCGACTTTGGCCGCCGAGTTCTTCGCCGCAATCGCGTCGGACAAGTACATCTTCCTATTCTACGTCAACATCCTGCTGCTGCTGCTTGGCACCTTCATGGATCTGGCGCCGATGCTGTTGATCTGTACGCCGGTATTCATGCCGATCATTCAGACATTCGGCATCGACCCCGTGCACTTCGGCATCATCATGATCTTCAACCTCGGCATCGGCTTGCTGACCCCTCCGGTCGGTCCGACGCTGGCTGTCGGCTGCGCGATTGGCAAGGTCAGTATGGAGGCGCTGTCGCGCGCCATCCTGATCTTCTACGTACCGCTGATCGGCGTGTTGATGGTCGTGACCTACGTGCCCGAACTCACGCTGTGGCTGCCGCGGTTGCTACTGGGCAACTAGGTCTAAAAGCAGAATGAACATTGTCGGGCCCGCGATTCCGAAAATCGCGGGCCTTTTATTTTGTCACGCGGCAGCTCGCTGCGGACCGCCCGGATCACCGCTGCAATTCAAATATAAAGTGCGGGCATCTTTTTCCGGCAGCGGCGGGCTCCACAGATAGCCTTGCGCTTCGCTGCACCCCAGCGACAGAAGCGCATCGAGCTGCTCACGGGTCTCGACGCCTTCTGCCGTGGTCGTCATGCCAAGCCTGACGGAAAGGTCCGTTATCGCGCGTATGATCGCGGAGCTTCCGGGCGTCTTGCCGAGCTCCTTCACGAAGGAACGGTCGATCTTGATCCTGTCGAACGGGAATCGCAGAAGATAGCTGAGCGACGAGTAGCCGGTTCCGAAGTCGTCCATCGCAATGCGTACGCCGAGACTGCGCAACTCGTGCAATTGCTTCAAAATGAACACGTCGCCATGAAGCAGTGTCGATTCCGTAATCTCGAGCTCGAGACGGTTCGGGGACACTTCCGCAGCAGAAAGGGCGCTCCGGACTTGCGCGACCAGATTATTGCTCCGAAACTGTACCGCTGACAGATTGACCGCCATTCTGAAATGCGCCGGCATTTTCGCCAGTTCTACGCAGGCCTGCTCCAGGGCCCAAACGCCGATGGCATCGATCAAGCCGATATCTTCGGCGACTGGAATGAAATCGTTCGGCGATATGAGGCCTTTTTGCGGATGCCGCCAGCGAATCAGCGCCTCGAATCCATTTATGGTCTGCGTCGACATAAAATAAAGCGGCTGATAATGCAGCTCGAACTGGTTATTGGCCAATGCCAATCGCAAATCCGTTTCCAAAGCGCGCCGGACTTCCAGTCGCGTATTCATTTGCGGTTCGTAAATCAAATACCCAAAGCGGCCCGCTGCCTTCGCTTCATAAAGCGCCAGATCCGCCGATTTCAGCAATCCTTCGAGCGTGGCGGCGTCGCGCGTAGCCACGGCAATTCCGACGCTTGCGCCGATCATGATGTTGTGGGATTCCACGATGAACGGCTCGCTCATGCGCGTGACAATGCGCGAAGCAAGATCCGAAGCGTCGCTCTCTTTGGAAATGCGTTGCACAACGGCGAACTCATCACCGCCAAGCCGCGCAACCACATCGCCAGCACGCACAGCGTTTTGCAATCGTCCCGCCACGAGCCGCAGCAGCTTGTCGCCGATCGCATGGCCATGCGTGTCGTTGACCTCCTTGAACATATCGAGATCGACACAATGCAGAGCGATCAGCCGGTCCTGCGTTTCAGCTTCAAACATCGCCACCTCGAGTTCCTCATTGAACATCGCGCGATTGGCCAGGCCTGTAAGAGTATCGTGCCGCGCCAAATGACTGATCTCGGCTTCCGACTGCCGCCGCTTGGTAACGTCAGTGAACGTGCGCACAAATCCACCATCCGGCGTCATCTCATTACAGACCTCGAGCACAATGCCATTGGGCCTGAGGCGCTCGAACCGCGGCACTGACGGCCCGTCGTAGGGATTGAGAATCCAATGACGTGTGCCCCGGTCCAGGCCGCTGTCGGGGTTGTCGTACTCGCCCCGCGCCCACAGGAAATCGACAAGTTCGTGATAACTCGGCGGCTTTTTAAGATAAGCCTCCGGCAAATCCAGCAGACTGATGGCCCGGCGATTGATCACCGCCACTTGTCCCGTTCCATCCACCATTATGATCCCTTGGGTCATATGGTTGAGGGTCAGTTCCTGTTCGCGGGACTTCGCGTGCGCTTTTCTCGTGGTGAGTGTCAATGCGCGTTGTGCTTCGGCCAAACGCTTATTGTGGCGAAATTCTACGATGATTGAGATGATCACCAAAAGGGAAAGCAGGCTCGCTATCAATAGATAGCTGCGCCTATATTGGTGAAATGCGCCATTTTCCATCGCGTTGGAGGCAATCGTCGCCACCATAATCGGGAAGTCTTTCACCGCGCGGTAGGAAACGATCCTGTTGCCCTCTTGGTCACCGAAATTGAGATCGAATATCCCCGACGCGTTGCTGACCGGTTGCGCTATGGATTTGGAATTCAACAACCGCATGCCGAGCGGCGGATAGTCCTGTCCCACGGCTGCATGGACAACGCCTTCCAAATCTACGAGCGCTATAGAATCGTTTACACCCAACCGCGTCATACCATGGGTGCGGATCAGCAGCGCCGGATCGAGCGAAGCAACGATTACGCCATTCGCGCCACGATCTGTTGCCGGCGTCATCTTGCGACTGATGAGCATCACACGCTCACCCGTTGTCGGATCGACAAAAGGCTGGCTGACCGAAAGACGATCATCCTTTTCGTTGAGCAAGTGGCGAAGGGGATTGATGTGCTCGGCGCTTTGTAGCCAACCGGGACGGAGATCCAGCGTGGTCGCAACCACCTCGCGGTTCTCATTGAGGATCGTAACGTGCCCACCCACCCCGCCGACCTTAGCCAACTCACGGATAAGCTGAGACCAGTTTACAGCTCCGTCACTGCGCTCGCCACTTCGCCGCACGAACAGCAAAGTCCGGTCGACGCGGTCCACCACACTAACGACGGTTTCCTCGACAACGCCACTGAGGCTGGTCGCGTCGTGCACGATCGCCTGCCGGATCGCGACGCGTTCCGCTTCAATGTGTGCCAGCGTCCCGAGCCACAGCAGGACGATCATAGCCAAACCAACGGCTGATCGGCCCGCGACGGGCCACAGCGACGCATAAATCCTACGCAACGTCATGAGAAAAACCTCAAATACGAAGAACTCATGCAGTTAAAGGAGAAACCCCTAAATAACAACAAACGCGCACAACGGACGCAATCGCCGCCTCAAGATCGGGCTTAAAATTCCGTTAACGGATTAGATAGAATTCGGAGCTGGATTGCCGCAGGCCTGCGCTGCACCAAAGGCGGTGTTCAGCGGCCCCAATTCCGGTTTAGGTCAGACCCCAAGACATGCCGGCTACTATTGGAAGAGAGAGGAAACCTTGGACTTTGAACTGACCGTCGATCAGGTCGCGCTTCGCGATGCGGCCCGGGCCTTCGCCCGCAACGAGATGATGACCGTCGCGCGCGAGGTCGAAGCGAGCAGCACGCCGCTTTCACGGGATTGGAAACGCCGCTACGCCGAGATGGGCTTCCTCGGCGTGAATATCTCCTCTGAATACGGCGGCCTTGGCCTGGGCAATCTGGAAGCCATCCTCGTGCTGGAGGAATTCGCCAAGGTTCACCCCGCTATCGCGTTCCCGATTTTTGAAAGCGCGGTCGGGCCTATCAAAGCCGTCGAGCGGTTCGGCAGCGAGAGCCTAAAGAAGCATCTCCTGCCACGCGTCACGAGCGGCGAAGCCGTCGTCGCGGTGGCGATGTCGGAGCCGAACGCCGGCAGCGCGCTCACCGATCTGACGACCCGCGCCGAAATCCGCGGCGATAGCGTCGTACTTGCCGGCACCAAACGCTGGTGCACCGGCGGCGGATCGGCTGACGGATACGTCGTCTATTGCCGGCTGTCCGACGTGCCCGGCGCCAAGGGCATCGGCGCGGTCTATGTGCCAGGCGACGCCAAGGGGCTGAGCTTCGGCGCGCGCGAAGAGATGATGGGTTTTCGTGGCACCACCACTGCGGACATCCATTTCGACAACGTCACGGTGCCGGCCGATCACCTGATCGTTCCCGCTGGCGGTTTTCCGAAACTGATGGAGGCGTTCGATCTTGAGCGCTGCGGCAACGCCACCATGTGCCTGGGACTCGCTGCCGGTGCGCTCGAAGACAGCCTCGCCTATGTCCAGGAGCGGCAACAGTTCGGCAAACCGATCGCCGATTTTCAGGCCGTCCAGCTCAAGCTCGCCGAAATGGCGACCAAGGTCGAGGCCTCGCGCCTGCTGATCCATCGCGCCGTCACGCGGGCCTCGCACGGCTTCCCGTCCGTCGCCGATTCCTCGATCGCCAAATGCTTTGCCAACGAAATGGTGCGCGAAGTCACCGGCGCCGCGCTGCAGTTGATGGGCGGTTATGGCTATTCCAAGCAGTTTCCGGCAGAGCAACGTTTCCGCGATGCCTGGGGCTGGGGCATTGCCGGCGGCACGATCGACATCCAGAAGATCAACATTGCCGCCGCGCTCATCGGCCGGCGTTTCGACCAGCGGCGATAGCCCGCCACGCCGCATTCATAAGTGTTTGTCGACAAGACTGCACCGGAACTCGATGTATTCGGGTTCCGGCAAGTGCTAGACGAACGGCCTAATCACCATTCCTACGAAAGCGTGTTTCATGAACACCGCATCGCTGAAGTCGTCCCTACGCCCCTCGGCCGCCAACCTGCCCGAGAGCGGCATTCTCAAAGTCTTCAACTACGGGCACAGCAAAGAAGGCCTCATTCCCCTGTGGGCCGGTGAGGGTGATCTGCCGACGCCGCAATTCATCTGCGATGCCGCCACGCGCTCGATGCAGGCCGGCGAGACGTACTACACGGCCAACCGAGGCATCCCGGATCTGCGCAATGCGCTCGCGGGCTATTACACGCGCCTTTATGGGATGCCGTTTGCCCGTGACGAGTTCTTCGTTACCGGCGGCGGCATGCAGGCGATCCAGCTCGCGATCCAGGCGACGGCGGGCAGCGGCGACGAAGTGATCGTGCCGATGCCCGCTTGGCCGAACTTTGCCGGCGCCATCGGCATCCAGGGTGCGCGGGTCGTTCCCGTTGCGATGACGCTGGCCCCCAATGGCTGGACGCTCAATCTCGATGACGTATTCGCGGCCGTCACGCCGAAGACCCGCGCCATTGTGATCAATTCGCCTTCGAACCCGACCGGCTGGACCGCCACCCGCGACGAGTTGAAGGCCGTTCTGGACTTTGCGCGTACCCGTGACCTTTGGATCATCGCCGACGAGATTTACGCGCGCTTCCATTTTGCCGGCGGCCTCGCCCCCTCGTTCCTGGAATTCCGCCGCCCGGACGACCGCATCATCTTCGTCAACACCTTCTCGAAGATGTGGGCGATGACCGGCTGGCGCATCGGCTGGCTGCAGGCGCCGCCCGAGATCGGCCAGGTGATCGAAAATCTCGTGCAGTACAATACCTCCGGTGTCGCCACGTTTCTGCAACGGGCAGGCGTTGCCGCGATCGAGGATGGCGAGACGTTTGCGCAAGACCAGCTTGCCCGCGCTGCCGCCGGACGGGACATCATCTCGAAGGCGCTACTGGGCTCGAACAAGGTGCGTTACGCGCCGCCGGCCGGTGCCTTCTATGCCTTCTTCGGCATCGACGGCATGACGGATTCGATGGCCGCCGCGCTGCGCCTTGTCGATGAAGCCGCCATCGGTCTCGCCCCCGGCACCGCCTTCGGCGACAGCGGCCAGGGCTATTTCCGCATCTGCTTCCTGCGTTCGCAAGCACCGTTGCAGGATGCCATGGGGCGCCTGCAAGGCTGGCTCGCAAAGCAAGACGGAGACTGAGCCTGTCCGATAAACCGGACCGGCGGCGCGCGCTCACTCAGTATTGCTGCGGCCCGGTCCGGACTTCTCGCCCGCCCCGATTTCGCGCGTGCCGAGCGCATCGGCGAGACGCATCCGCGCCGATCCTGGCCGCAGCGGCTTTTGCTGGCTTTCGTGCGGCACCCAGCCGGTCAACGTGATGATCTCGAACGTCGCGGGAATGCGGCCATCGGGCCGCGCATAGCGTTCGACGTAGATCTCGCACGCCCGCATCAGCGTCTCGCGCCGCAACGGCACGCGACGACGCGCCCGCAGAACATTGCCA
Organism: Pseudomonadota bacterium; assembly: GCA_023412745.1. Lineage (GTDB taxonomy): Bacteria > Pseudomonadota > Alphaproteobacteria > Rhizobiales > Hyphomicrobiaceae > ZC4RG25. The sequence goes on along the minus strand of JAEZBZ010000076.1, from coordinate 3,480 downwards.
GCCCCCATGCGCTGCAACTCGCGCATCAGCGCCAGCGGCGAGGCGTATGTGACGGTCACCACATCGGCATCGGTCACCGGCAAGGCAAATCCGGCGCGCTGCAACAGGCTACCGAGATCGCGCACATCGGCGAATGGCGCGACGCGCGGACTGACTCCGCCCTGCACCTCCGCCTCCGCCTGCAGGAAAGCGTCGCGCAACTCCTGCAGCGTCTGCCCGCCGAGCAACGCCGCCAGCAACAGCCCGTCCGGCTTCAGCGCACGACGGATCTGCACCAGCGTGCCCGGCAGATCGTTGACGTAGTGCAGCGCCAGCCCCGACACGACGAGATCGAGCGATCCATCGCGGAACGGCAGTACCTCCTCATCGGCAAGCACGCGGGGCGGCTGGCATTGCATCAGCAGGCGCCACGCGCTGTCAGTACTGATCACCGTCTCGACGCCGGGCAGCGCCCTCAGCCTGTCGCCGATGATGCCGTGATGCGCGCCGAGATCGACGGCCACCGGAAACATCCGTTGCACCGCGCCGAGCCGCTCAATCATGTCGTCGGCCACGCGCTGCAGCAGGAAATCATACGCCGACGCCTCGCTCGCGAAGCGATTCCGCCGCGCGGTCAGCAGCGAACGGTCGAAAACCGCGTGATCGTCCATGGCCTCGGTGCGCGTCATGATCGCGGGTGGCTTCCTATCCTGCGCGATTGGGTCATCGCCTAACTATGCCGATCGGTAAACCCGACTACTATGACCAAGAGGGCCGGAGCAGCCGCGGCCCAGTGATGGCACGTGGCATGAACCGTTTGTCAAGCGTCCGGCACATTCTGCAGCAGGCAACGCAGCGCGCGTCAGACCTGCTGATGCCGCCGGTTTGCCTGTATTGCCGCAAGCCGCTCGCGGAACATGACTGCTTGTGCGGAACGTGCTGGCGCGAGGTGAGGTTCATCCGCCCGCCGGTCTGCGACCGCCTCGGCATCCCGCTGCCGTTCGACGTCGGCGGCCCAGCCATCTCGGCGGAAGCCTCCGCCAACCCACCCCTCTACGATCGCGCGCGGGCGGTGGCACATTTCGACGGCGTGGTCCGCGACCTCGTGCATCAATTGAAATACGGCGACAGCCATATCGCCTGCCGGTTGTTCGGTCGCTGGCTGGCGGAAACCGGCGCGCCGTTGCTGGCCGATGCCGACCTTGTCGTCCCGGTGCCGCTGAACCGCTGGCGATTGCTGAAACGGCGCTTCAATCAATCCGCGATCCTGTCACGCGAGTTGCACCAGCTTACCGGGATTGCCTGGGACCCGCTGGCGCTGACCCGCAAGCGGCGCACGCGAAGCCAAGTTGGCCTGACGCACGATCAGCGCCGCCGCAATGTCCAGGCCGCATTTGCAGTCGCGCCCGATCGTACCCAAATGATCGACGGTCAACGAGTTGTATTGATCGACGACGTCATCACAACAGGTGCAACCGTGGAAGCCTGCGCCCGCGCGCTGAAAGCGGCCGGCGCGGTTCGGGTCGACGTGCTCGCGCTGGCCCTGGTGACGCCTGACAGCACCGTCGGGCTAGGCTAGAGCCGCGTCAATGCAATCATGTTACAATACGTGTCAAATCGATAAACTTAGCGCACGCTGCGCCGGATCATGAGCATGCCCAAGGTCACCATTTATACCACGATGTTCTGCCCCTATTGCCTGATGGCCAAGAGGCTGTTGAATCAGAAGGGTGTTGCATTCGAGGAAATCGCCGTCGATGGCAACCCCGAATTGCGGCGTGAGATGACGGCAAAGGCCGGCGGCCGCAGTACCGTGCCGCAAATCTGGATTGGCGACACGCATGTCGGCGGTAGCGACGACCTGCATGCGCTCGAGCATGAAGGCAAGCTGGACCAGCTTCTCGCCGGATAGGTGACAGGGATCGATGGACACGCCCGCCCAGACAAGCTTCCGCGTTGGCCTCGTGCAGATGTGCACCGGCCGCGATGTGGCGCGCAACCTGGCCGACATGAGCGCCCTGGTGCGCGATGCGGCAAGCCAGGGCGCGCACTACATCCAGACGCCGGAGGTTTCTGTGCTGATGGAGACCGACCGCGACCGGCTGTTCGTGGAAACCCGCGCCGAGGAAGGCAATCCGGCCATTGCCCATTGTCAGGCGCTGGCTCGCGAGCTCGGCATCTGGCTGCATCTGGGCTCCATGGGCGTCCTGGTCAAAGCGGACAAGATCGCCAATCGTTCGATGCTGTTCTCGCCGGAAGGAAAGCTCGTCGCGCGCTACGACAAGATCCATATGTTCGACGTCGAGCTGCCGGGCGGCGAGCGCTACCGCGAAAGCCGTAATTTCGAGCCCGGCTGTCAGGCTGTCCTGGCCGACCTGCCCTGGGGCACGCTCGGCATGACCGTCTGCTACGACATGCGCTTCCCGCAGCTCTATCGCGCCCTGGCCAAGTCCGGCGCCAAGTTCCTTGCCGTACCAGCTGCGTTCACCGTGCCGACGGGGCAGGCCCACTGGCATGCGTTGCTGCGGGCGCGCGCGATTGAATCGCAATGCTGCGTGTTCGCTGCAGCCCAGGCTGGCACGCACGAGAATGGCCGCAAAACCTACGGCCACAGCATCGTGATCTCGCCATGGGGCGAGGTTCTGGCTGAAGCCGATGGCATTCAGCCGTCAGTCATCGTCGCCGACATTGAATTGAAGGCGATCGATGAGGCGCGCAGCCGCGTGCCTTCACTCCAACACGATCGGCCGTTCGAAGTAGTGCGCGCCGATCAGTCTGCCCAGCCGGAAGTCGTTTCATGATCCGCTATCGTTTGAAATGCCCCAAAAAGCACGAGTTCGAGGCTTGGTTCAAAAGCAGCACGGACTATGACGCCCAGGCCAAGCGCCGTTTGGTGAGCTGCCCCAGTTGCGGCTCGGTGAAGATCACCAAGGCGCTGATGGCGCCGAACGTCTCAACCAAGAAGGGCAAGAAGAGCTCCACCGAGATGACGATTGCCAATCCGGAAGCCGCGAACTCGACCGACAAGCAGCGCGAGATGATGGCGCTGATGCGCAAGCTGCGTGCCGAAGTCGAGAAGAACGCCGAGTACGTGGGCCCGCGTTTCGCGGAAGAAGCCCGCAAAATGCACACGGAAGAGATCGAAACGCGCGGCATCTACGGAGAAGCGACAGCCGAAGAAGCGCAGGCGCTCGCCGACGACGGCATCGACTTCTACCCCCTGCCGCGACTGCCGGAAGATCAGAACTGATCTCCAGCGCCCCGGATTATTTGGAACGTTTCTGACAAATTCTGCCTGACGGGCTCGAATTCGGCCCGCAGGCGCTTGAGAGCGGCGCCATATTGCCCTTCCGGCAAGGTTTTTCGCCGCCCCGTATTGATTCCTTACACAAATCGTCTAAGTGGTCCGACTCGGACCGGCCATCGCCGGCCGTATCAAGGAGCCAAATACCATGGGCTATAAGGTTGCCGTCGTCGGCGCCACGGGCAACGTGGGCCGCG
>JAEZBZ010000041.1 GCA_023412745.1 Pseudomonadota bacterium | reverse complement strand
ATCATGGGCGTCGGCGGCGGCTTCCTGGTAGAGCCGGCGATGATCTATCTACTACGCGTGCCAACCCGCATCGCCATCGGCACGTCGATCTTCCAGGTCATCTTCCTGACTGCCTACGCCACCGTGCTGCAAGCGGCAGGCAACTACAGCGTCGATCTGATGCTGGCCTTGCCATTGATGTTCGGCGGCGTGGTCGGGGCGCAGTACGGCACGCGGATCGCGGAGCGGCTCAATGCGGAACAGTTGCGTATCCTGCTGGCGCTGCTGGTCATCGCGGTTGCCGTGCGGATGGCGATCGATCTGACCATTCCGCCCAGCGAGCTGTTCATCATCGACGAGCGGCCGTAAAGACCTGGGCGGCTGAAATGCTACCCCGCGACCTCGCGAATGAAATCGGAATGCACCCAGCCGTGTGAGCACGGCCCGCCGTATGCACCCGCCTTGGGCCATGGCATGTTGACCCCGCAATCGCGCATATCCTGGTCCGGCGCCGGGTAGATCACCGCGCGCCACGCGCCCATCTCGCCGCAGATATACAGCTCCCGCCCATTGTTGAGGCGGTCGAATTCCATATGCGACGTATCCGGACCGGTCCTCACCGAAAGAAAGGCTTCACTCCATGCATTCAAACCTGAGACGGCCCCCATCGTTGAGCAGGCGTCGCGACTCCGATTGCCGCCGATCACGATCGGCACGTCGAGCTGTGCCGCGACGGATCGCGGCGGCAACGGCCCAGGCGTTGATACCGACGCGGCGCCCGTGCAGCCCTTCATCTGCTCAACGGCGGCGATGACGTTCACTTGCTGCTGCGCCTCAGCGGTCAGCTTGCCGTAGGGCGGAAAGCACTGTTTGCCGAATGCCGCCTGTCCGCGCGGTGAGGTGAAACAATACCCGTGCTGAGCGAAGATATCGTTGCGCCGCAGCCAAAGCTGATCGCAGGAGAGCTGTGCCAGTTCGGCCGGCTGGGCGATGCTTGGCGGCGTTGCCACATGCAAGGCTGCTGCCGATATCGCCGCTGCCAGAGCCGCCGTTAGGTATGAGCACCACGAACGCATTACCATATGACCCAGACCCCGCAGTGACTCCGTTTTATTCTAATCCCCCAGGCCAGCGGGCTTGCTCCCCGACCCAGCCTGGATGACACCATTTTCCGGCCGTGAACGCTTCAGCTGCGAGATCGAACAGCTCAATCAGCGGATAGCAGGCTGTCGAACCACTTTTTCCATTCTGGAACAGAAACGGCGTAGGTACCCCGATGAGTTGTTTTTCCGGTCGAGATTGCCGTGACGCCCATGTTGCCACTTCCGACCGCTTGCTGATAGGTCATCGCCAATCTGCCAACGCCAACCGAAATTGCTTCGTCGGCCTCTCCATAATAGTTCCGAACCGGAGTTTTATAGATCCAACGATAAGCCGTCGTTTTCGCTGCCAGTCGGCCATAAGCCGACTCGGAGAAAAATTGCGGATCAAAGTATTCAGCCCTGATAAGTTTGTGCAGATCGGTCGGGACGTCGGAAGGATTGAACGGCTGCCGCTCATAAGCCTTACGCGAGATATCATAATATTCGTCGTTGATTACCGAGCGCGCCAATCCCGGAACGCCATAGTAATTTTCAAATGCGAACGACGACAGGATGATTACTGAATTCACCCAGGCAGCATCTATCGGGCGTGGAAAACTCAGAAAGCCATTCAGGAGAGCTGCAACGTCGACAGGTGCGCTTGCAGTAGCGGCCCCATGAATCTTTATGCCTTCCTTTTCAAGCTTTTCCAGCATTGCCATCGTCACGAAACCGCCTTGCGACCAACCGCCAAGGAATGACTTCGTGATATCGATATCGAGGTGTTCTAGTACCGCGCGGCTAGCCATCAGCATGTCGAAAGTGGCCTGCTGGTGGCTACCTTTGACCATATACCCTTCAGGCTCCTCGGATTTCCCCATACCAAAGTAATCCGCCCCGATGACGACGTACCCCTGCCCGCCGAATTGAGCGAGCATGAGCTGCGTCTCGGGAGACTCTTCCGGGAAGGAAGGCACCTCATTTTTCCCATAAACGGTGCCGTGCTGGTAGGAAATCAACGGGAATGATTTGTTGTTCTGGAGATCCGGAATCGCAACCAGACCTGTTGTCGTGATGGCCTTGTTGCCACGCTCCGGGATGACAGACGAATAGGTCACCCGATACAAATTAACGCCGTTCGTTGCCGGCGAATAGGTCACCGGAACACCCGCGAAGGCTGGAAATTCCGTTGTCAGAATGCGATTAAGCCGTTTTGCATCCCAATGCCCGATATGTTGATACTGGACGTCCGATGTAACTTTTATCGGTTGTTGTGCACCGGCGGGACCAATGGCAAAGGGGAGCGAAAGGGAAATAAATGCGAAAACAATACTACGAAGAAACCCCATAACCCCCCCGACGTTTTATCGAACGCGATCGCAACCGGACCGAGACGGGGGCAGTTTCGCAAGTTGATTATTAAAGTGGATATAATGGTGCCAGCAAAAATCGACGTGGCGCTCCTGGAGCAGTGATTACTACTGCCCTGGGCGCCCGGTCTTCTTCGGTCGGCCGCGGCGGCGTTTGCGCTCGGCCTCGGTTGAAATCTCGACGGTCTTGGCCGGCTTCAGCGGCCGTTCCTTGTCGACCGGCAGCCCGCGCTCGGCATGCGGTCCCATCTCGTCCAACGTCGGCTTATGCGGCCCACGGATGGCTTCGCCGAACGCCCCCGCCTTGGTGCGCGGATCGACTGTCGGCCTGCGCGCCGGAACCGGCCGATCGGTGCCCGGCCCCATGTCGTCGAGCGAAGGCTTATGCGGACGCGATGTCGATTGTGCATAGGTCGGCTGGATCGGCTGGTAGTCGCGTTCGATGCGTGATCCATCCGCCTCGCCCGCAGCTGCCGCGCCAGCATCTCCCCCACCGGCAGAGGCGGAACGAGAGGTGGCCTTGCCCTTGCCTCCAGCCAGCACGTTGGCCTTAGCGCCATACTTGCGCACGCCGTCGTAGCGCCCGGCCTTGTCCTCGACATCCATCTGCCGCGCCAGCGGATCGTCGGCGATGGCAAGTTCGGTCTCGCGCAGCCGCTTGATCTCGTCGCGCAGCCGCGCCGCCGTCTCGAATTCGAGATCAGCCGCCGCTTCGCGCATCCGCTTCTCCATGTCGGAGATGACGGTCGCCAGATTGTGCCCGACCAGAACCTTTCCCTTCTCGGCCAGCCCGGCATCGACCGTGACGTGATCCTGCTCGTAGATCGACGACATGACGTCGGCGATGTTCTTGCGCACGCTTTCCGGCGTGATACCGTTGGCAGCGTTCCAGGCTTCCTGCTTCTCGCGGCGGCGGTCGGTCTCCGCCATGGCGCGTTCCATCGAGCCGGTGATCTGATCGGCGTACAGGATGACCCGTCCATCGACGTTGCGCGCCGCGCGGCCGATGGTCTGCACCAGCGATGTCTCGGAGCGCAGGAAACCTTCCTTGTCGGCATCGAGGATCGCGACCAGCGCGCATTCCGGAATGTCGAGGCCTTCGCGCAGCAGGTTGATGCCGATCAGCACGTCATAGGCGCCGAGCCTGAGATCGCGGATGATCTCGATGCGCTCCAGCGTCTCGATATCCGAGTGCATGTAGCGGACGCGGATGCCCTGCTCGTGCATGTACTCTGTGAGGTCTTCCGCCATGCGCTTGGTCAGCGTCGTCACCAGTGTACGGTAGCCGGCCTTCGACACTTGCCGCACTTCATCGATCAGATCGTCGACCTGGCTCTTGGCCGGCCGCACGACGATCTGCGGATCGGTCAGGCCGGTCGGGCGAATGACCTGCTCGACGAACGTGCCGCCGGTCTGCTCCAGCTCCCAGCCGCCGGGCGTCGCCGAGACGTGCACCGTCTGCGGCCGCATGGCGTCCCATTCCTCGAAGCGCAGCGGGCGATTGTCCAGGCACGACGGCAGACGGAATCCAAACTCCGCCAGCGTTGCCTTGCGCCGATAGTCGCCACGGAACATGCCGCCAATCTGGGGCACGGTGACGTGGCTTTCGTCGGTGAACACGATGGCGTTGTCGGGCAGATATTCGAACAGCGTCGGCGGCGGATCGCCCGGATTGCGGCCCGTCAGATAGCGCGAATAGTTCTCGATGCCGGCGCAGGAGCCGGTCGCCTCCATCATCTCCATATCGAAAACGGTGCGTTGCTCCAGCCGCTGCGCTTCCAGCAGCTTGCCGGAGGCGTGCAGTTCATCGAGGCGCTGCTTCAGCTCCGACTTGATCGCCTTGATGGCCTGCTGCAGCGTCGGCTTCGGCGTCACGTAGTGCGAATTGGCGTAGATCTTGACCAGCTTCAGCTCATCGGTCTTCTGCCCGGTCAGCGGGTCGAACTCGACGATGCTCTCCACCTCGTCGCCGAACA
>JAEZBZ010000348.1 GCA_023412745.1 Pseudomonadota bacterium | reverse complement strand
GTACGGACGGCTGTACGATCTCAACCAGCTCAACGCCGATACGTTCGATCTCGGCCTGCCGGAAATGTTCGGCGAAGCGAATATCACCGCGTTCAAGCAACTGTCGCTGTTCGCCCGCAAAGGCCATTTGCTGAACGCCCAGGGCGAGGATGTCTACCTGCCCAACGTTTCGCGGCTGGCTATCCCGATGCTGTTCATTCACGGCGCCAACAACGGCTGCTTCCTGCCGGCCAGCACGGCCCGCAGCGTCAAGCGCCTCACCGATGCCAACGGCCAGGGGCTGTACGAACGCCGCGAAATCCCCGGCCACGGCCATATCGACTGCATCTTCGGCAAAAATGCCGCCGTCGCCGTCTATCCGTTGATCCGCCGACATCTCGACGCCAGCGCCGGATGGTAATCCTGTCCGACGCTGTCATCTCTTAGACATCCGACGGGTTGGCCGGACGTAAAAATTCTGCGTATGCTGTCCACTCAACGATGCGACCGGGCACTCCGTCACACCGTCCGGCGCCTAAGAGCAATACGGATAAGGGCAGGACAGACATGCGTTTCGTACGATCGTTGTTCGTTGCTATGGCCGTGGCGGTTGCGCCCGTTGCAGTCGCCCAGGAGCTGAAAATCGGTCTGGCCGCCGAGCCCTCGGCGATGGATCCGCACTTCCACAACCTCACGCCAAACAGCGCGCTGCTGTCCCATATCTTCGAACGGCTGGTTGAAACGGACCCTTCCAACAAGCTGATTCCTGGTCTTGCCGAGAGCTGGAAGATCGTCAACGACACGACGTGGGAATTCAAGCTGCGCCCCAACGTCAAATGGCATGACGGCACGCCGTTCACCGCCGACGACGTAGTTTTCACCTTCGAGCGCGCGCCGAATGTTCCAAACAGCCCGTCCAGCTTCGCCGCCGCGGTGAAGGGCAAAACCATCAAGAAAATCGACGATCTGACGATCCAGATCTCGACCGCCGCGCCGCATCCTCTCATGCCGAATGACCTGTCAAACCTGCTGATCGTCTCGAAGAAGAACGGCGAGGGCGCGAGGACCGAGGACTACAATTCCGGCAAGGCTGCGATCGGAACGGGCGCCTATAAGTTCTCCCAATTCGTTCCGGGCGACCGCATCGAGATGATCCGCAACGACGCCTACTGGGGCGACAAGCCCAGCTGGGAAAAGCTCTCTTTCAAACCGATCAAGGCCGGACCGGCGCGCGTAGCGGCACTTCTCGCCGGTGACGTCGATTTCATCGAAGATGTGCCGACTGCGGACATCGACCGGCTGAAGAAGGATGGCAAGGTCAGCCTGAGCCAGGGCGTATCGCGCCGCGTCATCTACTTCCACATGGATCAGTTCCGCGATGAGACGCCCTTCATCAAGGGCAAGGACGGCGCGTCGATCAAAAACCCGCTGCGCGACAAGCGCGTCCGTCAGGCGCTGTCGAAAGCCATCAACCGCGACGCCATCGTCAGCCGGGTGATGGAAGGCGTGGCGATCCCCGCTGGCCAGCTCCTCGATGAGAGCTTCTTCGGCACCTCGAAAACCTTGAAGCCTGACGCTTATGATCCGGAAGGCGCCAAGAAGCTGCTGGCCGAAGCGGCCCTGCCTAATGGCTTCAAGATGACGCTGCACGGTCCCAACGGCCGCTACACTAACGACGTCAAGGTGGCCGAAGCGGTCGCACAGATGTTCACACGCATCGGCGTCGAGACCACGATCGAGACGCTGCCGCCGGCTGTGTTCTTCAATCGCGCCTCGATTGGTTCGAACGGCCAACCGGAGTTTAGCTTCATCCTGGTCGGCTGGGGCGCGGATACCGGCGAAACGTCGGGCGCACTGAAGCCATTGCTCGCCACATTCAGCAAGGAAAAGGGCACCGGCACCGCCAATCGCGGCCGCTACTCCAACCCTGAGCTCGATAAGCTGATTGCGGAAGCCCAGGCCACCGTCGACGACACCAGGCGCGGCGAGATGCTGGCCAGGGCGAGCGAGATGGCCATGCAGGACTACGGCATCATTCCCTCGCATTACCCGGTCAACACCTGGGGCGTGCGCAAAGGGTTGAAAGCCACCGCCCGCACTGACGAATACACCTTGGCCAAGAGCGTGACGAACGAGTGAGCCGGTGGCGTTAGCGCCGTCCAATCCGCCAGTGATCATTCGCAACGATCGGAGGCTGGAAACGGCATCTCGGCTCATCCTGCATCATACCGGCCGGATCATCCCGGCCGGTATACCGCCAGGCAAACGGACCGCATGACACGCATCGCGGCGCTGCGTTCGCGCGCTTCGACAGCATGCCCCGTACTGGCAGGCCCAGATCGTCGGGAGGGCACATGACAGCCTTCATCCTCCGCCGGCTGATGCAAAGTGTCGTCGTGCTCATGGCGATGTCACTGATCGTGTTCTTCGGCGTCCACATCGTGGGCGACCCGGTCTACCTGCTCATCAATCCGATGGCAGACCAGAAGGAGATCGAGGAGACTATCCGGGCCCTCGGTCTCGACCGGCCGATCTGGGAACAATACTGGCACTTCTTGACCGGCGTACTGCACGGCGATTTCGGGCGATCGTTCGTGTTCGGCGAATCCGCTCTGAAGGTCATCCTGCAACGCATGCCGGCGACGCTGGAACTCGCGATAGCAGCGCTGCTGATGGCGATCGTGCTCGGCATTCCGCTCGGCCTCTACGCCGGGCTTTACCCGAACCGCATTTCCTCCAAGGTTATCATGGCTGGATCCATCGTCGGTTTTTCGCTGCCGACGTTCTGGGTCGGCATCGTGCTGATCATGGTGTTCGCGGTGATGCTGGGCTGGCTGCCGTCGACCGGGCGCGGACCGACCGCCACGTTCCTCGGAATCACCTCCAGTTTGTTCACGCTGGAAGGCCTGCGCTACATCTTCCTGCCCGCGCTCAATCTGGCGCTGCTGAAAATCTCGTTCGTCATCCGCCTGACTCGGGCCGGCACGCGCGAGGCTATCCACCAGGACTACATCAAGTTCGCGCGCGCCAAGGGGCTGTCGGAAAAGCGCGTGATCGGCGTGCACCTGATGAAGAACATCCTGATCCCCGTGGTCACCATCTTGGGGCTGGAGTTCGGAGGCCTCGTCGCGTTCTCCGTGGTCACCGAAACGATCTTTGCGTGGCCCGGCATGGGCCGCCTGCTGATCAGCTCCATCCAGAGCCTCGACCGCCCGGTGATCGTCGCCTACCTGCTGATCATCGTGCTGATGTTCGTCATCATCAATCTGCTGGTCGACATCCTCTATTCGCTTCTCGATCCACGCGTGCGCATTGGGGAGAAGGCCGCATGACGCTCGCCTCCTCGTCCACGCCCGCCGGGACCAAAAAGGACCCGCCCGCCGTCGAAACGCCGCTGCGCCGCTTCGTGTCGGATTTCTGCGACAGCTCGATCGCGATTATCGCGCTGGCCGTCCTGCTGACGATCATTCTCCTGGCTGCCATCGCGCCCTGGATCGTACCGCAGAACCCCTACGATCTGGCGCAGGTCGATGTACTCGACAGCCGCCTGCCGCCCGGCGAGAAAAGCTACAAGGGCTATACGCACTGGCTTGGCACCGACGGCGCCGGCCGCGATCTGCTCAGCGCCATTCTTTACGGACTGCGGATTTCGCTCACGGTCGGCATCATGTCATGCCTGATCGCGGTGGTGATCGGATCTACCGTCGGCCTGATCGCAGCCTATGTCGGCGGCCGCGTCGACACCCTGATCATGCGCATCGCCGACCTGCAGCTCTCCTTTCCGGCGATCCTCGTAGCGTTGATGCTGATCGCCGTCCTCGGCAAGGGCGTCGACAAGATCATCATCGCGCTGGTCACCGTACAGTGGGCCTACTATGCGCGAACCGTGCGCGGCACGGCGCTGGTCGAACGGCGCAAGGAATACGTCGAGGCCGCGCGCTGCCTGGGGCTTAGCCAGGCCCGCATCGTGTTCCGGCACATCCTGCCTAACTGCTTGCCGCCGCTGATCGTCGTCGCAACCGTGCAGGCCGCTTACGCCATCGCGCTGGAAGCGACGCTGTCGTTCCTCGGCGTCGGCCTGCCGCAAACCGAACCGTCGCTGGGGCTGCTGATTTCCAACGGCTTCGAATACATGCTGTCGGGCCGCTATTGGATCAGCTTCTTTCCCGGCATCGCGCTGCTGCTAACCATCGTCAGCATCAACCTCGTCGGCGATCAGTTGCGCGACGTGCTCAATCCGAGGCTGAGCCGATGAGCAGCGCCGCCACCGAGTCGTCCGATCCGCGGATAGACGACCGGCTTGCTGCCACTGGCCCGCCCACGCTCGAAGTCGAAGGCCTCAAAACGCACTTTTTCACCAAGGCCGGCGTGGTGAAAGCCGTCGACGGCGTCAGCTTCAGCGTTTCGCGTGGCGAGGTGCTTGGCCTCGTCGGCGAATCCGGCTGCGGGAAATCCATCACCGGCTTTTCCATTCTGGGGCTGATCGATCCGCCCGGCCGCATCGTCTCCGGAGCGATCCGCTTCAAAGGCCAGGACATCGCCAAGCTCGGCGACGAGGCCGCGCGCCGGCTGCGCGGCAATCGCATCGCCATGATCTTCCAGGACCCGATGATGACGCTCAATCCGGTCCTACGTATCGACACGCAGATGATCGAGGCAGTCCGTGCTCATCGCAAGGTCGATCACGCCACGGCGCTGGAAGACGCCCGCAAGGCGCTCGCGCAGGTCGGCATTCCCGCGCCCGAACGGCGGCTGAAAGCTTATCCGCATGAATTGTCCGGCGGCATGCGCCAGCGTGTGGCCATCGCCATCGCGTTCATCAACAAGCCGGATCTGATCATCGCCGACGAACCGACCACCGCGCTCGATGTCACGATCCAAGCCCAGATCCTTTACGTTGCCCAGCGCCTGTGCCGCGAGAGCGGTACGGCAATGATCTGGATCACGCACGATCTCGCCGTGGTGTCCGCGCTCGCCGACCGTATCGCGGTTATGTACGCTGGTCGCATCGTCGAACAAGGCGCCGCCACCGACATCATCGACGAGCCGATGCATCCCTATACGCACGGGCTGATTGGCTCTGTACCGAGCCAAAACGCGCGCGGCCAGCGTCTTGTGCAGATCCCCGGCATGACGCCTTCACTGCTGAACCTGCCTGCCGGCTGCGCCTTCCGCACACGATGCCCGCACGCCGATGCAGCGTGCCATGACGATCCACCGCTGGCCGCGCCACGCGCCGGACGCACACTGCGCTGCTTCCACCCGATGAATGCCGGAGGCATGGCGTGATCCCAGCCGGCTCAACCCCCGTCATCGAGGCGCAGAGCCTCAGCAAGCGTTTCGTCAAAAGCCTGGATCTTGCCGGCCAGATCGCGGCGCGGATGGGCGCGGGCCCGGGCGAGGAAACCGTGCACGCCGTCGATCAGGTCAGCCTTGCCGTTGCAAAGGGCGAAGTGGTCGGCCTCGTCGGAGAATCGGGCTGCGGCAAGTCCACGCTCGGCCGCATGATTGCCGATCTTCTGACGCCGACCGAAGGTCGCGTGCTGTTCAAGGGCCGCGACCGCGCCGAACTGGCCGGGCCGGACGCAAAGGCCGCTCGGCTCGCCGTGCAGATGATCTTTCAGGATCCGTATGCCTCGCTCAATCCGCGCATGCGCGTAGAAGCCATCGTCGGGGAAGCACCGCTGGCCCACGGCCTGGTATCGCGCGTCGAGATCGCCGATTACGTGTCGGATACGTTGCGCCGCGTCGGACTCGATCCGGACCTTCGCCGGCGCTATCCGCACCAGTTCTCAGGCGGCCAGCGCAGCCGCATCGGCATTGCCCGCGCGCTGGCGGTGAAGCCGGAATTCCTGGTCTGCGACGAAGCCATCGCCGCGCTCGATGTGTCGATCCAGGCCCAGATTATCAATCTGTTCGTTGATCTGCGCGAGACGCTGGACCTGACTTATCTGTTCATCAGCCATGATCTCGGCGTGGTAGAACACATCTCCGATCGCATCGTCATCATGTACCTGGGGCGCATCGTGGAGATGGCGCCGACCACCGAGCTATTTGCTGGCCCGAACCATCCTTATGCGCAGGCGCTGCTGGCGGAGGTTCCGCGCCTCAGCCGCGAGAAGCGCGTTTTCAAGCCTATCGAAGGCGAGATCCCCTCGCCGCTCGACCCGCCGCCCGGATGTCATTTCCATCCGCGCTGCCGGTACGCGATTCCGCGCTGCCAGATGGAAGCCCCGGCGCTTAAGGAAATCGCGCCGGGACGTTACTCTGCCTGTCACCTGAACGACGCCTGACGCGCGATCAGGGCGCCTCGATGCCGAGCGCTATGCGGAAGCGGCGCGCGATGGCGACGCCGTCCTTTACCGGCAGGTTCCAGGGGTCTTCGCTGATCGCAATCTTGGCAACCGCGAAAACCGGTCCCGGCTGCTTGAAAAGAAACTCGGCCAGATCATCGACCGCGCCCTGCTCCGTCACCGTGCGCGTGTGCAGGATGCCGAAGCCTTCCGCCACCTTGCACAGATCGGTGCGCGCGGCTGTCAGGCCAGTCTGCTTACCGGTCTCGCCGAACTTCTCGTTATCCAGCACCAGGATTGCGAGGTTCTTCGGTGCTTGCGCCGCGACGACGCCGAGCGAGCCGATGCCCATCATCATCTCGCCATCGCCGGTCAGCGCCAGAACGCGCCGGTCCGGCTGCGCCATCGCGATGCCGAGCGCGGTTGCCACCGACAGGCCCATGCCGCCCCAGGAATAGAGATATTCGGGGCTGTCGCCCGCCGCCGAACAATCCCAGGTCGGCGAACCGAGGCCCGGAACCACCAGCGCGCCGTCGCGCTTGGCCAGCAGGTCTTTGACGAAAGGACGGCGCTGGATCTTGTTGGAATTCGCTTGTGCCATGACGTTCGCCCTCACTCCTGCCCGAAGCCCTTGGCGCCGATCACGCGCTGGCTCACCAGAACTGCGCAGGCAAAGCCGCCATTGAATGCCATATCCGCTGCGCCGACGAAGGCCGGCGCGACTTCCTCCGGCGCGTCGGCTGGGAAGCACTTGACGCCGACAGCTTCGAGTACCGGCCGCACCGCCTGCCCCATCTGCACCTGCCACGGGTTGAACTCGCCCCACTGGCCGCGCATCGTGATCAGC
>JAEZBZ010000317.1 GCA_023412745.1 Pseudomonadota bacterium | reverse complement strand
AGGTGGAATTGGCCAGGATTATCGCTGGCTCGGACAACGCCACATCTCCATCCGGCGACACACGAAACGACACGTCTCCCGTGATGGCAATGTCGCCAACACGACTCGCCGATATCGACGGCATGGAACTGGCGCCCGCGGTCGTCTCCCGATCACGGACCGGCAAACGCACCGCAGCCCCACAGACAGACGGCAAGCTGCGCGCATATTGCAAGAGGTACAGATCGCTGGCGCGTCAGCTCAGAGATCTGGTTCGGCGCGGCGAAGCAGCCGCATCTGGTGACATGGATGAAGACATGTATGCTGAGGATCTGGAATCCCTGTCGGATCCGATGCTCGCCGAACAGCACGACCTGTCCATCTCGATCTCGCGGTTACGCGCCGCGACGTTCGAGGGTTTGATGGATAAAGCCGCCGTATTGGATGACCTTGCCGAAGAAAGCTCGGATGATCCCGTGCAGGTGCTCGCCCGCTCGCTCGCCCGTGACGTGGTGGCGATGGGCCAGAGCAAGAAAGCGGTCTATTCACCGTAATGCATTCAGACGACCGCATATCCAGCCGGTACATTGTATCGGCTGCACAGCCACTCCGCGATAGATGAAGCCGCCAGTCCGACCAGGTCCGCCCTCTGACCTTCACCTCGCATTGGAACGACTGCGCCTGATACTTGCCTTGGTTACACGTGCTTCTTGTCGGCAAACCGCGAAGCTCTGTTTCCAGAAGCAGGCTAATCCATGATGTGTCCGCCGTCATACGCGGTTGCAATCCGACCTAATGCAGCGCGGAACCTCTCACTCGCCATCAGATCACGCAGCGTTGCTGCGTGATCCACTTGATCCGTCGTCTGCGTTGTTGCGCAAGGATACTCAGCGCTGCCAAACATGACGCGCTGCAGATGGTCCACGGCGTCGCCGGTATTTGCGTTCGACGACGTTGCCGCGCGATGCAACAGATCGGCCAGCAACGCCGGATCGAGCCGCGGCAGGGCGCCGAGAAAGCCTTGTACCAGCGTCTGCGCCAGGACATGGTCCGGATGATCTTCCCGCTCGTGCGCGCGGCCGAAATCATACAGATGTGCAGCGCTGTGCCAGGCAACGGGCGCACGCGGCAAGCGCGCGGCGATGTCCGGCACCTCCTGCGCGACGTAGAAGCGATTAAGTTCGTCATCCAGGATGAACTCATAGCCGTTGGCGAGCAGCGCTGGCTCCCATTCCTCCCACGCGGCAGCCATGCTGCCCGGCGTCGTCGCCTCCACCAGCACGACGCTTGGCCGGCATGTCGTCCAGTCCGCGCCCGCCAGGACGTCGGCTTCCGCGCCTTCGACATCGATCTTCAGGAAGTCGACCTTTTGAATGCCGTGCTCGGCCACGAGGCTTGCCAATGAGCGCATCGGGCGGCGCTCCGTCGTCACCTTGCCGCCAAGCTGAATCGCGGTACGCGCATTTTCCGCCAATGTCGTGGACAGGCCGTGCAGCCGCTCGACGACGTGAAAGTCCGCCTCCCCGTCCTGCCGTCCGACGAGATTGCCCAACGCGATATCCCGCGGCCGCAGGTATGCGTAGAGGTCGAGCAGATTGGTCTGCGGCTCGACGACCAGTCCATTCCAGCCCTTCAGATAGAACCAATAGCTGACGTTGTCGGCCACCGGATGGCCGCCGCCGATATCGATATAGAAGCCCGTCTCCTGATCCGCGAACGCGCAGGCAAGATGGTAGTCCTCAAGACGCTGAGCATAGGAAAGCTGCATGAACGGGACACCTGCTGAAATCCGACGGCTGATGGTGCTGCATATCGGGAATATAGGTCGAAACGCGGGCGCCAAAACCCCGGCCCAGTCCATCGGGCGCCCTCACAGGGAGCAGAGAACTCCGGGAACGCAAAAAGGGCCGCTCCGGTTTCCCGCAGCGGCCCCAGTGATCAGCCGGTCAGATGACCGACTGACTTACATCATGTCCATACCGCCCATGCCGCCCATGCCACCCGGCATTGCAGGCGCGTCCTTCTTCTTCGACGACTCGGCGATGCCGGCTTCCGTCGTGATCATCAGGCCGGCGATCGAAGCAGCGTCCTGCAGAGCAGTCTTCACGACCTTAGCCGGGTCGATGATGCCCTTCTCGATCATGTCGCCGTACTCATCCTTCTGAGCGTCGTAGCCGAAGGTCTGGCCACGGGTCTCGAGGACCTTGCCGACGACGATCGAACCCTCGACGCCTGCGTTGTCGGCGATCTGGCGGATCGGAGCCTGCAGCGCCTTGCGGACGATCTGGATACCAGCTTCCTGGTCGCTGTTCTCGCCCTCGACGTTGATGGCGAGCGTCGCCTTCAGAAGCGCAACGCCACCACCCGGGACGATACCCTCTTCAACAGCGGGGCGGGTCGCGTTGAGCGCGTCGTCGACGCGATCCTTGCGCTCCTTCACCTCAACCTCGGTGGCGCCGCCAACCTTGATCACTGCAACGCCGCCGGCCAGCTTTGCCAAACGCTCCTGCAGCTTCTCACGGTCGTAGTCCGACGTGGTCTCTTCGATCTGCGCCTTGATCTGGTTGACGCGAGATTCGATGTCCTTCTTCTTGCCGGAGCCGTCGACGATCGTCGTGTTGTCCTTGTCGATCGAAACGCGCTTGGCGCGGCCCAGCATGTCGAGAGAAACCGTCTCGAGCTTGATGCCAAGGTCTTCAGAGATCACCTGGCCGTTGGTCAGAACGGCGATGTCCTCCAGCATGGCCTTGCGGCGATCGCCGAAGCCCGGAGCCTTGACGGCGCAAACCTTCAGGCCACCGCGCAGCTTGTTGACCACCAGGGTCGCCAGAGCCTCGCCTTCGACGTCTTCCGAGATGATCAGCAGCGGACGGCCGGTCTGTACGACGGCCTCGAGGACCGGCAGCATGGCCAGCAGACCCGACAGCTTCTTCTCGTGGATCAGGATGTAGGGCTCCTCGAGCTCGGCAATCATCTTGTCGGCGTTGGTGATGAAGTACGGCGACAGGTAGCCGCGATCGAACTGCATGCCTTCGACGACGGTCAGCTCGGTCTCGAGGCTCTTGGCCTCTTCGACGGTGATGACGCCTTCGTTGCCGACCTTCTGCATCGCCTCAGCGATCATCGCGCCGATCTCGGCTTCGCCGTTGGCAGAGATGGTACCGACCTGGGCGAACTCATCCGAGTTCTTGACCTTCTTGGAGCGCTTCGAAATCTCCTCGACGACCTGCGAAACAGCCTTGTCGATGCCGCGCTTGAGGTCCATCGGGTTCATGCCGGCTGCAACCGACTTCAGACCCTCGCGGACGATGGCCTGGGCCAGAACCGTCGCGGTGGTGGTGCCGTCACCGGCAACGTCGTTGGTCTTCGAGGCCACTTCGCGCACCATCTGGGCGCCCATGTTCTCGAACTTGTCTTCCAGCTCGATTTCCTTGGCGACGGTGACGCCGTCCTTGGTCGTGCGCGGTGCGCCGAACGACTTCTCGATGACCACATTGCGACCCTTCGGGCCGAGCGTCACCTTGACTGCGTTGGCGAGGATGTCGACGCCACGCAGCATGCGCTCGCGCGCATCGGCGGCGAACTTGACGTCTTTAGCTGCCATGTCTTGCTCCGTTGAATGAATGGGACCCAAGGGTCCTCAAATGCAAAAGGGGGATTATCTGGAAAGTGCGGGTATCGCTTGCGATACCGGAAATCGTCAGGCCAGAACGCCCATGACGTCGCTTTCCTTCATGATGAGCAGCTCCTGCCCATCGATCTTCACTTCGGTGCCCGACCACTTACCGAACAGCACCTTGTCGCCCTTCTTGAGATCGAGCGGAACCAGCTTGCCGGACTCGTCGCGAGCACCCGGACCAACGGCGAGAACTTCACCCTGCTGCGGCTTCTCGGCAGCCGTATCGGGAATGATGATGCCGCCAGCGGACTTGCTCTCGCTGTCGACGCGGCGCACGACCACGCGGTCGTGAAGGGGGCGGAATTTCATGTTGTAGGCTCCCGGGCGATTGGGATGACGTGACAAGAAGATTTGGCCTACTAGCACTCACTAAATTGGAGTGCTAACGGCGCGCTTCACATAAGCAGCCGCCTACGACCTGTCAACACCCGCAGCGCAATAAGCAGCGCCTTAGAAATAAATTCGCGAGCGAGCTGGCGCAGGCCAGCCCATGCCCCGGCAGCCGACCCCTAATCCCGATCCGAAGCAGAAATTCCCGCTCTTAACTGTCGCAGCTTTGTTGGCAGAAAATGTCAACAAATTAGCCACTCGTCGCCCTGGCGTGTCAATCTAAACTTAGAATGATGATTAGAATGGATCAAAGAAGACTTGTCATCGGCGCCTTCCCAGTCCACCAATCCCCTAGACAACCGAGAGAGGAGATAACAATGGCGGAGAAGTCGAACACGGGAAAGCCCGCGACTTTGACAACTTCGGCGGGCGCCCCCGTTTCCGACAACCAGAATTCGATTACGGCTGGCCCGCGCGGCCCCCTGCTGATCCAGGACTACCAGCTGATCGAAAAGCTCGCCCACCAGAACCGTGAGCGGATTCCGGAGCGGACGGTTCATGCCAAGGGCTGGGGCGCTTACGGTACGCTGAAGATCACCGGCGACATTTCAAAGTATACCAAGGCGAAGGTTCTGCAGCCGGGCGCCGAAACACCGCTGCTGCTGCGCTTCTCCACCGTTGCCGGCGAGATGGGTGCCGCCGACGCTGAGCGCGACGTGCGCGGCTTCGCCATCAAGTTCTACACCAGCGAAGGCAACTGGGATCTGGTCGGCAACAACACGCCGGTGTTCTTTATCCGCGATCCCTACAAGTTCCCGGATTTCATCCACACGCAGAAGCGCCATCCGAAATCCAACCTGCGCTCGCCGACGGCGATGTGGGATTTCTGGTCGCTGTCGCCGGAGAGCCTGCATCAGGTCACCATCCTGATGTCGGATCGCGGCCTGCCCACCGACGTGCGCCACGTCAACGGCTACGGCAGCCACACCTACTCGCTCATCAGCGCCGACAACAAGCGCTACTGGGTCAAATTCCACTTCAAGACGATGCAGGGTCACAAGCACTGGACCAATGCAGAGGCCGCCGAAGTGGTCGGCAAGAGCCGCGAGTCGACCCAGGAAGATTTGTTCTCCGCAATCGAGGCCGGCAACTTCCCGAAGTGGAAGATGCAGGTGCAGATCATGCCGGAAGAGGACGCGGACAAGCACTGGTACAATCCGTTTGACCTCACCAAGGTGTGGCCGCACGCCGACTATCCGCCGATCGACGTCGGCGTTCTGGAGCTCAACCGGAATCCCGACAACTACTTTGCGGAAATCGAGCAGGCCGCCTTCGCGCCGAAGAACGTGGTGCCGGGTATCGGCTTCTCGCCGGATAAGATGCTGCAGGCCCGCATCTTCTCGTATGCCGACGCCCATCGCTATCGCATCGGCACGCACTATGAGCACCTGCCCGTGAACGCGCCGAAATGCCCCGTCCATCACTATCACAAGGACGGTTCGATGAACTTCTTCGGTCAGCAGACGGGCGCGCTCGACGCCTACTACGAGCCGAATTCGTTCAACGGCGCCGCACAGGACGAGCGCTTCCGTGAACCCCCGCTCAAGATCTCGGGCGACGCGGATCGCTTCAATCACCGCGACGGCAACGACGATTATCGTCAGCCGCGCGCGCTGTTCGAGCTGTTCGATGCCGGCCAGAAGGCGCGCCTGTTCCAGAACGTTGCTGAGGCGATGTTCGGCATTCCGGACTTCATCGCGGAGCGTCAGCTCGGCCACTTCGAGAAGGTGCATCCGGACTACGCGGCCGGCGTCCGCAAGGCGCTGGAGAAGATGACCGCCGACAAGGCGGCCGACACCGCGCAGCAGCAGGGCGTGAAGGCTGCAGAATAACATTGCCGCCTGATACAAGGGTATTGAAAGAGCCGGGCCCCTGCCCGGCTCTTTTCATTTCAAAACCATGACGAACTTCTCCACAGCCGCCGGGAATGTTGCGGCGTGAGGCTTTCCCGCCCTAGCGCGTGACCGGACACAATGCTGTATTCGCCGCGTCCGCGAGCTTCCGGGAGGCGTCCTCATGATCCGTAAACTGGCACTTTTCGCTTTTGCGGCCACTGCCGCGCTATCGATATCCCTGGCCCCGTCCCTGACGATGGCCCAGAACACCGCCCCGAAGTCCACGGCCCAGAAGGCGCAGAAGACCGCCATGCCGAAGGCCGGCAAGGATGAGAAAGTGTGCAGCTACCGCTTCTCCAGCGGCGAACTGCGGCGTTGGGTGTGCAAGAAGGAGCTGCCGTGCTGCGCGTGGGACGCCATTTCCTACGTCAAGTGCGGCTCGACCATTACAGGCTGCCTGTAAGCCACGCGCACTGGTTTCGGCGATGCGCTGATAACCCTGTCATTGGAGCGGATCGCCGGAAGACCCATCCCACCGCGTCGGGGAGGGAGGTGTGTGGCGGTGCGGCAGCACAGGCCTTCCGGCGAAGTCGGATGCCCGCCTGCCGCCCTCGGCTGCGAGCAATA
>JAEZBZ010000283.1 GCA_023412745.1 Pseudomonadota bacterium | reverse complement strand
CGCTGGCTCTTCTCCGGATGGAACTGAGTGCCGGCGATATTTCCCCGCGCAACGAGAGCCGTGACGGGCCCGCCGTAATCGGTCACCGCGACGAGGTCGTCTGCATTAGCCGGCGTCATGTGGAACGAGTGTACGAAATACGCGTGCAATCCGTCGCGGCCGGTCTGGATGCCGGAGAGCAGTGGATGCGATCGGCGGACGTCGAGTGTGTTCCAGCCCATGTGCGGGATCTTGAGCGCCGGATCGTTCGGCTTGATCGCCGTGACGTCGCCAGCAATCCAGTCCAAGCCCGCCGTCTCGCCAAATTCCAGACCGCGCGTGGCCATCAGTTGCATGCCGACGCAAATCCCGAGAAACGGGCGCGCCTGCTCGATGACCACCTGCTGCAGCGTCTCGGTCATGCCCGGCACCGCATCCAACCCACGCCGACAGTCGGCATAGGCGCCGACGCCCGGCAACACGATGCGGTCGGCAGCGCGCACATCCTCGGTGCGTGAGCTGACCAGAATTTGCGCGTCCGCTCCGGTTTCCAGCGCCGCCCGCTCGAAAGCCTTGTGCGCGGAATGCAGATTGCCGGAGCCATAGTCGATGATAACGACGCTTTGCATGCGTCCCAGTTCCTATGCTTGCGAGCCTTGCGGCGGCGCGATCAGCGAAGAGGGCGGCGTGACGGTGGGGACGCTCGGCTGCCGGTGCGCAAGGTGAACCTCGCCGGGTTCCTCATCACGCTGATCGCCGAGCCAAGCCTGGATGAAACGCCGCTCGCACTCCGTCTCGTTGCGCCCCGTGACTGCGCCGAGCGTCTGCCAACCGCGGCGCTCCAGTGTCCAGCGGCGCAGCGCCCCGAGTTCAAAACCCAATACCAGATGCACGCCGATGATCCCGTAGCCGATCCACTCCGGCTGCACGCCAAGCGTATGCAGGCCGAACGCCAGCCCCGCGACGACCACGATGTACGCCAGCAGCACCAGCCACATGCCGCGCATCAGCATCCACAGGGGCGCGAAAATCGCCGCCATCAGCGAGAAGCCCTCGCGCACGAACACCAGCCGCTCACCGCGCTTGATGCGGTCGGCCGGCGGATTAGGCGGTTCGTGTACCGTGTAGCTCTTCACAGCCTTGTCCTTCCCGGGAAAACCCTCAGGCGACGGTCAGCCAGCCAGCGTGCCTTTGGTCGAGGGCACGCGGCCGGCCTGACGGGGATCTTGGGAAATGGCAACGCGCAGCGCCCGCGCCAGTCCCTTGAAGCACGTCTCGGCGATATGGTGATTGTTGTCGCCGTACAGCGTGGCGACATGCAGCGTGATGCCGGCATTCTGGGCAAAGGCCTGGAACCACTCGCGAAACAGCTCAGTGTCCATCTCGCCGATCTTGGGCTGCGAGAAAGCCACGTGCCACACCAGATACGGCCGACCCGACACGTCGAGCACGACGCGCGTCAGCGCCTCGTCCATGGCGAGGTGCACATCGGCATAGCGGGTGATCCCGGTTTTGTCGCCGAGCGCCTTTGCCACCGCCTGGCCGAGCGCGATGCCGGTATCTTCGGTGGTGTGGTGGAAATCGATGTGCAGGTCGCCCACCGCGCGCACGGTAATGTCCATTAACGAATGGCGCGCCAACTGCTCCAGCATATGGTCGAGAAAGCCTACACCGGTCTTGATGTCATAGACACCGGTGCCATCGAGATCGACGGTAACCTTGATGTCCGTCTCTTTGGTCTTTCGCTCGATTGTGGCGGTGCGGCTCACGTGAGGCACGTCCTTGGCTTGATTGTTCGAAAACAGGCGTTTATCAGCTAGCGCGGCGTCATGGTAGGGGCAAGCCATCGATGGCGAAACAACAGCCGCTGCCTCTTGCGCTACGCCGCCGCCATCCCAACCTAGCCGGTAAGTGTGAACCATGAGTGATTCTTCCCCGTCCTCTGAGCCTGGCTGGCACGGCACCACGATCCTGACTGTCCGCAAGGGCGGTCACGTCGTCATTGCCGGCGATGGCCAAGTCAGCTTTGGCGCTACCGTCGTAAAGGCCAAGGCGCGCAAGGTGCGCTCCGTCGCGCGCGGCGACGTGATCGGAGGTTTTGCCGGTGCCACGGCCGATGCCTTCACCCTGTTCGAGCGCCTGGAAGCCAAGTTGGAGCAGCATCCTGGCCAATTGATGCGCGCCGCAGTCGAACTCGCCAAGGATTGGCGCACCGACCGGTATCTGCGCCGCCTCGAAGCCATGATGATTGTTGCAGACAAATCCGTCACACTGGTTCTTACCGGCAACGGCGACGTGCTGGAACCTGAGCACGACGTCATCGGCATCGGATCGGGTGGCATGTACGCACTGGCCGCTGCGCGCGCCTTGCTTGACCAGCCGCTCGACGCTGAAACAATCGCTCGCAAGTCGATGGCCATCGCGGCCGACATTTGCGTCTACACCAACAAAAACCTCACGATCGAAAGCCTGCCAAGCGATCGATAAGCCTTTCGCTGGATAACGGGCCTCGCAACAACCAACGGACGAACAACTATGGTGGCTTGGGGCTTTCTGCTGTGCGCTGGTTTTTTTGAGGTCGCAGCCACGACCGCGTTTCGCTTTACGGAAGGCTTCACGCGGCTGATCCCGACGTTGGCGTTCGCAGGCTCGGCGATCGCCAGCCTTCTGCTGCTGCAGGCCTCGCTGACTGGCATTCCGCTCGGTACCGCCTATGCGGTGTGGACCGGGATCGGCGCGGCCGGTACGGCTATTCTGGGGGCCATTTACTTCAACGAGCCGGCGACGACGATGCGCATCGTGTTCCTGACGCTCCTGATCGGCTCGATCCTCGGGCTGAAGTTCGTGTCCTCGCACTGAGGAAAGCAGACAAATGACAAACTTTTCGCCCCGCGAGATCGTCTCCGAACTGGACCGCTACATCGTCGGTCAAAAGGATGCCAAGCGCGCCGTCGCGATCGCGCTGCGCAACCGCTGGCGGCGCCAGCAGGTCACCGGTGATCTGCGCGACGAAATTCAGCCCAAGAACATCCTGATGATCGGGCCGACCGGCATCGGCAAGACCGAGATCTCGCGTCGCCTGGCCAAACTCGCGGGTGCACCCTTCATCAAGATCGAGGCAACCAAATTCACCGAGGTCGGCTATGTCGGCCGCGACGTCGATTCGATCATCCGCGATCTCGTCGAAGTCGGCCTGGCCCTGGTGCGCGAAACCAAGCGCAAGGAAGTCCGCGCCCGCGCCGAGAAGCAGGCCGAGGAACGCGTGCTCGATGCCCTGGTCGGCGAGAATGCCTCCGCCGCGACGCGCGAGAGCTTCCGCAAGCGCCTGCGCAACAATGAGCTGAACGACAAGGAAATCGAGATCCGCGTCACCGACACTGGTGGCGGCATGCCGATGTTCGACATCCCCGGAATGCCGGGCAGCTCCATCGGCGCGATCAATGTCGGCGACATGCTTGGCAAAGCGTTCGGCAATCGCCAGAAAACGCGCCGCGTGAACGTCAAGGACAGCTACGAGATTCTGATCGCGGAGGAAAGCGACAAGCTGCTCGACCAGGACCAGCTAGCCCAGGAAGCAGTGAAAGCGGTCGAGAACAACGGCATCGTGTTTCTCGATGAAATCGACAAGATTTGCTCGCGCAGTGACGCAGGCCGCGCCGGTGCCGACGTGTCCCGCGAAGGCGTGCAGCGCGATTTGCTGCCGTTGATCGAAGGCACAACCGTGTCGACCAAATACGGGCCGGTGAAGACCGACCACGTGCTGTTCATTGCTTCAGGCGCATTCCACGTGGCCAAGCCATCTGACCTTCTGCCGGAGTTGCAAGGCCGCCTGCCCATTCGCGTCGAGCTGAAGGCGCTGACGCGTGAGGATTTCCGCCGCATCCTGACCGAGCCTGAAGCCAGCCTGATCAAGCAGTATACCGCGCTGATGGAGACCGAGGGACTGACGCTCGCCTTCTCCGACGACGCCATCGATGCGATTGCCGACACTGCCGTTCAAGTGAACTCCACCGTCGAGAACATTGGTGCACGGCGCTTGCAGACCGTCATGGAACGGATCCTCGATGAAATCTCCTTCGAGGCCTCCGACAAGGGCGGCCAGACCGTCACCATCGATGCGACTTATGTGCGCGACCGTATTGGCGATCTCGCCAAGAATACTGATCTTAGCAAGTTCATTCTCTGAGATCTGAAGCAGCATCCTGCCGCTTTGGAGACTGTCGTCGCTGGTCGATCCCGGGAGGTGTTCAAGATGCCCCGCCTGTTCACCGGGATCGAAATTTCCGAAGACGCACGCGAGGCCCTGACGCAGCTGAAACAGCCGCTTCCCGGCGCGCGTTGGATCGAGC
>JAEZBZ010000249.1 GCA_023412745.1 Pseudomonadota bacterium | reverse complement strand
GACTGATGGCGACGCTTGCTCTCACGGCTGCCGGCGCGGCGCTCGGTGGCGCACTGCTCCCCGGCGGTCTCACCGTTCTAGGGGCGACGATCGGTGGCGCGACCATCGGCTCGCAGATCGGCGCATTGGCGGGATCGGTCATCGACCAGGCGCTGTTCGGGGCATCCGGGCAGTCACGCCAGGTTACCGGTCCCAGGCTGTCGGATCTGCGCGTCACGGCATCGACGGAAGGTGCCGCGATCCCGCGCATCTATGGACGCGCGCGCGTTGGCGGGCAGGTGATCTGGGCGACGGATTTCGAGGAAGAGATCGTAACGTCGAAGGCCGGTAGCGGCGGCAAGCTCGGTGGTGGCAGCGCCGGACGGCAGACTGAGTATCGCTATTTCGCGAATTTCGCGGTGGCGCTGGCGGAGGGCGAGATTTCCGGCCTGACACGCGTCTGGGCCGATGGCCAGGAACTCGATCTGACGACGGTGACGTGGCGCTTCTATCCGGGGACGGATGACCAGGAGCCGGATAGCTTCATCAGCGCTCGGGAAGGTGCCGATGGCGCGCCGGCGTACCGCGGTGTCGCCTACGTCGTATTCGAGCGGATGGCGCTGGCGCCGTTCGGCAATCGGTTGCCGCAGTTTTCGTTTGAGGTGTTTCGGCCGGTTGACGACTTCCATCGCGGCGTTCGCGGCGTGGTCATGATCCCGGGTTCGGGCGAATTCGTGTACGGCCGGCAGGAGATCACGCGGCGCGAGACCAGCGGCATGCAAGTTGCCGAAAACGTGCATACGCGCCAGGGCGGGACGGATTGGAGCGTGTCGCTGGATCAACTGACCGCCGCGCTGCCGAACTGTAAGTCGGTCTCACTGGTGACGAGTTGGTTCGGCACGGATCTGCGCGCTGGGCAATGCCAGATCTGGCCTGGTGTCGAAATTGTCAGCAAGACGACCTCGCCGATTTCATGGAGCGTTGCCGGGTTGAACCGGGCGGCGGCGCATGTCGTCAGCAATCATGACGGCAAACCCGCTTATGGCGGTACGCCGTCGGACCAGACGGTGATCGATGCGATCCGCGATTTGAAGGATCGCGGGCATTCAGTGGTGCTCACGCCATTCGTGCTGATGGATGTTCCAGCCGGCAACGCACTGTCCGATCCGTATGGTGAGGGCATGCAGCCGGCATATCCGTGGCGTGGGCGGATTACCGTTGATCCGGCGCCGGGTCACGACGGCAGTCCGGACAAGACCGGGGCTGCAGCCGATGAGGTGGCGGCGTTTGTGGGGACGGCCGCGCCCGCCGATTTTGCCATCGTCGGAGAAGTCGTAACGTATTCGGGCCCGGCCGAATGGTCGTATCGCCGTTTCATTCTGCACTATGCGCATCTGGCGAAAGCCGCTGGTGGCGTCGATGCATTCGTGATCGGATCGGAAATGCGCGGGCTGACGCACGTGCGCAGCGCGGCCGACGCGTATCCGTTCGTTACGGCGCTGGTGTCGCTGGCCGAGGACGTCAAGGCGGTGCTCGGCGCGGAGGTAAAGGTTACGTATGCGGCGGATTGGTCGGAGTACTTCGGACATCAGCCGCAGGATGGGACGGGTGATGTCTTTTTTCATCTCGATCCGCTTTGGGCGTCACCGGCAATCGATGTGATCGGTATCGATCTGTATTGGCCGCTGAGCGATTGGCGCGACGGTTACGGGCACGCCGACGCGGTGGCGGGTGCGGCATCGATCTATGATCTCGATTACCTGAAAGCCAACATTCTCGGTGGTGAGGGCTATGACTGGTATTACGCCAGCGACGCCGATCGCGCGGCTCAGCTTCGTACGCCGATCACGGATGGCGCGGGCAAGCCGTGGGTGTTTCGCTTCAAGGACCTGGCGTCGTGGTGGAGCAACGCGCATCACAATCGGCCCGGGGGCATCGAGCACGACACGCCGACGGCGTGGGTGCCGGGAGCGAAACCGGTGTGGTTGCTGGAAATCGGCTGTCCGGCTGTCGATAAGGGTGCCAACCAGCCGAACGTGTTTGTAGATCCGAAAAGTGCTGAGACGGCCTTGCCCCGCTTTTCCAACGGCAAGCGCGATGATCTGATGCAGCGGCGCGTGCTGCAGGCACTGATCGAGACGTTCGACCGCGACGCACCCGGTGCGGTTCTCGCGGCCAATCCGATCTCCGAGGTCTATGGCGGGCCGATGGTCGATATCTCGCGCACGCACGTCTATGCCTGGGACGCGCGGCCGTATCCGGCATTTCCGGCAGATGCGGACCGGTGGGGTGATGCCGACAACTGGCGGCGCGGGCATTGGATCTGCGGCCGTACGGTGAGCGCGCCGGTTGCTGCTGCTGTCGAGCAGATCCTGGGCGATGCCGGGTTCACGGATTTCGATGCGTCGTCGCTGGAAGGCATTCTGCACGGCTACACGTTGGACCGGCTGATGTCGCCGCGCGAGGCGCTGCAGCCGCTGGAATTGGCATTCTTCTTCGATGCGGTGGAGAGTGGCGGGCAAATCGTATTCCGGCCACGCGGCGGTGCAGGCCCCGTGATCGATCTGTCGATGGACGACATGGTGGAGCGGAGGGCAGGCGCAGAACTCGCCCGGTTGACGCGTGGGCAGGAAACGGAGCTGCCGGGTTCGGCCAAGATCCGCTACGCGTCTGCTGAGCACGACTACCGTCCCGCGGTTGCCGAAGCGCGCAAATTGGCAGGTGCCAGCACACGGGTGGCACAGGCCGAGATCCCGGTGATGCTCGATCCCGAGCAGGCGGCCGGCATCGCCGATGCATGGTTGTTCGAGACATGGACGGCGCGGGAACGGGCATCCTTCGCGTTGCCGCCGAGCCGCCTGGCGGTCGAACCCGCGGATGTCGTGCGGTTGATGGATGCTGGTCGATCGCGGCTGCTGCGCGTGACCGAAATCGGTGATCTCGGTGCCCGCGAGATTGAGGCGCGGGGCATTGATCCGGCGTTGTACGCTTTGGTCGAGGGGCCGGGGCGCATCGTGCGTCAGCCACCGCCGCAAGCGTCCGGCCAGCCGCTGGGCTATTTGCTCGATTTGCCGCTGCTGCGGGGCGATGAACCGGAGCACAGCGGATACTTCGCGGCCTCGCAGTTGCCGTGGCCGGGGCCGGTTGCGCTGCTGCGGTCACCGGGCGATGCGGGGTATACGTTGCGTGCGCTGGTCAATGTTCCGGCGATCATGGGGATGACGGAAGCCGATCTCGCTCCGGGTGTGAGCGGCCGCTTCGATCATGCCGGTGCGCTGACGGTGCGCATGTTCTCAGGTGAGCTTTCGTCGGTGTCGGAGCTGCAGTGTCTGGCCGGCGCCAATACGGCGGCGGTTCGCAATGCGGACGGGGATTGGGAAGTGATCCAGTTCCGGTCGGCGACGCTGATCGCGCCTGGTGTCTACGCGCTGCGCACTTTGCTGCGTGGTCAGGCGGGAACGGAAGGGGCGATGCGTCCGGGTATTCCCCTGGGGGCGCCGTTCGTGCTGCTGGATGCGCAGGTCGCGCGCGTTG
>JAEZBZ010000239.1 GCA_023412745.1 Pseudomonadota bacterium | reverse complement strand
GGAACGCGATCTTCTTGCTGGCCTTGATCTTGATGGCTTCACCCGTGGCCGGATTGCGGCCCATGCGTGCCGGACGTTTGCGAACCTGCAGGACGCCGATGCCGTTGACGCGAACGCGAGCGCCCTTCTTGAGATGCTTGGTGACCAGCGCGGTGAAATCACCGAGCAAAGTCGTCACTTCCTTACGGGTCGTGCCCTTCGCTTCGGCGAGATCCTTCGCCATCTGGCTCAGCGTCACCGTAGCGGTCTTGGTCGGCTTTGCGGTCTTCGCGGCGGCCGCAACGGTCTTGGTCTTCGCGGCTGCCTTTTTGGCCGGGGCCTTCTTAGCTGGTGCTTTCATGGTATTCGCTCCTTGAATGTGAAAATCTGGGTTGATTGGAAGTCACTGACTCAAGCCACGCGAAAGCGTTCAATATCGCCACCTTCCTGGATGAGCCAATTCGGCCGGCGGCCACGGCCCGTCCAGGACAGGGTACGATTCTTTGGGTGGCGGTATTTGACTGCTATTTCTCGTGTCTGCGTGGCCTTTTGGCTTTTGCCGCGAAGATCGCTGACGAGAAATCCGGCCTTCTTCGCCACATTTCCATTCTTCTTCTTTGCCGCCCGCTCACCGGTCTGACGACGTGCGATCGCAGCTTCGACTTTTTCAAGCAACGCCTGAAGCTGGCGGTAACTCAGCTTCCGGAGTTCAGATACTTTCATGTGACGCTCTCATAT
This sequence comes from Pseudomonadota bacterium, assembly GCA_023412745.1. GTDB lineage: Bacteria > Pseudomonadota > Alphaproteobacteria > Rhizobiales > Hyphomicrobiaceae > ZC4RG25. The sequence continues at coordinate 2,307 of JAEZBZ010000239.1, read as the reverse complement.
TGGGTCGTAAAGGCCTTGAAATTCATTATTTTTCGCACTTAACCGAATTCTCTGCGATTGCGAATACGGAAAGCCACATTAGTCTCATCTGGGCGATGAGTGTGCCGATTGCGCAACAGAAATGGTGCAAAACCTTAGGAATTCGCCCGCTTTTCGCTCGCCGAGCGCCTGTTGGAGATTCCGAATATCACCATTTCCTCAGCAAATCGAGCGAATCATGCACAAAGCACCACGCAATCGGGTGTGATTCTCTCCCAAAAACACTCAGATTTGCGGTCGGCACCTGGAGCCTGACTTCAGTTGCGGCTCAAGCTCACGTGCAAACGCGAGCACGCGCTCGTCCTCGCCCGGACGCCCGATGATCTGAATTCCCGCAGGCAGCGCACCCTCATTGAACACCGGCAGAGACAACGCCGGCTGCCCTGTCGCGTTGAACGGCCAGGTCCAGTTGAACCACGCATATGGCGAGGTCTTTTCTCCCGCGATCACCCGCGGCCCCAGCATGCCGAGGTCGAACGCAGTGACGGGCGTCGTCGGCACGATGAGGAGGTCGAAGTCCTGAAATAGCGCGAGAACCTGGCGGGAAAACGCGCGTCGCCAGGCAAACGCACGAGCAACGTCACTGCCTTTCAACGTTTGCCCGAACTCGATCATCTGAATGAGTGTCGGATCCATCGCGCCGCGATTCTCAGCCGACGCGAGCTTGTCGCCCAGCGCCGCCGCGATATCCGACAGCACAATAACGCGGAACTGCTGATCAGCATCGACCCAATTCACGCTCACTTCGCTGCAGCTTTTGGCATTGCGCTTTGCGGCATTGACCACCTCATCCAGCGCGCGCGCCACGCCGGGCTCGGCCTGCAGGTTATCCAGTGTGCGCGCCCACGCGACGCGCGGCTTTGCGCGCGGCGCCTTCTTCCATGCGATCTGCGTTTCGCGATCGAGCGGATCGGCGCCGCCGATCACCGCCATCACGCGTTGGATATCCGCAACGCTGCGCGCCAGCGGACCGGTATGGCCGAGGAGATCCCAGCACGGAATAGACGGCCATGACGGCACCGCGCCGAACGTCGGCTTGAACCCGACGACACCGCACAAAGCGGCCGGTAGACGAATGGAGCCGCCGCCATCCGTGCCGATGCTCAACGGCCCCATGCCCGCCGCAACCGCGGCAGCACTTCCACCGGACGAACCGCCCGGCGTGCGGCTCAAATCCCAAGGATTGCGCGTTTCGCCGGTCAATGGGCTGACGGTGATAGTCTTGTGGCAGAACTCCGGCGTCGTGGTCTTGCCGATGATCACCGCATCCGCAGCCTTGAGGCGCGAAACGAGCAGTGCATCCTCATCGGGAACGAACGTTTCCAGCAGTCGCGAGCCGGCCGTCGTGCGGATATCCTTCGTCAGGACGATGTCCTTGAGGGACACCGGCACACCGGCGAGCGGCCCCAGCGCCCCGCCGCCGCCCCGTTTCGCATCGACCGCGCGCGCCGCATTCAGTGCCTCATCAGCACAAACCGTAACGAAGGCATTGAGTTTTTTATCGACCGCCGCGATGCGCTCAAGCACGGCCGTAGCTACGGTCTCTGCTAAAATCGCGCCGTTTTGCACCGCTTCAGCGATTGCGCCGGCATCCGCCCAGCAGATCTCCTCGCCTTGCATCGTCGCGCCTTTCGCGTTTCATCCGCGCATCACTCGGCCAGTGTCAGCGCTGTTGGCGGCGACTGATACTCCGACTTTTCGCAGTTAGCGATGGATAGATGGTCGCGTTGTGGAGGGAAACGCAGCCTTTTGACGAGATTTTGCCCCGCCGTGGAGGACGACGGGGCATTTGCTCACGATCAAAACTGATTTCAGATCAGGCGGTGCCGCAACGCTTCAGGTCGGCAGGAGCGCGCCGCCAGATCATCGTTTCACTTAGGAATTTCGAGCCGGCGTAGCCCATAACCTTCAAGCGGCCACCGGCCAAAGGCGTGATTTCCACATTGTACCGGCTGCCGCGATCGGGATCCAAGATCCAGCCGCGATCCCAGGTTCCGGGGCCCGTCTGCTTCGCATTGCCGATGATCTGGACACCGCATGCCTTGTTATTGGCGGCATCCTTGAGCCACACAACCCGTCCGCACAGGCCGCCACCGCAGTTAGTGATTTCGACGGCACCGCGACCGGTGTGGTCGTAGTAGATGCCGGAGGGAGAAGCGAGGGCCGAACCCGCGCCGAACGAAGCGGCTGCCAGAACGGCCAACTGCACGAATTTTGCGGTGATCGACATGGGGCTCTCCTTCACACGGGATTGGGTCAGTGGGTGTC
>JAEZBZ010000206.1 GCA_023412745.1 Pseudomonadota bacterium | reverse complement strand
CTCCAGCACAAACAGCGCCCGCACCGGCCCCCGCAACCGCACCGGCAGAGCCGGCCCCCGCGGCGCAACCGGCCACTCCAGCCCAGGCTCCGGAAGCCACCGCCCCACCTGCCCCGTCAACGGTATTTCCCGAAGAGCTGGCGCAACGGGTTACCCAGCTCACTTCGGGCATCGAGAATGCCGAGAAAGCGGTGGAACGCGTCAAGGAACGCGAGAGTGGGCTGGCCGAACAACGGGACGTCGCCGAGCAGATCGAAACGGACGCACAACAGCTCATCACCACGCTGCGTCCGCGTCTCGAAGCCGTCAATGCCCAGCTTGAAAAGCTCGGTCCCGCACCGGCCGAGGGGGCAGAAGCGCAACCCGTCGCAACCGAGCGCGCACGCCTAACGGGCTTGCAGACCCAAATGGGCGGCGCGATCAAAACCGCAGAACTCAGCCAGGTTCGCGCCCGACAGTTGATCAGCCGCGTCCAGGAACTGCGCCAAGGCATCTTCGCCCAGGATCTGCTGCGCCGCTCGGCCAGCATTCTGTCGGGCACGACTTGGAACAATCTGGAGCTTCCCGCGGCGCGTGCCTATCGTCAGGTCAGCAGCGTGGTCACCGGGTGGTGGAGCACCGCCGTCGAGCAAACGACGGCCCTGCTGCTTTTGCTGCTCTCGGCTGCCGGCGCGCATACCGCTCTGCGACTATCGCTTGCCACCGTGGCCCGACGGCGCGGGTATGCCGGAGAGTCCGGCGCCCAGCCGCATTTCTTCTCGCGCACCAAGTCGGCACTGATCACATTCATCGCGCGCGCTGCACCCGCCGCGGCGGCAGCAAGCGTCATCTATGGCGGCCTGACCTGGCTCGATCTGTTTGAGCATTCAGCCGGCGTACTGGCCGAGATCATTCTCACCGGTTTTCTGATCTACGTCGGTCTTTCGGCGCTTGCAACCGCGGTGCTGATGCCCTGCCCGCCGTCACACCGGCTGCTAGACGTGCCCGCAGAAAGTGCACCGCGGCTGCTGCGGCTCGCCAAGCTGTTCGCGGTTGTTGCGGCCTTGAACTTCGTCGCCAGCGCTGTCGTGCGCGCGCTGTATCTGCCGCTTGAAGTTGGCGTGCTGCTGGCGGTCGTCCATAACCTGGCCAGTGCCGCCCTGCTGCTTGCACTGGTGCGCACGACGCTGGTTCAGCGAGATCCACCGGAGCGCTACGCACCGCGCTGGCTGACGCTGCCTCTTGCCGCCCTCGCCACGGCAATCGTCATAGCGACGCTGAGCGGTTACGTTTCTCTCGGGCGCTTCATCACCGGCCAGGTCGTCCTGGTCGGCAGCGCCGTGCTGATCATGCTGCTGGCCCACTATGCGGTTCGCAACATCGTCCAAGTCATGGCCGACGGAAAACGCGGCCATCTGCTCGAAGCCCGTCTCGGGCTCGACGCGGATCGCACCAGCACCTTCAGTCAGCTCCTGGTGTTCCTGTTCGACATCATCATCATCCTGGCCGCGATACCCCTGCTGTTGTTGACCTGGGGCTTTGCGGTCAGCGACATCGTCGATTGGATCAGGCTGGCCCTGTTCGGCTTCGAGGTCGGCCAGTTCCGCATCTCACTGGCGCGCATCCTGATTGCCGTGCTGCTGTTCCTGGCGCTGCTGTCGGTCACGCGCCTGATCCAGCGCTGGCTCGACAACTCGGTGCTGCGGCCAGCGCGCGTCGACGGCGCCATTTCACATTCCGTACTGATGGGCATCGGCTATGCCGGCATCGGTCTGGCAGCGGTTGCCGCCCTCTCCTACGCCGGCCTGGATTTCACGCATCTGGCGCTGGTCGCCGGTGCGCTGTCGGTCGGTATCGGCTTCGGTCTCCAGGCGATCTTCAACAACTTCGTGTCGGGCATCATCCTGTTGATCGAACGCCCGATCAAGGTTGGCGACTGGATCAACGTCAATGGCCAGGAAGGCTATGTGCGCCGCATCAACGTGCGCGCGACGGAGATAGAAACCTTCGATCGCGCCAGCGTCATCGTGCCCAATTCGCAGCTCATCACCGGCTCGATGACCAACCTGACCCATCGCAACGCCATGGGGCGCATTCTGTTCAAGGTCGGCGTTTCCTACAAATCCGACCCGGAGCACGTGATCAAAGTGATCAAGGGCGTCGTTGACCAATCGACGACGATTTTGAAACTGCCGGCGCCGTGGGTCGGCCTCGACGATTTCGGCAGCGACTCCATGCTTTTCACCGTGGTCGCGTTCGTTGCGGACGTCAGCCAGCGTGGCGGCGTGAAATCGGAACTCCTCATCGGCATCAACAAGGCGTTCAAAGAGGCGGGGATCGAGCTTCCCTATCCTCAGCGCGACATCCATCTGCGGGATCTGGATGGCCTGCGCGGCGCGGTTGCCGCAGCCCTTGAGGCGCGGCGGCGCGAGAAGGGCGAGAGGACGTTCGAAGCCGAACCTGCAAGCTGAGCCTGCCGGGTCGGCCATCCGGCCCTCGGCGGCGATCAGCGGCTGGCGTCTTCGGCGTCGCCGAAATCGCTTGCGGACAAGGCTGCCAGATCAAACAGCGTGCGCACGGCGATCACATTGCAGCCCGCCTCGGGCGCCTTGGCTGCGCTATTGACGGCTGCAACGCCCTTGCAGGCCACCGTCCTGGCTTCGGCCTTGACCGTCGCTGATGGCTTGGAGCTAGCCACGGCGGCAAAGCAGAACATGCTGACGGTCGCAATGGCCATGACCGACGTTGCCACGGCTGTCGGGCTAAGCTTCAGCATCTGCACTGTACTCCCCAGCGCCTGAGACCGGCGCGCACTCTTATCGTTTGTCTTCCAATGACTTGGGGACGAGACGCGTCGCGCCGCCCCGTGATGTCTCGGGCCAGCAGGCACTTTCATCCTCACAACTTTGGAGTGTAAGCGCAGGAAATGAACAACGCGTTAAGCGCTGATCGCTTTCGGGACATCAAGTTGTAGGGCGCGCAACGCAATGCGCTCTCATGCGTGAGAAGCGCCTCTGTTGTGCAAAGACCGAGGCCGGCGGCGGGCTGCAAGCCCGGAGCCTTCGCTCAGTCCTCCCGGTAAACGCGTTCGCGGCGTTCGTGCCGCTCCTGGGCTTCCAGGCTCAGCGTCGCGATCGGCCGGGCGTCGAGGCGGCGCAGCCCGATCGGCTCACCTGTCTCTTCGCAATAACCGTAACTGCCGTCCTCGATGCGCGCGATGGCCGCGTCGATCTTGTTGATCAACTTGCGATGGCGATCACGGGCCCGCAATTCCAGCGCCCGATCGGTCTCGGACGTCGCGCGATCGGCCAGATCGGCATGCTGCGTCGAGTCGGTGTGCAGCCCTTGCAGCGTCTCACGCGTCTGAAGGAGGATTTCCTCCTTCCACGCCAGCAACTTACGCCTGAAATAGGCACGCTGGCGCTCGTTCATGAAGGGCTCGTCCTCGGACGGCCGATAGTCATCCGGTAGCAGCAGGCTGCCCTCCACCTGAATCGGCTTGGTCTTGGTCTTCGCCTGCGACTTGCGGTCTTTTGTGGTGCTCATGAGGGCCCTGCAAAGACGGCTTGAATGCTGTCACTGTCGACTAGCGGAATATTTATAACGTGCCCCGCTTTTAGCTTGGCAACTCGGCAAGTCAAGGTCTTACCCGAACC
>JAEZBZ010000154.1 GCA_023412745.1 Pseudomonadota bacterium | reverse complement strand
TCGATCATGCGATAGACGCCGGGCGAGGATGGCAATGTCTTCAGATAGGAGGCGATGACCTCGGCGCCGGTCCGGCGCGGGCTTTGGGCTGGCTCCATCGCTGCGGGCTCATGCGCCACCGGGGCTTTGTCTTCTGGCATACGCGAACACTTAGGCTTACCCGCCGCTGGCGTCCAGTGACCGCCTTTGCAGCCTAGCTTTCAGTCGCGCCGGCCTTGCGCGCGATCAGGCGGGCAGCGGCTTCGCTTGCGGACAGGGTTCCCTCCAGCACGGCGTCGGCGAGCTGTTCGATTTGCCCGGCCGGAGCCTGCCGAATCTCAGCGGCGATCAGATCGGCTGCGGCGCGGGCGATCAGATAGCGTGCGCGGGTGCGGCGCCGCGACTGGCTTCCGGCCGCCATGCGGCGCAGCGCGACCTTGTCGATGGCAGCCAGCAGATCGCCAACGCCGTCGCCGGTCGTCGCGATCGTCTTCAGGACTGGCGTGGCCGCGCGCAGGGACGTCCGGTTGGCGGCGCGGCTAAGAAGCTGCTGCGTAGTGCGCTCGGCGCCGTCGCGGTCGGCTTTGTTGACCACCAGCACGTCGGCGATTTCGAGCAGCCCGGCCTTCATTGCCTGGATGTCGTCGCCGAGGCCCGGCGCGGACACCACAACCCGCACGTCGGTCGCCTCCGCGACGTCGATCTCTGACTGTCCGGTGCCGACGGTTTCCAGCATCACCACGTCGAAACCGGCCGCATCCAGCACGTCTATCATACGCACGGCGGCAGGCGTCAGGCCGCCGAGATGGCCGCGCGCCGCCAGCGAGCGCACGAACACGCCGTCGTCATCCAGCGCTGATGTCATGCGGATGCGGTCGCCGAGAATGGCGCCGCCCGACAGCGGACTGGAGGGATCGACCGCGATCACACCGACGGAGCGGCCATCCGCCCTCAGCGCGCGCACCATGGCGTCGACCAGGGTCGATTTGCCCGCTCCCGGAGGGCCGGTGACGCCGACGGTCAGCGCGCGCCCCAGATGCGGACGCATGGCCCGCAGCAGGGCGCGGGATATCGGGGTTTGCCGTTCGACCTCGGTCAGCGCCAGAGCGACGGCGCGACGTTCCCCCGCCCGCACGCGACTAGCCACATCCTCAGCTGCTGTCTGGTCGGCGGAAGCGGGCGTGTCGTCGGGCATGGCCATCCCCCGTCAATACCACACACCGGACCAGTGTCGGCGTGGCGTGGTCAACGGTACGCGCGGCACCGGAAACGCCACTCCGCCCTGGCGGACGACCGGCGGCGGCTTGGGCTTACCGTGCAGCTTGTGCAGGCGGGCGATCCGATCAGCCGTATGCGGGTGCGTCCGCAGCAGAGACGGCCCGGGAACTTGGCGGCCGGGAATGGGGAAGGCGAAATCCTCCCAGAACCGGCCGGTATGGCGTTCGAGCTTGCCGAGTGCCGCGATAAGCCCGTCCGGATCGCCGGTCAGCATCGCGGCTTCAAGGTCGGCGTCGTATTCGCGGGCGCGCGACAGGCCGAGCTGCAGCAGGCTTGAGATCATCGGGGCCATGTAGAGGACGAAAATCGCCGCCCACGAAACGAACTGCAGACCGACCAGCAGGCTGATGACATTGAGGAGCGCCAGAATGCTGGCCAGCGTCGACAGCGCCTGCGTAAACCGGCTGATGTTGTCGGCGATCGACATGACGCTGAGATCGTTGTTGCGGATATGGCTGATTTCGTGTGCCAACACGCCCGCCAGTTCGCGTAGGCTCAGCGTGCGCAGCAGGCCGTCGGTGACGGCAATGGCCGCATTCTTTGAATTGCCGGTGGCGAAGGCGTTCAGGGTATGACTGGGGACTACGAACAGGCGCGGTTGCGTCGGCAAATCCGCTCGCTCCGACAGTAGGGTGACGACGCGGCCGAGTTGGCTCGACAGCCTCGGGTCGACTTCCTGGGCGCGATACATCTTCATCACGGCTTCGGGCGGAACTGTCGGCACTGCCGTCATGAGAATGCCGACGCCCGCTGCGGCCCACAGCAGCCCCGCCCAGCCCCAGATCATGGTGGCCGAGAACGCCAGCACCAGGGTCTGGCCGATCAGTAGTAGAGCCGACTGGGTGGCGTTGCGCCGCTTGTGCTCGCGGCGCGCTGTTTCATCGAGAAGATAGGTCACGGGCAGAAGCGTTCCGGTGGCGCGAGATCGGCTATAGCCTATCACTGTTGGATGCCGCGGGAAGACTGCAGTCGCTTTGTCCGCGACCTCCGCTACATGCGGGAGATGATTGCCGCCTCGTCCTTGGCCTGAGGTTTGACCGCCTCCGTGGTCGGTACCGCCGCTATAGCTGCCGGCACGATGTCCTCAGCGCGATCGACGACCTCGAAGCCAACTTCCAGCCCCTGCCGGATGAAGGCGTCGGTTCGCATGTGATCCAGCAAGTTCAGGAACGGTGACCAGAAGCCATCGATGTTGGCCACGATGATCGGCTTCTGGTGCTGGCCGAGTTGCGACCAGGTGAGCTGCTCGACCAGCTCTTCCAGTGTACCGATGCCGCCGGGCAGAGCGACGAACGCGTCCGATTTCTCGAACATCAGCATTTTGCGCTGGTGCATGTCCTCTGTGACGATCAATTCGTCGACGTCACGCAGCATCTGCTCACGTTCAGACAGGAATGCCGGAATGATGCCGATGGCGCGACCGCCCGCGTTCAGGGTAGCGCGCGCCACCTCACCCATCAGCCCGAGGCTGCCGCCGCCATAGACAAGACCGATGCCCGATGAGGCGAGTGATCGGCCAAGTGTGCGCGCGGCTTCCGCGTACACCTGCTTGCTGCCGACGCCCGATCCGCAGTAAACGCAAATATTCTTTACGCCGGAAGAAGCCGGCGTGATGATCTTCTGCATAGATATTGCCTGAGTTTTCTTGGTTTCTTGGAGATTGTTTTCGTTCAAGGTCATCCCATTCAATATCGTGATTGCTTGGCCGGACGGTAAGGCCCTTGCCGGACTGAATTGCGGCGGCCATTAACACCCACTCCGGCCGGGCGCGGGCGCGCGCGACCTAACGCCTGGAGGCGCTCAGGGTTGCGTGGCCCATGGACGCTCAGGGTCGCTATTCCTGATGCGAGACCGTATATCTGCGCGAAACAACGGAACGGCGACACGGCATGGCGGTGCAAGGGACGGTCAGCAAGGCGGCGCGAGATCGCGGCGACCGGAATAGTTCTCATTCCAAATCGAATGCGGGTGCCGACCACTGGACGGTGTTGCGCGGCCTGCTGCCGTTCGTGTGGCCGAAGGGGCGGCCGGATCTGCGGATGCGGGTCGTGCTGGCCTTTATCGTCCTGCTGTTTGCTAAAATCGTCACGATCGCGGTGCCAATTTTCTTCAAGGAGGCAACCGACTGGCTCTCCACGAACGCGCCGCGCGATGGCACTGCAGCGCTGGGCCAGGGGCTGGCGATGGTGGCGGTCGCGCTGATCGTAGCGTATGGCGCCAGCCGCGTGGTCATGATGGTGCTCAACCAGATCCGCGACGTGTTCTTCACCAAGGTCGGGCAGCACGCGGTTCGCCAGCTCAACAACCGCACGTTCCGGCATCTGCATCAGTTGTCCCTGCGTTTTCACCTGGAGCGGCGGACGGGTGGCTTAAGTCGCGTCATCGAGCGCGCGACACGCGGCATAGAGCTGATCATCCGCATGGGTATCCTGAACGTGGTGCCAACCGCGCTCGAACTGTTGCTGATCTGCGGCGTGCTGCTGTACTATTTCAACTGGGTTTACGTCGTCATCATCCTGGCGACGGTGGCGGCGTACATGTGGTTCACTTTCGCGGCCAGTGAGTGGCGCATCGCCATCCGCCGCGAGATGAACGACAGCGATAACGACGCCAATACGAAGGCGATCGACAGCCTTCTCAACTTCGAGACGGTTAAATACTTCGGCAATGAGAAGCTGGAGGCGGCGCGCTTCGATGCCTCGATGGCGCGCTATGAGTCCGCCGCCGTGCGCGCCTATTACTCGCTGGGTTTCCTGAACTCCGGCCAAGCGCTGATTTTCACAATTGGCATGACGATCACGATGCTGCTCACCGCGCGCGGCATCATGGCTGGTGATCACACGATCGGCGATTTCGTGCTGATCAACTCGGTGCTGATCCAGCTCTACATCCCGCTGAATTTCATGGGCATGGTCTATCGCGACATCAAGCAGGGCCTGGTCGATCTGGAGAACATGTTCACGCTGCTGGATGAAAAGCCGGAGGTGGTCGATAAGCCGGGTGCGCCGCCGCTGGTCGTCGACAAGGGCGCGATCCGGTTTCAGAATGTCAGCTTCCACTACGATGCCGACCGGCCCATCCTGAAGGATGTGTCGTTCGAGATTCCGGCCGGCCGCATGGTGGCGATCGTCGGGCCGTCGGGGGCAGGCAAATCGACGATCAGCCGGATTCTGTTCCGCTTCTACGATATTTCGAGCGGCACCGTCACCATCGACGGTCAGGACATCCGCGACGTGACACAAGAGAGCGTGCGGGCCGCGATTGGCGTAGTGCCGCAGGACACGGTGCTGTTCAACGACACCATCTTTTACAACATCAGGTACGGGCGCCCCGATGCCAGCGACGAGGAAGTTTATGCCGCGGCCAGGCTGGCGCAGATCGACCGCTTTATCCGTCAGCTACCGCAGGGGTATGCCACCATGGTCGGCGAACGTGGGCTCAAGCTGTCGGGCGGCGAGAAGCAGCGCGTCGCGATTGCCCGCACCATCCTCAAGCAGCCGCCAATCCTGATGCTCGATGAGGCGACCAGTGCGCTCGACAGCCACACCGAGAAGGAGATCCAGGATGCGCTCGACCGCGTTGCCGAGAACCGGACGACGTTGATCATCGCGCACCGGCTATCCACCATCGTCCACGCCGATAACATCCTGGTGCTGGAGAAGGGCGTGCTGGTGGAGCAGGGCACCCATCCGCAACTGATCGCGCGCAATGGCCTGTATGCCAGCTTGTGGAACCGCCAGCTTCAGGCCGCCAAAGCGCGGGAAGAACTGGCGCGGACGCTGGAAGAGGCTGAAAAGGCCGGTGCCTTGCGTCCCGCCGATATTGCAGTGCCGGGCGGACGGGCACCGGATCTGGCCATGGCCGAGCGCAACCCAGTGCAAACGCCGGCACCGGCTGACAAGGATATCGAGAGGCCGGGATGACAGGCGAGAGCGCCGAGCGGGGTGCGGGGCCAGGGGGCAGCACACCTTCCGGTCTAGCGCGCACTGTTCTGCGGGGGCTCCGCGGTATCCTCGATGTATTTCTCGCTCTGATCCTGCTGTTTGAGGAATGGGGCTGGCAGCCGCTCGCCAATCTCATCGGACGGCTGCGGCGCTTCGAGATCTGGCAGCGGCTTGAAGTCTGGCTACAGGGTTTGCCGCCTTACGGCGCGCTGTGTGCGTTCCTGCTGCCGTCGTGCCTGATCTTCCCGCTCAAGGTTGTGGCGGTATATCTGGTCGCGACCGGACATTTCGTAACCGCGGCGCTGATGCTGGTCGGCGCCAAGGTGATCGGCACCGCGATCCTGGCGCGTATCTTCATCCTGACGCAGCCGAAGCTGATGCGGATCGGCTGGTTCGCGCGGCTCTACAACGTAGTCATGCCGTGGAAGGACGCGCTGTTCGCCTATGTGCGGGCCACGTGGGTCTGGCGTTACGCGCGCGTGCTGAAGAGGCGTGTGAAGCTGGTGATGCGTGGCGCCTGGGAAACGCTGTTGCCGCGGCTGTCGCTGGTGCGCGTTTACCTCCGCGATCTTTGGCGGCGGCTGATGCTACGCCCGGAGTCTTGATCAAAACTCGCTGTGGAACTCGCTGCGCTTATACCCTTGCAGATAGAGCAGCGTGGTGAGGTCGCCGTGCCGGACCGAGGCGCGGGCTTCGGCAGCGACGATCGGTTTGGCGTGGAAAGCGACACCGAGCCCGGCTTTGCCGATCATCGCGAGGTCGTTGGCGCCGTCGCCGACCGCCAGCGTATTCATCTCCAGCAGGCCGAGCTTCGCGCGCAGGGTTTCCAGCGCCTCCAGCTTGGCCTCGCGACCGAGGATCGGCATGGTGACCGTGCCGGCGAGCTTGCCGTCGGTGATTTCCAGAGTGTTGGCCAGATGGCTGTTGAACCCGACCCTCTCGGCAATGCGCGAGGTGAAGAACGTGAAGCCGCCGGAGACGAGGGCACAGTAGGCGCCGTTGGCGCGCATGGTGGCCACCAGTTCGCAGGCGCCGGGGATCAGCGTAACCTTCTCGTCGTAGAGCTTCTGCAGAACTGAGGCATCGAGCCCTTTGAGCAGCCCTACGCGTTCCTTGAGCGCGGCCTCGAAATCGAGCTCGCCGCGCATGGCGCGTGCGGTGATGTCCGAAATGCGTTGGCGCAGGCCAACGAACTCCGCCAGCTCATCCAGGCATTCCTGGGCGATGATGGTCGACTCCATATCGGCGACCAGCAGCTTCTTGCGCGTCCAGGCGATGTCGTTGGAGACCACGTTGACGTCGATCGGCAGTGCGGCCAGCCGGTCGCTGACGTCGGCACGAATGCGGGCGGGCGCGTCGGGATCGTCGCTGACGAACAGCGCCTGCCAGGCCTCGCCATCGGACAGCCAGTCCTGCTGCAGTTCGGCGCCGGCCGGCAGCAGGGCCGCCGCGGTCCGGGCAACATCGGTGCTGACGGCCGGAGCTTCGGGCGGGCTGGTCAGGACGAGAGCGTAGCAGAGCATCATCGCGCGGTTCTCAATTTCGGGCTCGCCGGACGCTGCCGGCTGATTTAGCAAGGGGGCATGAAACCCCGCCGCGCCATCCTTATTGCCGGGCCGACCGCCAGCGGCAAGTCCGCCCTCGCGATCTCGCTGGCCGAGCGTCACGGCGGCGTGGTCATCAACGCAGACAGCATGCAGGTCTATCGCGAGCTTCGGATCATCACTGCGCGGCCGACGCAGGAGGACGAGGCGCGGGTGCCGCACAAGCTGTTCGGGTTCGTGCCTGCAAGTGAGGCTTATTCGGTGGGCCGCTATGTCGTTGACGTCGCGGCCGCGATTGCCGAGGCCGCGCGCGATCGGCTGTTGCCAATTCTGGTCGGTGGCACGGGGCTTTACTTCAAGGCGGTGTTGGAGGGGCTGTCGCCCATCCCAACGATACCGGCTGATGTGCGGGCGCGTTGGCGGGCGGAAGCCGAGGCGATGGGTGCGGAAGTGCTGCATCGTATCCTGGCCGAACGCGACCCGGAGATGGCCAGTCGTCTGAAGTCAGGCGATACGCAGCGCGTTGTTCGCGCGCTGGAAGTATTGGAGGCGACCGGCCGTTCACTGGCCGAATGGCAACGGCTGCCCGGCCAGGGCGTGCTGTCCGAAGACGAGACCGAACGGCTAGTTTTGCTGCCAGATCGTGCCGAGCTGTATCGGCGCATCGATGCGCGGTTCGACGCCATGATGAAGGCGGGTGTGATGGACGAGGTCGCCGCTTTACGCGCGCTCGATCTCGCCCTGGATCTGCCGGTGATGACCGCCCACGGCGTACCGGCGCTGACCGCAGCGCTCGCTGGCAAAATGGATTTGGATGAGGCCATCGCCGCCGCGAAGGCCGATACCCGCCACTACGCCAAAAGGCAGTTCACCTGGCTTCGACGCAATATGATTGCGTGGAAACACGCATCTACGCAATAAATGGAAACAAAATGATTGCAGCAAGACCTATTTGCAATCGTTCGCCATTGACCAACGATTCTCGGGTCTGTAGGTTGCGCCCCGTTCGGCCGCGCTTGCTGCGTCGGTTGGCGTCAATGCAACTCATGCTCGTTCGTGGAGACTGGCGATGGCACGTCCAATGACCGGCGCCGAGATGGTGATCAAGGCGCTGCAAGACCAAGGTGTCGATTTCATATTCGGCTACCCGGGCGGCGCCGTACTTCCGGTCTATGACGAGCTGTTCCAGCAGGAGAAGGTCAAGCATGTGCTGGTGCGCCAGGAAGGCGGCGCGGTGCATGCGGCTGAAGGCTATGCACGCTCGACCGGCCGCGTCGGCGTGGTGCTGGTGACCTCCGGTCCCGGCGCGACCAATGCCGTCACCGGACTGACCGACGCGCTGATGGACTCAATCCCCGTCGTCTGCCTGACGGGGCAGGTGCCGACGCACCTGATCGGCTCGGACGCGTTCCAGGAATGCGATACCGTCGGCATCACCCGGTCGTGCACCAAGCACAACTGGCTGGTGAAGGACGTCAACGATCTGGCGCGCGTCATCCATGAGGCGTTCTACGTCGCCAAGAGCGGCCGGCCGGGTCCGGTTGTCGTCGATATTCCGAAGGACATCCAGTTCGCGACCGGCAATTACGTCGGCCCGTCGAACATCGCACACAAGACCTACAAGCCGCGCCTCAAGCCGGAAGTCGAGGGCGTGCGCGATGCGGTTGAGCTGCTGGCCACCGCCAAGAAGCCGATTTTCTACACCGGCGGCGGCGTCATCAATTCGGGGCCGAAGGCCAGCCAGTTGCTGCGCGAGTTCGTGCGCCTGACCGGCGCGCCGATCACCTCTACGCTGATGGGGCTCGGCGCCTATCCGGCGTCGGACAAGCAGTGGCTCGGCATGCTCGGCATGCACGGCACCTACGAATCCAACATGGCCATGCACGATTGCGACGTGATGGTGTGCGTCGGCGCGCGCTTCGACGACCGCATCACCGGCCGCATCGATGCCTTCGCGCCGCATTCGAAGAAGATCCACATCGATATCGATCCGTCGTCGATCAATAAGAACGTGCATGCGCACGTGCCGATCATTGGCGACGTGGCTTATGTGCTGGAAGACATGGTGCGCGTCTGGAAATCACGGGCGCCGCAGGTCGACAAAGCGGCGCACAAAGGCTGGTGGAAGCAGATCGACCAGTGGCGGGCGCGCAAGTCACTGGCTTACAAGAGCACCAGCGACGTGATCATGCCGCAATACGCTGTCGAGCGCCTGTACGAGTTGACCAAGGATCGCGACACCTACATCACGACAGAAGTCGGTCAGCATCAGATGTGGGCGGCGCAGTTCTATCAGTTCGAGGAACCGAATCGCTGGATGACGTCCGGTGGCTTGGGCACCATGGGCTATGGTCTGCCGGCAGCGATCGGCGCGCAGCTCGCGCATCCGAAGTCGCTGGTCGTCGATATTGCCGGCGATGCCTCGATCCTGATGAACATTCAGGAGATGTCGACGGCGATCCAGTATCACCTGCCGGTCAAGGTGTTCATCCTGAACAA
>JAEZBZ010000026.1 GCA_023412745.1 Pseudomonadota bacterium | reverse complement strand
GCGCAGGACGACGACGCTGCTGAGCATTTCCCAGGCAACCGCCGTTTGATGGTTTTCGGCCATCCCCACCCCCATGTGTGCGAATGATTTCAGGAAAACCTGTGGCGGCCGGCATGCAAACGCGAACACATGAAGCACGTGGCCAGCAACGAAACGCGGTACCCGGACTAAGGTTCCACGGATAAAAATTCATTTGGGGGTGGGATGCAGTTTCGCCACATAAGGGCGAAGCTGATGCGATTGCAGCGCTTTTCCTACATAACCCTCGCTAGCGAGAAATGGATCAGCGAATTTTATGCAGTGGGAACTCACATTTTTATTTTCGGTTCCCGGAAATCTTTAGCGCGTCGCTAGGCATTGCGCGAAACATCGCGGCCGATACGCCAAACCTCTTCCTGCACACGCATGTCGGCGAGGATCCGATCGAGCAGTAGGCTGGTGCGTTTGAAGAGATCAGACCCGCGACGATAATCGGCTGATGCGAAGAAGTCGATGCGTCCGGCCTTAAAAAGGTCAACGAATTTGGCCCGCGCTTTACCCGGTGGATAAACGGCAAACGCGTGACCGCCGTTCTTTCGCATGACAGCCATGGACGGAACATCGGTATCGCCATCACCGAAGTAGATCATATTCGAGAACGGTATGGGCCGGTTGGCTTCCGGCATATGCTGGTTGATGTTTTCGCGTAGATCCTCGACGCCCTTGTTGATGCGAAAGAGATATTGCGTTTTGCCGGTGTCGGAGATGACGCGCTTGGGATAAGGCAGGTCATAGGGATCGAACCAATATTCCGACGCGAAAACATTATGGAAATGCCGGTAGATCGTCGTGCCTTCGATGATCTCGGTCAGCCCGGACGAAATAAGATAATGGCGCAGCGTGACGCCAGAGCTCTCGGCGCGGATTTTGACGTACTCGCTGATCGCATCGAACCATTCGGTTACGCCCGGAAACAGCTCGACCCTGCACCCTTGCGCCACCAGGTCCTGCCGGTCGATGCGTACGCCCTTAGCCTTGGCCTTCTTGTACATCAGGTGCATGTAGGCGATCAGCGGATCGGCGGCATGCTCGCGCGCGATCCGGTTCGATTCCGCCCAGAATGCCTTCGCGTCCTCGCCGATTTCGGGCAGGAACGCGTATTCCTGCATCGGCCGCGGAGAGAGCGTGCCGTCGAAGTCGTAGACCAGGGCGATGACCTTACGGTCATATCCGGATCGTGCCGCCTGTGTCGTGCGCGACCCCTTCAGCCGGTTGATCGGCAGATCGTCATTTGCGGGCTGGTTCCGATCCCGTGGTGTCCGATCCGACATGACAATCCTGCGCAGCCCCAATAGTCGCCTCGCCGTGCGCCGACGCAAAGCGTTCATCGTCAGTTTCACGATTCGCGAGACATAAAGAAGGCTGCCGACGGGCTTTGGTCAATCCATCATGGGATAGCTGTGCGCGGGTGCGATGCTGCCATCCTCCGGTGCGCTCAGCAGTGGCCGATTGATCAGGTCGAGGAGGGGCGGGCGCAAAAAACAAGGGAAGAAGACCGGTTGGTCTTCTCCCCCTGAGAGCGATCTGCCTGGCTTGTCCGCGCTTATTCCGAGCGGGACATCAGGCCTGAGATGTTGCGTACGGCGACCCGCCGATTGGCGATTTCCGGAGCCTCCGTGTCGATCTTCAGGAATTGCTCGCCATAACCCTGGGTGACGAGGTTTTCCGGCGGAACACCGAACTCGTCGGACAGGATCATCGCGACGCTTTCGGCGCGACGGTCGGACAGCGTCAGGTTGTCCTCGTCCGAGCCAACCGCGTCGGTATGGCCTTCAACCATGAAAACCGCGTCCGGGTTGCGCTCCAGCACCCGATTGATGGCGCGCGCCATGCGCTCCAGGCGATTGTACTGCTCCGGCGGCACCTCCCACGACCCAAACTCGAAGTTCACCGAGTCGAGGTCGACGCGCCGGACACGCTCGCGCACATACTGGCTTTGACGGATCTCGTCCAAGGAGTAGCCGCGGTCCAGTTCCTCGATCGGGGGCGCCGACAAGGCTTCGTAGACGTCGTCGTAGGAGGAGTCCTCGTAGTCGACGATGTACTTCTCGCGCGGAATACGGATCACCGGCGGAGCCAGCGCCACGTAGCCACCGAGGAAGATGCCACCCACGCCCGGACGGTGATAGCGACGGTTATCGATCAGCACGACCCTGCGCCCATCCGGCCCGCGGCGATAGCGATGCAGCAGGCGTCCGTGGCTGTCGACGACCGAGATGACCTGGATGCCGCCGGGGCGGATGTAGGTTGTGACGGTCGACCCGTCGTTGCGCCGTTCCACGCGCTGGTCGCGGAACGTCCGGCGAAAGCGATCGCCTTCGTCGTGGCGGATGACGGCGCGACCCTGCTCACGCACGATGAGGCGGCGATCCGGTTCCTCGATGATGCGGCGCCCGCCTTCAACGCGCTCGCGACGCTCTTTCTTGATGTCGTCGAGACGCATGCGGCGGAAATCACGTCCGTCCTGGCGTGCATCGCGCAGGTCCCGGCGGACATCCTTGCGGTCGTCGCGACGTTCCTCGCGAGCGTCCTTGCGAATGTCGCGAACGGTGTCGCGGGTGTCCTTGCGGTCATCGCGGCGCTCTTCGCGTGCATCCTTGCGGACGTCGCGCATCTTCTCACGAATGTCCTTGCGGTCCTGCGGCGGTGCCTCGCGGGCATCCTTGCGCAGATCGCGGAGATCCTGGCGGACATCCTTGCGGTCGTCGCGGCGCTCTTCACGTGCGTCCTTGCGGACATCGCGCAGGTCCTGGCGCACATCCTTGCGATCATCGCGACGCTCTTCGCGTGCATCGCGGCGAATCTGCCCGGGGTCCACGGGCCGGCCATCCGGGCGTTGGTCCTGCGGACGAACCTGCTGCATGCGCGAATCGGGGCGCGTTTGCTGCCGCGGATCCGGCTGCTGCTGGCGAGGATCCTGACGAACATCGCGCCGTTCTTCGCGACGCTCCTGGCGCACATCCTTGCGATCCTCGCGCCGTTCCTGGCGGTCGTCGCGACGCTCCTGGCGCTGTTCCTGACGCTGCTCGCCGCGCCCCTGATTCTGCTGTTGCTGCTGTTGTTGTTGCTGGCGGCGGGGATCTTCCTCGCGCTGGGCCAACTGGATTGGCTCCGCGCGTGCCGATCCATTGGTGCCGACCGGCCCATTGGCGTCGGCTGGGCCTGCAATACCGGCCAGAGAAGCACATGAAAGCAGACCAGCAGCAAGCAGCCCTGGCTTGAAAGTAACCGTCATAGGCGTTCCTCGATTCATTTCAATGCGAGATGATGGGCCGTGCAATTGTGACTTATGTGGGGACAGATTTGCTTTCCTGCCAGCTCGGCAAAAGAGCCGCGGTCGCGATTGCACCACGCGAATGGGCGGTAAAAATCTCGATTTATCATATCGTTTTGATGGGCTGTGCTGCAATTGTTCGCGGCAAACGTCAGTGCGCAGGCCGGCTGAAGTACTTCCACACGCGGGCAGGTCATTATGCTGTACTTGCGTGGAGCCTACGTCGCATCGCCGGAGCCCCCGTTGTGGTGACAAGGGGCCGAATCGACGTGCGCGGTTTCGCCATACCTTCATTCGTAAATCGGGTGTTGGCCGTTCCTTGACACCCCATGGGCCCCTCTCTAAGGTGCGCGCCGTCGACTACCCCGCCGTGTATCGGCCCAACCCAAAAAGTTCGGGCGAGCGTTGTCATGTCTAGTGAAGGCAAGGATCAAGGCTCAGAGCACGGTAAGGTAAGCCGGGACGATCGCGATGCGCTTCGCGCGCGAGCGTCAGGTCTCGGTGACCGTCTGGAGCAAGTCAAAGCCAGACGGGCTCCACAGTTGGAGCCAGCAGCGAGAAGCACTGCCCTCGGGCAAGGTTTCAAGATTGCGGTCGAACTGGTGGCAGGGGTTGCGTTCGGCGCGGTAGTTGGTTGGGCACTGGATCGGTATTTCGGATCGGCGCCTTGGTTTCTTGTGGTGTTTCTGATGCTGGGTTTCGCGGCGGGCATGATGAATGTGATCCGCACAGCCCAGCGTATGCAGGCAGCAGCTGAACCGCTTCAGCGGTCGGCGCCGTCCGTCC
>JAEZBZ010000024.1 GCA_023412745.1 Pseudomonadota bacterium | reverse complement strand
CTGCCGGTCGACCAGTACATCGGCGGCATCGAGCACGCGATCCTGCACTTGCTGTACTCGCGCTTCTTCTCGCGCGCGATGATGGAAGCGGGCCAACTGGGCGTCAAAGAGCCGTTCGCCGGCCTGTTCACCCAGGGCATGGTCACGCACGAGACCTACAGCCGAGATGGCCGGTGGTTGCTGCCGACCGAAATCAAGATCGAGGGCGAGGGCGACAATCGCCGCGCCACCGAGATCGCGACCGGCGAGCCGGTGCAGATCGGCTCGATCGAGAAGATGTCGAAGTCGAAGAAAAACCTGGTCGACCCCGACGACATCATCTCGGCCTACGGCGCCGACTGCGCGCGCTGGTTCATGCTGTCCGACAGCCCGCCTGAGCGTGATGTGATCTGGACGGAAGCCGGCGTCGCAGGTGCAAGCCGCTACATGCAGCGCGTCTGGCGCCTGATCGATGACGCCCTGGCGCGCATGGCGCCGGCCGGCAGCGCAAAGCCCGCCAGCTTCGGCCCCGACGCGGATGCGCTGCGGCGCGCCGCGCACAAGGCACTGGCCAAGGTCGGCCAGAACGTCGAAGCCCTGCGTTTCAACGTGGCCGTGGCGCAGATCTACGAGTTCACGAGCGCATTCCAGAGCGCGCTGTCCGGCAAGGGCGACGGACTGGATTGGGCCATTCGCGAAGCCGCCGAACTGCTGATTCAGATGGCCGGCCCGATGATGCCGCATTTAGCTGAAGAATGCTGGCAGCGGCTTGGATACCACACCTTACTTGCGGATCAGCCGTGGCCGGTTGCAGAAGCGGCCCTTCTCGTTGACGATACGATGACCATTGCCGTACAGGTGAATGGTAAGCGAAGGGACGAACTGACAATCGCGCGAACTGCGGACAAGGCCGAGATCGAAGCAGCAGCATTGAAGCTGGAGTCGGTCACCAAGGCACTGGAAGGTCGAGCCGTGAAGAAGGTGATTGTGGTTCCGCAGAGGATCGTGAATGTGGTCGCCTAGGGGGGATCTGTCGTCGGTCTCGAGCCGGCCCCGCAGCCGTTTCGCAGGACGCTATATGGCGCTTGTGATGCTGCTTGCTCCGGCTCTGGCTGCGTGCGAGGGCGCATCCGGCTTCCGTCCGATGTACGGCGTCGGCCCGACCGGCAGCACCGCAGCGCGGATGGCCGAGGTCGAGTTCAGCACTATCCCCGGCCGTGTCGGTCAGCGCATCCGCAACGAACTGATCTTCCAAAGCACCGGCGGCGGCGATCCATTGCCTCCGCAGTACCGCTTTGACGTGACGATCCGCGAGCAGCTTATCTCGACGCTGGTCGACAAGACCGGCCAGGCGCAGAGCCAAATCTACAATCTGGAAGCGCGCTTCCAGCTGGTCCGGATCGCCGACAAGAAGACCGTGCTTCAGGGTGTCAGCTACGGCCGCGCCAGCTTCGAGCGCTACACGTCGATCTTCTCGAACGTGCAGGCAAAAGAAGACGCTGAGAACCGCGCTGCAAAGTCGATTGCCACGGATATCAAGAGCCGCCTTGCCGCCTATCTCGCGGGTCCCGTCTGATCCCGGCGCAAAGCTAACCACTGCTGGCCGAAGTCAGTCTGTTTTGAAACGCACGCGTCTTCGGCGAGCGCCAACGAGCGCATAAGCCACCATGACTGCGGTCAAGGCCAACCAGGCCGAACAGTTCATCCGAACGCTCGACGCCAAGCATAAGGCGGTGCTGGTGTACGGAAGCGACGCCGGCCTTGTCGCGGAACGCGCGCGGGCCGCTGCCAAGAAGCTTGCCGGTCCGGGCGAAGTCCTGCGCATCGAGGATGGCGACCTCGAGAACGATCCCGAGCGCCTTCTGGTCGAACTGCAAACGCTTCCGATGTTCGGCGGTCCCAAGGTGGTGCACACCCGCGCCAGCCGCCGTGTCACAACCGCTGTCCTGAAACCGCTGCTGGACAACCAGACCCTCGCCGCGGCGCTGGTCGTTGAGGCCGGCAATCTTACCTCCAGCGATGCCATGCGCGCATTGTTTGAGAAGGCTAGCGGCGCTGCCGCCGTGCCCTGCTATCCGGACGAAGCCCGCGATATCGACGGCCTCGTGCGCGATACCATCAAGGACGCCGGACTTTCGATCACGACCGCGGCTCAGCAGGCCCTCGTCGCCCGTCTCGGCGCCGATCGCGCGATGTCGCGGGGTGAGCTTGAGAAGCTTGTGTTGTATGCACGTGAAAAGCGCGAGATCGACGTCGATGACGTTGATGCTGTTGTCGGCGACGCCTCCGAGCTGGCGATCGACAAGGTGGTGATGGCAGCTGCATCCG
Source organism: Pseudomonadota bacterium (assembly GCA_023412745.1). Taxonomy (GTDB): domain Bacteria; phylum Pseudomonadota; class Alphaproteobacteria; order Rhizobiales; family Hyphomicrobiaceae; genus ZC4RG25. Next base: position 438 of record JAEZBZ010000024.1, on the reverse strand, counting down.
GCCGTCCCGACACCGCCATGGCGGAATTCGACCGCGTCGTTGCGTCGGGCGAAAGCCCGCAGGTCATCGTCATCTTCCTGCAGCGATACTTCCAGCGGCTGCATCGCCTGCGCGCGGCGCTCGAAACCGGCAAATCGCTCGACGAGTTGCTCCGCCAGATCCGGCCACCTGTTCATTTCAAGGTGCGCCCGCAGCTCGAGGCCCATTGCCGGGCCTGGACCTCCACCGCCCTGATCGCGGCTCAAGCCCGCATCGCCGACGCAGCCAAGGCGGCACGTGTCAGCTCCAGCCTGGAATCGGCGATCGTCGAACGGCTGGTTCTGGACCTAGCCAAGGCAGCCAAGGCTCGCACCGCCAAGGGGTAGTAGCTTCGCCATTGGCGACGGCGACATGGCTACCTATAGTGCGCTCAGCCTGAAGCTGGCCATCCCGGCCGCC
>JAEZBZ010000004.1 GCA_023412745.1 Pseudomonadota bacterium | reverse complement strand
TTCGATTTGCTTGGGCCGCTGCGGGGCGGGCGGGCGCCAATGCGTTTCTGCCCCAGATCATAGCCTCGTCGGGATCATCCCGTAGGCGTTCCGGCGCCCTGCGATACGATGCGATCACGGTCACGCCCTTGCTGGTCTCGTAGGCAAATGCGTCCAGGCCCTCAACCTCGAACACGGCGCGATTGCCGTCATCAGCCTTCAGGTAGAGCACATCGTCGGCGACGAGGCCGAACATCAGGCCATCGCAATAGATACCGGCACCGCCGAACATGCGCCGAACGCTGATCGCGCCCAGCGCCGCGAAGTGATCCTTCGGCATGTCGAGGAAGCCCGATGTCGTCGTCATCGCAGCGCGCCGTTCACCTCAGAACGAGCTGCCCGGCTGCGTCAGGAACTCGGCTTCCTCCAGCGATGACTGCCGCCCCAGAACCGCGTTGCGATGCGGAAAGCGGCCGAACCTCGCGATGATGTCCCGGTGCGCGATGGCGTAGCGGGTGTATTCCTCATCGCCGAGGCTGGAGAACAACTCTACGGACTTATCCTGGTCCGCCAGCTTCTCGCTGTGCTCGAACGGCAGGAACATGAACGCGGCCTCGTCCAGGCCGTAGTCCTTGCCGAAGCCGCGATCGAGTGCGCCCGTGGCGATCGTACGGGCAACCGGGTCCGCCGCGAAGGCCTTCGGTGAGCTGCGGAACATATTGCGAGAGAACTGATCCAGAACGATGACCGCCGCCAGCGCGCGGCGCGAATTCGTCAATTGATCCTCGGCCGGAGCAGCCGCGATCTTTTCGTAAAGTTCCGCGAAACGGTCACGAATGCGCGCGTCTGTGGCATCGCTCTTCGTGAACCAGGCCGCCTTGTCCAACTCGCCGAACCAGAACGACAGCACCTCGTCGACCCACGCTGGATCGCCCACCGGAGATGCTGAATCTGCGGCCATCGTTGCCTCCTGATACGTGTGTGGATTTGAGCCCGCGCGAGAAGACGGACGTCTCAGACCTTCATCGCTTCCAGCTTCTCCTTGGAAGCCGGCGTGATCGCCACTGAAACGCCGCAACCGCAGGCGCTCTGCTGGTTGGGATTGTTGAAGACGAACTGCGCCGACAGCTTGTCGACCTTGTAGTCCATCTCCGTGCCGAGCAGGAACAGCACCGCCTTCGGCTCGATCAGAACCTTGACGCCCTTGTCCTCGATCACTTCGTCGAGCGCTTCCTGGCTTTCGGCCCAGGACATCGTGTATTCCATACCGGCGCAGCCCGCGTTCTTAACACCGACGCGCAGCGCCACGACGCCCGGGCGCGACGCCATGATCTGCCGCACGCGCTCTGCGGCTGCGTCGGTCAGCGTCATTACCTTGGGCTTGGGTCGTAGGGTCGCCATGACTTGTTCGCTCTGCGTTAAGTCCCGGATATCTGATATATAGCCTGCTTCGCGACGATTGCGAGCCTGCCCGGCGCAGAGCTGCTAGAACATGTTCAACGCCAGCTTGGCCTCGTCGCTCATGCGGTCCTTGTCCCACGGGGGATCGAACGTCAGCTCGACGCTTGCTCCGCTGACGCCGGGCACTGCGCAGACCGCATCTTCCACCCATTTGGGCATTTCACCGGCCACCGGACAGCCGGGCGCCGTCAGCGTCATTTCGATGGAGACGTGACGGCTGTCGTCAACGTCGATCTTGTAGATCAGGCCCAACTCATAGATATCGCTAGGGATTTCCGGATCATAGACGGTCTTGAGCGCGGCGACGATATCCGCGGTTAGCCGCTCAAGTTCCTCAGCGGATAGGCTTGAGCCCTCAACTGGTGTGCCGCCCTGCGCAACCGTGGGCGGGGCGGTGTCGGCCATTTCCGGCGACGCGTCAGCATCGCTATCCATAGCAGCGTGGCCCTGATGCTTCTCGTCCATCACGCGACGTCTACTCCTCAGGCGAAAAACTCATGGGCGCGGATCAGCGCGTCAGCGAGCGCATCGACTTCCGCTTTCGTGTTGTACACCCCGAACGAAGCGCGGGTCATTGCCGGAACGCCGAAACGGTCCATCAGCGGCTGGGCGCAATGATGCCCGGCGCGGACGGCAATCCCTGACCGATCGATAATCGTCGAAACGTCGTGGGGATGCAGTCCTTCTACGCTGAACGAGACGATCGCGCTCTTGTCCGGCGTAGTGCCGTACACCTTCAGCCAATTCAGCTCCGAAAGCCGCTGCTGGGCGTAGCGCGTCAGTTCATGCTCATGCGCAGCAATATCATCGCGTCCAATCTGCATCATGTAGTTCAGGGCTGCGCCAAGCCCGATCGCCTCGACGATCGGTGGCGTGCCTGCCTCGAACCTGTTCGGCAACTGGCCATAGGTGATTTTGTCGACAGCGACGCTTTCGATCATCGAGCCGCCACCCAGGAACGGGGGCAGCTTCTCCAGCAGCACCTTCTTGCCGTACAGCACGCCGATGCCCGACGGCCCGTACACCTTGTGTCCGGTGAACACATAGTAGTCGCAATCGATATCGGCAACGTCGACCGGCAGATGCACAGCGCCCTGCGAGCCGTCGATCAGCACCGGGATACCGCGCTCGTGCGCGATGCGGCAGACCTCCTTCACCGGGACGACGGTACCGGTGACGTTCGAGACATGCGCCAGCGCCACCATCTTGGTGCGCGGTGTCAGCAGCCGCTCGAATTCGTCGATCAGGAACTGACCGCTGTCGGAGATCGGCACCCACTTCAGCACCGCGCCTTTGCGTTCCCGCAGGAAGTGCCACGGCACGATGTTGGAATGGTGCTCCATGATCGAGAGCACTATTTCGTCGCCTTCCTGGATGTTCTCCAGGCCCCAGGCATACGACACCAAGTTTATCGCCTCGGTGGCATTCTTGGTGAAGATGATCTCGTCCGTCGAGGTGGCATTGAGGAAGCGGCGTGTGATCTCGCGCGCGTCCTCGTACTTCTGGGTCGCAGTGTTCGACAGCAGATGGATGCCGCGATGCACGTTGGCGTACTCGAAACGCAGCACATGATCCATCGCCTCGATGACCGGCTGCGGCTTCTGCGCCGAAGCAGCGTTATCGAGATAGACGAGCGGTTTGCCGTAAATTTCCCGGAACAGGATCGGGAAGTCGGCGCGAATGCGTTCGACATCGAACTTCTGTCCGAGAGCCGGCTTCAGGTTTGCCACAGTTTGTGTCAACGCATCGTCCGGCTCATATCGAGCCGTTCCCTGGTTTAGTCGACCCGACGGTTCATCCAGTCGCGCGCCGATTGCTTCAGCGCCTCCTGAACCGTCTCGTCCTCGACCTTCTCGATCGCCTCGCCGACGAACGACTCGATCAGCAGGGCGCGCGCTTCAGCTTCCGGAATACCGCGCGACATACAATAGAAGATCATCGTCGGATCTATCTCGGCGACAGTCGACCCGTGGCCGCAGATCACGTCGTCGGCATAGATTTCCAGCTCCGGCTTGCTGTCGAACTCGCAATCCGGCGACAGCATCAGCGCCTGCGCCATCTGCTTGCCGTCGGTCTTCTGCGCGTCCTGCCGTACGATGACCTTGCCCTGGAAGATCCCACGTGCGCGGTCGTCCATAACGCCCTTGTACAGCTCGCGGCTTTCGCAGCCCGGCACCGCATGATCGACCACCAGCGTGGTGTCGACGTGCTCGCTGCCTTTCGCCAGGAACGCGCCCGAGCAATCAAGCTTGCTACCCTCGCCGTTGAAGGTGACGAAGATCTGATTGCGGGTCAGACCGGTGCCGACCGTGAACTGGAATGCCCGATAACTGGCGTCCGCGCCGATGCCGGCGTTGCAGCCCGCCAGATGCACAGCCTTGCCGGTGTCGATCACCGACTTGACGTGCGTGACGGCTGCTTCATCACCAATCACGATGTCGGTCTGCGTGTTGGACTGGACTTTATCGGCAGCGCCATCGAGCGTCACGAACGCCTCGACCAGCGTCACCTTCGCGCCCTTGCCGACGCTGACGACGTTGCGGGTGGTGATCGCTTTCTCGTCCTGGCCAGCGCGCGCGAATACCAGCAGGATCGGCCGTTCCACCGTCACATCGTCAGCAACGCGGACCACCGCTCCGTCAGTCGCAAAGGCCGTGTTCAGCGCCGACAGCGCATCGTCCTCGCGCGGCAAGCGGATGAGATTCTCGCCAACCTTGTCCTGTGCATCGGCCAGCGCTTCGCCCAGCGCCTTGATCTCAACGCCATCAGCGCCGGAAATCCGAGACAGCGCCTCGCTCCAGGCGCCGTTGACGAACACAACGCGGACAGCATTGAGCGCCGCCAGCGGCCCGAGCGCCTTTTCGAGCGCTTCGACACTGGTCGCCGCAGCAGCGCCGACGGCCGGGGCCAGCGCTTCCTTCATCAGGCCGCGCAGGTCAGTGTACTTCCATTCCTCAACACGCCGGTGCGGCAGGCCGAGCGACGCAAACGCGCCAATCGCGCGGCGGCGTTGTTCGCGCACCGAGTTGCCGCCGGGCAGGCGGCTTTCGACAGCCGTAAAGGCCTCCGTCAGGCCCGTTTCGGCCTTGGTCTTTGCCACGCTCACGTTCATCTGGCTCATAACCTCCGCGCTCACGCAGCTTCCGAGACGAACTCGGCATAGCCGGTCTTCTCGAGTTCGAGCGCGAGCTCCTTGCCGCCGGTCCGCTGGATGCGGCCCTTTGCAAGCACGTGTACCTTGTCCGGCACGATGTAATTCAGCAGCCGCTGATAGTGCGTGATGACCAGCATGGCGCGATCCGGGCCACGCAGCGCATTAACGCCTTCCGAAACGATCCTCAGCGCGTCGATGTCGAGGCCGGAGTCGGTCTCGTCGAGCACGCACATGGACGGCTCCAGCAGCGCCATCTGCAGGATTTCCGAACGCTTCTTCTCGCCGCCGGAGAAGCCGACGTTGACCGGGCGCTTCAACATCTCGACGTCGAAGTTCAGGTTCGCCGCCTTCTCGCGTACCAGCTTCATGAATTCCGGCGTCGTCAGCTCAGCCTCGCCGCGCTTCTTGCGGGTGGCGTTGAGCGCGGTGCGCAGAAACGTCAATCCTGCGACACCGGGAATTTCCATCGGATACTGGAAGGCCAGGAACACGCCTTTGGCGGCGCGTTCGTCAGGCTCCATCTCGAGAATGCTTTCGCCATTCCAAAGGATGTCACCCTCGGTGACTTCATAGTCGTCGCGTCCGGCGAGCACGTAGGCGAGCGTGGACTTGCCCGAGCCGTTCGGACCCATGATGGCGTGCACCTCACCCTTAGGCACGATGAGGTCGACACCCTTGAGGATCATGGTGTCTTCGT
>JAEZBZ010000349.1 GCA_023412745.1 Pseudomonadota bacterium | reverse complement strand
ACATCGCTGATGGTGTTCATGTCGGAGTGGTTCGACATCATCCGCTGGATCGGCGCGCTGTATCTCGTGTGGCTGGGCATCGATCGGCTGCGCCGGGTCTGGCGGGGCGGAATGGTGGCGCCGGATGCCAAGCCCGCCAAACGGCATCGCCTGTTCCTGCAGGCACTGACGGTCAGCCTGTCCAATCCCAAGGTGCTTCTGTTCCTGGGTGCCTTTCTGCCCCAGTTCGTCAATACGAGCGCAGGCAATGTCGGACTTCAGCTCTCGGTGCTGGCCATCACCTTCGTCGTCATCATTGGCATCGCTGATACCATCTACACGATTGCGGTGGCGCGCATGCGCGGGTTGTTCACTGGACGCCGCCTGCGGGTGCTGGATGGCGTTTCCGGCGGCTTGCTGCTGCTCGGTGGATTGATGCTGGCGACCGCCCGGCGGCCTTGATCTGACGCTCTGGCGTATTTGCGGCCGCGCCCCTTGCATCGCGGCCAGTCTCTGATACAGGCGGTTACGGACGTCGCGAACCAATGTGACGTGGTTAAAGAACTGGGACATGGGAGCGCGACAATCATGGCGAAGCAGGACGACAAGACTAACGAGGAAAAGGGCTTCCTGCGCGGGTTGCAGAACTATGGCGACCGCGACTTCTCCATCTACATGCGCCGGGCCTTCGCCCGCTCCATGGGCTACTCGATGGACGAATTGCGCCGGCCGGTGGTCGGCATCGCAACGACCGCGAGCCAGTTCAACCCATGCCATCGCCACTTTCCTGAGCTGGTCGAAGCGGTGCGCCGCGGCGTGACGGCGGCCGGCGGTCTCGCCCTCACCTTCCCCACCATCTCGCTGCACGAATCCACGCTGGCCCCGAACTCGATGAAGTTCCGTAACCTGATGGCGATGGACACGGAAGAGATGATCCGCGCCCAGCCGATGGACGCTGTGGTGCTGCTCGGCGGTTGCGACAAGACCGTGCCAGCCCAACTCATGGGTGCGGCCAGCTCCGGTAAGCCCGCGATCCAGCTCATCGGCGGGCCGCAGATGACCTCGCGCTATCGCGACGACCGCGTCGGCGCCTGCACCGACTGCCGCAAGTTCTGGACCAAGTTCCGCGCCGGCGAGATCAACCAGGAAGAGATCGAGGCCGTTGAAGGACGCCTGGTCACCACCGCCGGTACATGCGCCGTGATGGGCACTGCCTCGACGATGGCCGCGATTGCCGAGTCGCTCGGCATGACGCTGCCGGGTACTGCCGCCATTCCCGCCGTGCACGCGGATCGTCTGCGCGCGGCCGAGGCCAGCGGTGTCGAGGCTGTGCGCCTCGCCAAGAGCGGCCTGACCATGGACAAGATCGTCACGCCGAAGTCGGTCGAGAACGCTGTGCGCGTGCTGCTGGCGCTCGGCGGGTCCACCAACGGCGTCATCCATCTAGCCGCCATCGCCGGCCGCCTCGGCATTCCACTCGATCTCAACCGCTTCAACGAACTGTCCGATACGACGCCCGTGCTGGCGGCCGTGAAGCCGGTCGGCAACGAGTTCTACATGGAGGACTTCTTCGCGGCCGGGGGTATCGGCGCCATCTTGCGTGAGCTGAAGCCGCTGTTGCATCTAGACTGCATGACCGTCACCGGCGAGACGCTGGGCGAGCGGCTGGCGGCCGAGGAAAATGATTACGTCGATCGCCGGGTGATCAAGTCGGCGGACACGCCGCTCGAACCTGAAGGTGGCTTGGTGGCGCTGTTCGGCTCGCTGGCGCCCGATGGCGCCATCATCAAGCGCTCGGCCGCGACGCCGTCGCTGTTCGAATCCGAAGGCCGTGCCGTGGTGTTCAATTCGCTGGAAGACATGGCCGCCCGCGTCGACGATCCAGATCTCGACGTCAACGCCGACGACATCCTGGTGCTGCAGAACGCGGGGCCGCGCTCGTCCTACGGCATGCCGGAAGCTGGCTTCCTGCCGATCCCGAAGAAGCTGTTGGCCAAGGGCATCAAGGACATGGTGCGCATCTCCGACGCACGCATGTCGGGTACCGCTTACGGCACCATCGTGTTGCATGTCGCGCCGGAAGCTTCTGCCGGTGGGCCGCTCGGCCTCGTCCGCAACGGTGACCGCATCCGGCTCAGCGTCAAGAACCGCAGCATCGACCTGCTGGTACCTGAGGATGAACTGGCCAAACGTCGCGCTGAGCAGAAGCCAGCCGATCCGCTTCCCGATCGTGGCTACGATCGTCTGTTTCGCGAGACCGTGCTGCAGGCGCCGCAAGGCTGCGATTTCAACTTCCTGACCAAGACAGGAAAGTCGGCAAGCGCATAAGAAAAGCGCGCGGAGAACCCGCGCGCTCAATCAATCCAGTCTTAAACCGTATCCGTCAGCGATAAACCAGAACCGGAATGGTGCTGTGCGTCAGCACCTTCTGGGTTTCGCTGCCGAGCAGCAGCGCCTGAAATCCGCGGCGGCCATGCGACGCCATCACGATCAGATCGCATCCCTTTTCATTCGCCGTCGCGATGATCCCTTCATACGGCTGCGGATTTTCGACATGCACGCGCTCACATTCGACGCCCTGGGCGCGCGCTGCATCGGCCACCGCATCCAGCGCTGCCTCGGCGTGCGCAACCGCCATCTGCTGAAATTTCTCAGGATCTTCGGGATAGACCATCCCCTCGATCGCAACGTACTGGATCGGTGACGTCACAGTGACAGCGGTCAGCCGCGCGTTGGCGAATTTCGCCAGTTGCACCGCATGGGTGAAGGCCTTCTTTGAAAACTCCGATCCGTCCGTAGTGACGAGAATATGGCTATACATATCTGGTTACCTCGCTGTTCCGTTCGGTCCGGTGCGCATTTTATACGTCAGTGACCGGTCAATGTTGACCATCGTCAATTCACGGGAAGCGCCGAATTGAGCGCCTGAGCCTCACGCCGTTCGTACCTGACGGTTCCAGGGCATCAAGGCAAGCATTTTCGCCATACCACACCAGCCGCTGACGCCGGCAAACACCAGCCCGGCGCCGATGAAAGCCGACAGCCAATAGAAACCGGGGCTCACCAGCATGCCCAGGATAACACCGGCAAGCACCAGAGAGCCGGCGGTGATCTGGACTTGGCGCATGACCTCGATCGGCTGCTTGTCGTCGCGGACGACCGGCAGTCCGGCCTGCTTCCAACCATCGATACCGGTTTCCATGACGTAGCCGGGCACGGCGATGTTAGCCGCCAGCTTGGCCGCATTGGACGTCGTGCGCATACCCGATTTGCAGTGGAAAACCACTGCCTGCGCCGTGCCGGCATCGATCGGCCCAAGCCGGGACAGTGGAACATTCTTCGCGCCGCGGATATTTTCGCGCGCGTATTCATCAGCCTCGCGGATATCGATCAGCAACGCGCCATCTTTCACGAGGCGATTCGCGTCCGCTGGTTGAATGGAAGTCAAACTCATTAATGGTCTCCTTTGGATTGCCCGATGGCGTCATCCGAGCAGTAGAGGTCATGAAGAGTGGATAGCAGCCGCTCGACGCGGCTGTCGCAAACGCGATACCAAAGGGTCTGGCCCTGCCGCCGGTAGGTGACGAGCTTCTTGTCGCGCATCTTCGCGAGATGCTGCGACAGCGCCGATTGCGAAAGCCCGACGTCGGCGCCAAGCGTGGTCACACTGGCTTCACCACGCTCAACCAGCCTGCATAGGATCATCAGCCGGCGCTCGTTGGACAGCATGCGCAGCACTTCCGCGACAGCGCGGGCGCTCTCCTCGAAGGTCGAAATATCGAAATTGGCAACAGCGGCCATCGCGGCATCCTTTAGCTATTGCTAAATTAGGAATGCCTAATGTACGCGTCAAGGCCCCGCCCGACGTACGCCGCAGAAATCGGAGCGCGAGCGCTGCTATAGCCGTTCGGGCCAGTCCTCGCCGGGTGGCATGTCACGGCCATGCACCTGCGACGGCGGCGCGGTGGCTTCGACGGCGGTGAACGGTTCGAGGATCTTGTACATGTGCCTTGCGCCGGCCGGGACCAGCCAAGAATCGCCGCGCTCCAGCAGCATGATCTGACCTTCTATTTCGAGCTGGGCCTTGCCGGCGATGACGTAACCGATCGTCTCGTAATCGCGCACGGTCGGGGTCTTGCGCTTATCAGCCGGTTCGCCTTCCCACATCCGCATCGACATGCGTTTGCCGGACACCAGATAGGTCTGCCCCATCTCGCCCTTGGGCGAATCCGGCCCGTGCACTTTCTGCAGTGTTGTATCTGTCATGGCGGTCTGTTCCAGATTGCGCGAACACTCCCGCCGTTTCATGCGCAGCGGGCACATATCCGAGAACAACACGTCATGGCAGGTGGTCGTTCCCTGCAAACGCCGCGCTCGGGGCCATTATCCCTTGTAATCGCGAAGGAACGTGATGATGCCGGAGAAATCCGTGCCGCCGTTCCCGGCCGCCACGAATGCCTCGAAAAGCTTCTGTGCCTCCGCACCCATCGGCGTCGCCGCGCCCGTCGAATGGGCGGCATCCTGCGCGAGCCCCAGGTCCTTCAGCATCAGCGCCGCCGAAAATCCAGGCTTGTAGTTGTTGTTGGCGGGAGAGGCAGGAACCGGGCCGGGAACGGGACAATAGCTGGTCAGCGACCAGCATTGCCCAGAAGAGGTGGACGCAACGTCGAACAGCGCTTGCCGCGACAGGCCGAGTTGGTCGGCCAGATTGAAGCCTTCGCAAACCCCGATCATGCTGATGCCCAGGATCATGTTGTTGCAGATCTTGGCGGCCTGCCCGGCGCCCGCCTCGCCGCAATGGACGGCTTTGCGGCTCATTTTCTCCAGTGCCGGCTTGGCGGCCGCGAACGCTGCGGCACTGCCGCCCGCCATCATGGTCAGGGTAGCGGCTTCCGCGCCGCCGACGCCGCCCGACACCGGACAATCGAGCGATAGCCTGCCCGCAGCCGCCGCTAGTTCATGGGCGCGCCGGGCCGAGGCGACGTCGATCGTGGAGCAATCGACAAACACCGCGCCCACGGCCGCGGCTTCGAGAATGCCGGTTTTCTCATAGACCGCGATGGTGTCCTTGCCCGCCGGCAGCATGGTGATGACGATATCGGCGCCCGCCGCCGCTTCTGCAGCATTGGACGCTGCCGTCACGCCACGCGCAACAGCGCGATCCAGATTATCCGGCACCAGATCGACGCCGGTGACGGAGAAGCCGGCCTTGACGAGATTGCCGGCCATTGGCGTACCCATATTGCCAAGGCCGATGAATGCGATACGGGTCATTGCGGCTCCTCCCATGTTGTGTGTTTTGCAGTCTACACCATCAGCGGCCCCGCCACTGCTGCGGACGCTTGGCCAGAAATGCTTCCAGCCCGTTGCGGAAATCCTCGCTCGTGTAGATGAGCGATACGAGATCCGTGTCATCGACCTTGGGCGCGGCCTGGCGCATGCGCGCCAGCAGTTGCTTGGTCACACGCATCGTCAAAGGCGCATGGCCGGCGAGCTGCTTTGCCAATGCCTCGGCGCGCGCCATCAGCGCGGGGTGGTCCTCGACCAGTTCCGACACCAGTCCGACGCGCAGCGCCTCGTCAGCCTCGATCAGGCGCGCCGTATAGATGATATCTATGACGCGCGCCTCGCCGAGCAGTGCTACCAGCCGCGCCAGCGTCGCCGCGGAGAGGCAGTTGCCGAGCGTACGTGCAATCGGAAATCCGAACTTCATGTTGCGCGTGCCGATGCGCATGTCGCAGCAGGCCGCGATGCCAGCCCCGCCGCCGGTGCAGGCGCCCGAAATGGCCGCAATGGTCGGGATTGGACAGCTTTCGATCCGGGTGAAATGCTGGTCGGCCTTTTTCTCGTAGTTGATGCCTTGCTCAGGCGTCTTGAAGTCCCGGAACAGCGAGATATCGGTCCCGGCGGCAAATGCGCGGTCCCCGGCCCCGGTGATGACGATGGCCTTAATTGATCCATCGGTCGGCGCGTTGGCGCAAATGTCGGCAACCTTCTCGTACATTGTGAAGGTTAGCGCGTTGCGCGCCTGTGGCCGGTTCAGCGTCACATAGGCGATCTGGTCGCGGATCTCGTAGATAATTTCCTGCTCGGCGGAACGGCTGTCAGCCGGTTCAGCGGCGCTCATCTCGACCTCTCATTCTGGTTTTGCTCTGCCTGCATCGCGGCTCCGCGAGAGGAAACCGCGTCCGATGCCCGATGGCAACGGCGTTCGCCCGGCTCAAGCTTAACCGCTCGCGGGCTGTTCGCAAGCAGTAGCCATATGGCCCGAGGCGGGTTACGTTTTGCGCCAAGAGCACAAAGTGCCGAAACAGACAGGGAGGTTCAGGGGACAATGCAGACGCCCCCGCATGACGATTCCGTCCAGTCTCCGCCGCGCGGCGTGGTGAAATCACCGCAGGATCTGGCCGCCGGCATCATGCTGCTGGTCATCGCCACGGCGGGGTTTATCGGCTCCTGGGATCTCGCCTTCGGACAGTTTGCCGGTATCGGATCCGGGATGCTGCCGAAAATCGTAGCCGCGTTGATCGCCGCATTCGGCGTGCTGATGCTGGTCCAAGGCTTCACTGCGAGCGACGGCGAAGACATCACGCCCTGGTCATTCCGCAGTCTGGTGTTCGTTCTGGGAGCCGCGCTGTTGTTCGCCTGGACCATCAGGCCGCTCGGCCTGATCATCGCGGCACCGCTCGCGATCATCTTCTCGTCACTCGCCGATCGCGACACCCGCCCGCTGGAAATTATCATATTCGCGGCACTCATGACTGCGTTCTGCATCGGCCTGTTTAGCTTCGCATTGCGACTGCCGATCCCGATCCTGCCGACGGCACTGCCCTACCCGTTCAACAGCTAGACGCAGGCAGATCACTTTGTTTGACCTTTTCGGCAATCTTTCACTCGGCTTTGCCACCGCCCTGACGCTCAAAAACATCGGCCTGTGCTTCATGGGCTGCATGATCGGAACCCTGGTCGGTGTCCTGCCCGGCGTCGGGCCAATTGCAACCATCGCGATGCTGCTGCCACTGACGTTCGGCATCGATCCTGTCGGCGCGCTGATCATGCTGTCCGGCATTTATTACGGTGCGCAGTACGGCGGCTCGACAACGGCCATCCTGGTCAACATTCCCGGCGAAGCGACCTCAGTCGTCACCGTCCTCGATGGCCACCAGATGGCCAAGCAGGGACGTGCGGGCATCGCGCTCGGCATCGCGGCAATCGGCTCCTTCATTGCCGGCACGTTCGCAACGATCGTCATCGCGGCGCTTGGCGCGCCCCTGACGCAGGTCGCGCTGCTGTTCGGACCGGCGGACTATTTCTCGCTGATGGTACTCGGCCTGATGTTTGCTGTCGTCCTGGCGCGCGGTTCGGTGCCGCGTGCGATCGCCGTCATCCTGGTCGGCATATTGCTCTCGACCGTTGGCATCGATCTGGAAACCGGCGAGGAACGTCTCACGTTCGGCTGGCATGAGATATCCGACGGCATCGATTTCGCCGTGGCAGCGATGGGCATTTTCGGATTTGCGGAAATCATACGAAATCTCGAAAATCCTGAAACACGCAGCGTGGTCAAGGCGCCGCTCGGTAGGCTGTTGCCGGGACGGGAAGAACTCAAACAGTCGGCCGCACCGATCATGCGCGGCACGCTGATGGGCTCCATCCTCGGCCTGCTGCCCGGCAACGGTGCCGTTCTCGGGCCGTTTGCGTCCTATACGATGGAGAAAAAGCTGGCGGCCGATCCGAGCCGGTTCGGTCGCGGCGCAATCGAGGGCGTGGCGGGCCCGGAATCGGCCAACAACGCCGGCGCCCAGACCTCGTTCATTCCCTTGCTGACGCTCGGCATTCCGCCCAATGCCGTCATGGCACTGATGGTTGGTGCCATGACCATCCACGGCATCATCCCGGGCCCGCAGATCATCAGCCATCAGCCGGCGCTGTTCTGGGGCATGATCGCCTCGATGTGGGTCGGCAATCTGATGCTGCTGATCATCAACCTGCCGCTCATCGGGCTATGGGTCCGACTGCTGAAAGTCCCCTATCGGCTGATGTTCCCCGCCATCGTGGTGTTCTGCTGTGTCGGTATCTACTCTATCAACAACTCCGGCCTGGAAGTATTCATGGTCGCCGTTTTCGGCCTGTTCGGATACCTGCTGGTCAAGCTGGGTTTCGAGCCGGCCCCGCTGCTTCTGGGCTTCGTGCTCGGGCGCCTGATGGAAGAGAAATTGCGGCAGGCCATGGTCATATCGCGCGGCAGCCTAATGACGTTCATCGAGCGCCCGCTGAGTGCGGCGCTGCTGGTGATCGCGCTCGCGCTCGTGATCATTGCGGTGCTGCCGGCGATCCGGAAGAAGCGCGACACGGTATTCCAGGAATAGGCGGCACCGATGTCTGACCTGCACACTCTCAGCGCCAGCGCAGCGGCCGAAGGCATTGCGCGCGGTGACTTCAGCTCCGAAGCACTGGTGTCGGCCTGCCTTGAGCAGGTGCGACAGCGCGATGGCGAGATCGCCGCCTGGGCCTTTCTCGACCCCGATCGGGCTCTGTCGCAGGCGCGCGCTGCCGATGCACGGCGAACGTCAGGCGCACCGCTCGGCCCGCTGCACGGTGTCCCGGTCGGCATCAAGGACATCATCGACACAGTGGATATGCCGACGGAGAACGGCTCGCCCTACTTCAAAGGCCGCCAGCCCGCACGTGACGCCCTTTGTGTCGCTGCCCTGCGCGCGGCCGGGGCGGTCATCATGGGCAAGACTGTCACCACCGAACTTGCCACGCTCAGCCCGCCCAAAACGCGCAATCCGCACAACCCGAGCCACACGCCAGGCGGCTCGTCGTCCGGATCGGCAGCAGGGGTCGCTTCGGGCATGATGTCGGCGGCGCTGGCGACGCAAACCGGCGGATCGGTGATCCGGCCCGCCTCGTTCTGCGGCATCTACGCGCTGAAGCCGAGCTTCGGCATGATCTCCCGAACAGGCGTGCTGATGCAGTCGCACACGCTCGACACGCTCGGCGTTTATGGTCGCAGCATCGAAGACCTGGGCCTGATGGCGGACTGCGTCGCGGGGTTCGACCCGTCCGATCCGGCAAGTTATCCCCAGGGACCACTGCGGCTGGCGGCAGTCGCGGCCGAGCAGCCGCCCGCACCGCCAACGCTGGCGTTTGTCCGCACGTCGGCCTGGGATGCGGCCGATGCGGATACCCAGCAGACCTTCTCGTCGTTCGCCCGCAGCCTAGGCCAGTGTTGCCGTGAAACCGAATTGCCGGTCCTGAACCGGGTGATCGCCTGGCAGCGCGTCGTGCAATCAGCCGAGAACGCCGCCTACTACGGCTCTTTCGTGACAGATGACGCGGACGTGTTTACCCCTGCCCTGCGTCAGCGCATCGCGGCCGGCCACCGCATACCCGCTGCGGAGTACATCCAGGCATCCATGGCGCGGGCCAATGCCGCAGCCGAAGTCGAAAAGCTGTTGGAAACGCATGCTGCCATCGTCATGCCTGCGGCAACCGGGCCCGCACCCCGGGATCTCGGAACCACGGGGGATCCGATCTTCAACGGCATGTGGACATACTTGGGTTTTCCGGCCGTGACACTCCCCCTTCTGACGGTCCGCCGCGTGCCGCGCGGTGTACAGTTAAACGGTTCCCGTCGAGATGATGCCCGGCTGCTCAGAACGGCCAACTGGCTGGCCCGTACATTCAAGGATCGCGATATCTGACTTGTGGCAAATTGCCCGCCGTATCGAACGACTTTCCGGCTGGTGAATTTGTCATTTTATGTCGTTTTCTCGTTGAAAACGGCATCATTGGAACTTGTCTAACTCCAGTCACAAGATGGCTCCAATGTCGCGCTTCTGTCCGACGTGGACATATCGTGTGTTCTTCTGTCGCGCGGCAGAACTAGTCCTAGCGTGGTGGTCGATTTTGCGTTTCGATGCGTCTGACCCGAGGTTGAAGAATTGGTCCGAGATGGATTTCAATCGACTGAGATATCATTCCCGCGAGGTCGCGATCGCAGTCGCCATTACGTTGGCTGCGGTGGCCGC
>JAEZBZ010000336.1 GCA_023412745.1 Pseudomonadota bacterium | reverse complement strand
TCGGCCACCGGCGTCTCGTCGGTAACGGCCGGCGCATCGATCACCACATCGGCATGCTCGGCGCCCAGCGCGACCAGTTCTTCCAGCTTCGCGGTCACCTGCGCCGCGTCCTGCGTGTCCATGTCTTCCACCGGGACACGCCATTTGAATGCGTCGAGCGCCCCGGTCACCGGTGAAACCGGTGCCCAGTGATCCGCGACGATACCGTCCGCCGTCCAGGCCGGGTCACGCGCGGCATTGACCGCGCGGGCCAGCCATTCACGCACGCGTCCCTTGTCGCCGTGCTGCTCGGCCTCGATCTTGGCCATCAGCGTGCATACGCGCTGCGTCGGGGCCTCGAGCAAAGGTTGCAGGAAGCTGCGCGCCGCAGGCCAGTCGTGCGCTTCGATGGCAGCGCCAGCGACGGCAATCGCACTCTCGATCGAATGCGGACGCAGCGACGCCAGATAACGGACGCGGGCCAGACGATCCCGCGGACTGTCGCCGATGCGCGCGTAGGCGTAGGCGGTCGCGATATCGGGATGCGGTGACAGCTTCCAAGTGCGCTGGAGCACCTTCGCGGCTTTCGACGTATTGCCCTTGGCGGCCAGGATCCGCCCGGAGATGGCGGCAGCCGGAACGAGATCCGGCGCCAGGCCGTGTGCTTCCAGCGCCAGCGCCATGGCTTGATCGGGACCACCATCCTCCAAAGCCTGCGCCTGGGCCGTCAACAGAACCGCGCGTTTGCGATCCGCAACCGCACGTTCCATGTGGTTGTTGCGGCGGGCCACCGCGAGCGTCTGCAGCGCGCCGTCCCAATTGCCTTCCTTGCACTGCAAATCGAACAGCGCGTCGGTCGGCCAGGCGAGCTGCGGGTTGAGCGTCATGGCGCGCTCGGCGAACTGACGCGCCGCTTCGCGCTCGCCCTCGCGCTCCGCTTCCAGGAACAGCCCGCGCAACCCGAGCTGCTCGGTATCCGGCGCGCTCAGCATCGCCTCGAAGATGCGGCGGGACGTTGCGCGGTCGCCGGAAAGCTGCGCGGCCTGCGCGCGCAGAAGATGCGTCAGCGGTTCGTTCGGCAGCGACTTGCGCGCCTGGATGGCGTAGCGGGTGGCCGATGCGCGATCGCCCGCGCCAATCGCAATCATGCCGCTCGACAAAGCCTCAAGGCCGCGCTTCTGGCGGCGACGATTGAAGAAGTGCCCGATGGCGGCCGGACTGTTCCAGATCTGGCGCAGCACGCTCCACAGCACCAGCGTCAGCCCCAGCATAACGGCGAGGATGACGATGGCGCGGAACACGCTCGTCTCGACCTCGTAGCCCTGCCATTGGACCACGAGGCTGCCCGGCCGGTCGGCGAGCCAAGACAAGCCGAACGCCAGGGCCGTGACGCCCAGCAGATAAACAACCAGACGCAGCATTACTGGGTCCTCTTCTCGGCCGGGGCCTTACCGCTTAGTGACGTCTTGAGCTGATCTTCAACCGACGCGATCGCCTGGTCGACCGCGGCGCGCGCTTCGAGCTTGGCAAGCCAAGGCTCAGCAGGATCGAGCGCCTGGGCCGGGATCTTGCGTGCTTCGGCGATCGCATCCGTCAGGCGGCCGTCCGACAACGCCGTTTCCATGCGGCCGACGACGGCCTCGACGCTGTTGTCATCCGGGCGATGATCGGTCCGGCGGACACGCACCACCGATTTGGCGCTCATCAGCAGCCTGTCGAGCGTGGACGCCTCAGCCGGCACATTCGCCGCATCGATCACGGAATTGGCGACCGGGCGGAAATCACGCGTCAAATCCGGCAGCGTCGGCACGCCCTGGTCCTTGTAGCGTTCCAGCACGGCCAGATCTATCTTGCCGCCGGCAACCTTGCTGACTTCCGCAAGCTCCGGCGCAAAGCTACCGCCGCGATCGATGGCGCGCTTCAGGTTTCCTAGTTCTAGCGCCAGCACGATGCGCTCGGCATTGGCCTTGCGGTCATCCTCGCTTTTGACCACGCCCTGCAGGCTCTGCTCCAGCTTGCCGATCCGTGCGTTCACCGGATCGATGGCAGCAGTCACGTCCTGCGATCGAGCGACGGATTTGAGCTGGCCGTCGACATCGCCCTTCAGGCCCTGCAGCGCGGACCGGATAGCACCGGCTTCCTCCTGCAGCGCCCGCAGCGCCTGTTCGATCCGATCGTCGGTGGCTTTGGTTGCTTCGGCACGCTGCGACAGCCGTGCCAGATCAGTCCTGGCCGCGCTTAACTCGCGATCCATGCGGATCGTCGCCGAACGCGCCGCCTCGCTGGCTTCGGCCGACTGGCCGAGCCGCGCCTCGAGCTCTTCCGCCACGGACTTGCGCAGTTCGGCGAGCTTGTTTGGCAGCGAAGCCTCAAAATCTGCAAGCTTGCCGGTGATGGCCGCGAGTTGAGGAATGCGCCCGCCGTCCTGTCCAGCCGCTGCACTCAGCGTCTTCAAAGTCTCTTCCATTTGGCTAAGACGCTGGTCGGCGCTTTGGTTCGCCGTCTCTCCGACCTTGCCTTCCAGCGCCTTGGTCTGCGATTCCAGACGCCCCTGGGTCTCGGTGATCTGGCCGACGGCGCGGCCGAGATCATCGACGCGGGCAAGACGGCCCTCCAGATCGGCGACCTTCTGGGCCAATTCCTTGCTCGGCAACGGTGCGTTGGCCGGTCGATCGCGCAACGCCTGCTCTGCGGCGGAAACGCGCTTCTCCAGCTCAATGACGACCGCCGGCGGCTCGTTGCCGCCGAGCCCGAAGTGCGGCCTTACCGTATCGGCCAGCAACAGCGCCAGGAAACCGCCGCCGACACCCGCCGCAACGTGCGTCAGGACACGGCCAATGCCGCCGCTTGCGGGGGAAGGCGCAGCAGTGTCCGCGGGTTGCGGCTCAGGCTTGGCCGCCGATGACGCTGGCGGCTCGACACCGGATTTGCCCACCTTGGACGTCTCTTTAACACCAGCATCGCCACCCGTGCCTTTCGGCGGCTCCTTCGCGCCGGCAGCAGATGCCGGCGTATCGCCGGGCTTGGCCTGGGATTTGTCGTCAGCCGGCGGCTTTGCGTCGGACGAAGATGATGCGGCGCTCGCACCCTGGGGCTTCGCTGGCGCGGCCGAGGTAGGTCCGGCTGCCCCCGCTGCTGGCGGCGCCTGCGCGGCGGGCGGCCTGGGATCGCTCGACGACACTTCCGTCGCCTTGAGATCAATCAGCGCCGACGGCTTCTTGGAATCAGCCGACTCCGGCGTTGGCTTGTTCGGCCCTTTGTTGGGCCCAGGATTTTTGCTCATGGCAGCGAAAGCCTCTCGAAACCCAGCGGGAACCCCGCAATCGACGCATGACAACCTAGGGGATCGCGCGACGAGCTTGAGCCAATCCGCTGGCTACTTCCGGTCTGTAATCTTAGGC
>JAEZBZ010000143.1 GCA_023412745.1 Pseudomonadota bacterium | reverse complement strand
AAATAGGGCGATGTTGCCAAAGCGCATCATGCACACATCCAACCCCCACCGATGGCGGATCCCAGCCTCATCCCGCCCCACCGATGCGATGATCCGGCTTCGGCGGGCGCCGTTCGGAAGGGCCGCGATGTCCCCTCGCGGACCAGGGTCCGATTTTGTTAAGATGATCGCGGGGTTGATGGGTCGGATGACCGCTCCGGCGTCGGTCGCGATGGCAACATCGCGGCGGGGTCATGCCGGGGAGGAAAGTCCGGACTCCGCAGGGCGCGGTGGTGGGTAACGCCCACCGCCCGGAAACGGGTAGGGACAGTGCCACAGAAAACAAACCGCCTCGGCCGTCGCAAGGCGGTCGCGGTAAGGGTGAAACGGTGAGGTAAGAGCTCACCAGCGGGGCGGGTGACCGCCTCGGCTCGGTAAACCCCACCGGGAGCAAGACCAAATAGGGGTGGCCGGGCGTGCGCGGCAACGTGCGACGTCAGGCCGGTTTCCAGGCCAGCCACCCGGGTTGGTTGCTCGAGGCGCGCAGCAATGTGCGTCCCAGATGAATGGCCGTCGCGGAGGAGCGATCCTCCTGACAGAACCCGGCTTACAGGCCAGCTGGCAAATATACCGCGCGCGACCGGGACGCGTGGGCAATCGGATGTCATGCCCCCGCGTGTCTCCTCGCGCATCGCCATTACAACTTGTGCATCGCGCCGCCGCCGCGTTTTGAGAGGTGTCACGGCCGCCCTATAGTCTGCGTGCGACTCACGAGGGATGCGTCGCTCACGGCGCGCACTGGTGGCGGAGGGGGGATTTTCGCGGGTGTCGGCATCATTCCACGACGCTGAGATGCGGCAGGGGCGGGCATCCGATGCGCTGACGCACGGAAGTACCGCCGCCTCTGCTGAAGGGTCGCATACGGTTGCCGTGCGGCGGTTTGCCGGGCCGGTGCGCCGTGTGGCGATCGTCGGTCCTGACTGGATGAGCCTGAGCCGTCTGCGCGGCGATCTCGTTGCTCATATATTGGGGCTAGGCCATCAGGTCATGTGCCTGGCACCGGACGGCACGCAGGATCCGGTGGGCGAGCACGCGCGCCGGCTGGCGCAACTAGGCGCGCAGTGTGCGGCTTTCCCAATGCGCATGGATGGCGTGCGCCCGCTGCTCGATAGGAAGACGATCAAGGCGCTACGGGCCAAGTTCGCCGACTGGCAGCCGCACGTTGTGGTCGGATCGCAGCTCAAGCCGATGCTGCTGGCTAACATCGCGGCCGAGCGGGCCGGTGTTCCGCACATCGTGGCTCTGGCTTCCGATCTCGGCCCGGATCTGGGCGGCGAGGGGCGTCCGGGCTGGCCGTGGCGGCGCCTGTCGCGGGCTGGTTTCGGGGCAGCCACAAGCGTCGTGTGCCACAACCGCGCCGACCTAGATCGCCTGCAAGAGCTTCAGCTGGTGCCGGACGATGCATCCGTCGGCGTGGTTGCTGGCGCCGGTGTCGATCTGCAGCGTTATCGAGCGACGCCACTACCCAATCCCGATTTCGGCGTCACGTTCGTGATGCTGGCGACGCTGCGGCGCGAAAAGGGCGTGCTGGATTTCTGCGCCGCCGCCAAGAAGGTGCGCGGGCAGTTTTCAGATGCGCGGTTCGTACTGGCGGGTCCGGAAGGGACATGCGCGGATGCGGTCACGCGTGATGAGTTGAAGCGCTACGCGGATTGCGTGGAGGTGATGGGTGACCACGCCGACGTGCGGCCGCTGTTCGCCGAGGCGCATGCGATCGTGCTGCCCTCTTGGCGCGAGGGTATGTCGCGGACGCTGATGGAGGCGCTGGCCAGCGGCCGGGCGGTGATTGCGACGGATATTCCGGGCTGCCGCGAGATGGTGGATGAGCGCGTCAACGGCATCCTGGTGCCGCCGCGCGACCCCAAGGCGCTAGCTGCTGCGATGGTCAACGTCATCACGCTTCAGGAACAGCTTCCGTCGATGGCCCGGGCGAGCAGGCTTAAGGCCGAGCGGCTGTTTGACATGCGCGAGATCAACCGCGCACTCGCCGATGTGCTTGGCCTGGTTTAGCCTGAGCCGCTGACTACAGTTCCGCGACACCGCCGATGGCTGGGGCTGCTGCGCTTCGCCACGACCGCACGCGTGCCTCGATCACGGCGATCACCGCTTCGGCGACCGAGGCTTGGCTGGCTGCCGCGAACGCTCCGAGTGCCGGCACCGCGGATACGCGCACGATCGTCGGGCCTGGTGCGCCGCGTGCCACATCAATGCTGGCCAAGCCCAGTTCCAGCGTTTCCGCGGCGCGCTCGGCCAGGGCGCGCTCGACGCTGCTGTCGCCAAGCGATCCGGCGTCGAGGCCGTTGCCTGTGCGGTCGGAGCGCGCGCTGACCGCGATGGCCCGTCCGCCGACGACAAGGAACCGCGACACCGCCATGGCTGGTCCGGGCTTGGCGAAGTCACGCGGCCCGTTCATGGCCTCGCTTTGAGCCGCGGTGAACGTGCGCACCGGGCCGTTGATGCCGACGCCGGAAAGGCGCTGCCAGGGTGCGATGCTGCTGAGAAGCCGCTGCAACGCATCGCCGGAATTGATCGAAAAGCAGCCGGTTAATTCGAGCTGGCGCACGGCGGCGGGCCCGAAGGCGCCATCCTCGGCCATCAGGCGCGGGATCACGGCGTCGTAGTGGGCCAGCGGCGCTTTGCCCTTTAGCAGTGTCGGCTCGTTCGCATCGAGCACCAGCGACAGGCGCGCCGGATTGAGCGGCTCCAGCACGTGTCCGCGTGCGGCGCCTGCCTGCCGCAGCATGCGCGCCGAGGTGCTCTTGGGACGGCGGGTCAGCAGCGCAATGCGCAACGGCCGATGCACCTGCTGGCGCGGCCTAACGTTGCGATAGCGGCGATAACCCAGTTTCGGCTGCAGGTAGGAAATGGCGGGATCGACGCGCATGTCGCTGCGAATGGCCTGGCGGCCGAGCAGCATGCGGTAGGCCATGGTTTCGCGATTGGCGAGCGTCAGTTCGATCGGCCAGGTGCGGCCGCCCATGCTGACGGTGGTCTCGATCACGCAGCGCACTTCGCGTTCGCCGTTGGAGCTGATCACCGTGCGCCAGTCGATAACCGGCGCCGAACAGAACACCGTGATTTCCGGTCGCCCGGGGATCGGATGCACGCCGAAGCGAACGCGCGGCGCGTCAGGCGGACCGAACGGTTCGATCTGGAATGCGTGCAGTTCGGAGGTTTTGGCGCCGGTGTCCTCCTTGGCTTTGATCGCAGGCAGGCCGAGGTCGGGCAGGGTCACCCACTCAGCCCATCCGATCGTGAAGCGTTCCTGCACCATTCTGCTG
>JAEZBZ010000221.1 GCA_023412745.1 Pseudomonadota bacterium | reverse complement strand
CATCTGATATTCGAATGAGTAACCGAAATCCCCCTGCAGCATGCCCCCGATCCAGAGGAAGTAGCGCTGCACCGGATGCTTGTCGAAACCGTACTCCTCCTTCAGGAATTCGATCTTCGCCTTGTCGACGCCCTCGCCCTGCGCCTGAAGCTCCGCCATGTAGCTCTCGAAGTAGTCGCCCGGCGGCAGTTCCATGATCGTGAAAATGAGCGCGCTGGTCAGCAGCAGCGTCGGGATCATGATCAGGATACGGCGTAGGATATAGACGAGCATGGGCTACTGCGATGCCTCTCGGAACCAGAACGTATCCGGAAGGTAGCGCCCGAAAAAGCCCCCTGGATCGAAAGCCCAGATCGCCTCCTCGGGGACATTGGCGAGCGCGCGAGAGACAACGATCGGCTGCCGCGTGGCATTCACCGTTCCGATCGTGAAGACCTGATCGGCATGGATGGCGAGCATCTGATTCCAGATCTTCGCGCGCTCTTCCGTCGAGTCGCTGGCTTGCCATTGCCGCAACAGCTCAACCAGCCTGGCCACCTCTGGCAAATCCGGAGCCTCTCCGACCTTGCCCTTTTCCTCGAAGAACTGCCCCCATTTCGACCACTGCAATTGCGCGACCGACGTCGGCGCCAGCTCATCGGGGGCCATGTCCGGCGTGGCAACACCGTTATCGAAGCCCTTCCACACCAGCATGACGGTGCTGCCGGCGTAGACGCGCTTGCGGAACAGATCGCGTTGCATCGGCCTGACGAAAATCTTGATACCGACCTCGAACCACGTATCGCGGATCAGCGACAGCACGTCGGATTCCTCCGAACTCTCGCCTGACGTCTCGACCACCAGTTCAGCGCGGCGGCCATCGGGCAGGAAGCGCACCCCATCGGTATCGCGCTTGGCTATCCCGGCTTCGTCGAGCAGCTTGTTTGCGGCCTTCAAATCGAATTGCGCCCAGGCTTTGCGAAACTCCTCACGATACAGCGGGCTTTGCCGCAGCATGGTATTGGCGCTTTCGCGCGCCAGCCCATAAAAAATCGCCTGGTTGATCTCGCGCCGATCGATCGCCATCGACAATGCACGGCGCACCCTGACATCGCGCCACAGCTTTCGCCATTCCAGATCCTCGGTGTTCAGGTTCGGCAGCAAAGCAATACGCGAGCCCTCGCCTGCTTCCCACAGCCTCACCGTGATCCGGCCACGCGCCTCGGCTTCCTTCAGGAAGGTATAGTTGTCGAAGCGGATATAGCGCGCCTGAAGGTCGGACTCGCCACTGCCCGTCTGCGCTGCGATCAGCGAACCAGCGCCGATCGAGACGATGACATCATCGGCATAGGGCAACTGTCGCCCCTTGGCGTCGATGCGGTGGAAGTAGGGATTACGCTTGAACGTAAAACGGCTGCTTGGCGGCGCGGTGCTGTTGCACCACTGATCCAAGCACGGAAGATCGGGGTTTTCCGGCCGATACATGCGCGATTTCCGCTCGTGCAGCGCGCTCCAACTGCGCACGCGCTCGGCCTTGACGATGTCCTCTAGCTTTTCCGCGGGCGTGTAGCTCGCGTGGAATTGCTTCAGATAATGGGCGGGCGCGTAGAGATAGAGCGGACGCGCGCCAGCGAGCGCCGGCAGGAACGAGGGATTCGGCTCGTCCCAAGTGTAGCGGATAATCGTTTCCTCGATGACCTCGAACTTCGGCGGCTTGCCGTTGACCAGCATCTCCAGCGGCGGCCCGGTCGTATACAGGCGCTTATTGCTGGCGATGTCCTCCCAATAGTAGCGGAAATCCTCCGCCGTGAACGGATGCCCGTCCGACCAGCGATGCCCGCGCCGCAGATGCAGCGTGAAGACACGGCCTTCGCTGACCTCGACCCTGGCCAGCATATCCGGCACCAGTTTCAGATTCTGGTCGTAGCCGACCAGCCGCGAATAATTGTTCACGACGATCATGCGCAGATCACGCTGGTCTGACATCAGCGTGCGGATCTGGCCACCGTGGCGCCCGTACTCACGTCCCATCGCTTCCAGGTCGATGATGCGAGGATCCTGCGGAATACGTTCGCCGATCGGCGGCAGCTTGCCCGCCTTGACGTCCGCCTCGAGGGACGGCGTTTCGATCAGATCAAACGGCAGCGCCGGGGCGGCGGCAGACGACGGCACGCCCGCAAAGGACGACAGCAAGCCCAGCAGAACCGCAACAGATCGGCCGATCATCGTCAGATCCTCCGCCTCATGTCCTCAGCCTGCCCCTGCAGCTCGTATGCATCGACATTGGATTTCGTCAGAACGCGGTGGCCATTGCCGAGATCGACGTATTCCAGGCGCGCGCCACCATCGCGCCGGAACTGAGGCGCCCAATTCGCTTCGTCCGAAGCGCCGCCGAGATTGAGCGCTGCGAAATCCAGCGGACGGTCGAGATCGGGATATGGCACGGCCTTCAGCAGCGCCTGGGTGTAGGAATGCACCGGCTTGCGGAACAGGATATGCCGCGGCGCGATCTCCACCAGCTTGCCGCGCGCCATCACCGCGATGCGATCCGCCATGTAGTCGATGACCGCCAGATTGTGCGAGATGAACAGGTAAGTCAGGCCCAGCTGGCTTTTGAGATCCTTCAGCAGGTTGAGGATCTGCGCCTGCACCGACACGTCGAGCGCCGACACCGGCTCGTCGCAGATCATCAGAGACGGGTTCAGCGCCAGGGCCCGGGCAATGCCGATGCGTTGCCGTTGCCCTCCTGAAAAGCTGTGCGGATAGCGATTGAGAAACCGCGGATCGAGCCCGACCGCGCGCATCAGCTCAACGCAGCGATCTATTTGCTCCCGCGCCGTGCCGCGACCGTGAATTTGCAATGGCTCACGCAGGATATTGAGCACCGTCATGCGCGGCGACAGCGAGCTCACAGGGTCCTGGAACACCATCTGGACGTTGGGACGGAACGCCTTCAGGGCCGGCCCTTCGAGCTTCAGCATGTCGGTCTTGGTGCCATCAGGCGCGGTGTAGACGATCGAGCCTTCATCCGGCGTCAGCGCACGCATGAGGATCTTGCTCAGCGTCGTCTTTCCGCACCCGGATTCGCCGACCAACCCCAGGCATTCCCCGCGCTTCACATCGAAGCTGACGCCATCCACTACGGCCACGACCTGCTCTTCGAATTTGCCGCCGAACCAGCCGCCCTTCCGGATGCCGAAGCACTTGCGCAAATCGCGCGCCTGGATCACCGGCTCGGGGCTGATCTTCGCCGGGACGACCGGTGGCGGACAGGGCAGGTCAGGCTTGTCCGTACCCATGTCGCGCAGCGAAACGAGCCGCTCGCCGGGCTCCATATCGAAGTGCGGCACTGCCTTCAGCAATGCCTTCAAGTAGGGATGTCGCGGACGGCGGAAGATCTCCTCGGCGGGGCCGGCCTCCATGATCTCGCCGTGGTAGATTACCACCACCTCGTCGGCCATGTTAGCGACGACACCGAGATCATGCGTAATCAGCAGCATGCCCATGTTGAACTTCTGCTGCAGCTCTTTCAGCAAGCTCAACACCTGGGCCTGGATGGTCACGTCCAGCGCCGTGGTCGGCTCATCCGCAATCAACAGCGACGGACGGCAGATCAGCGCCATCGCGATCATGGCCCGCTGGCGCAACCCGCCCGACAGCTCGAAGGGGTACATATTGAAGGCGCGGGCAGGATTTGGGAAGCCCACCAGGCCCAGCATTTCCTCGCTGCGAGCCCGGGCTTCCTTGTGATCCATGGGGAAATGGATCGTCAGCGCTTCAGAGATCTGGTTGCCGATGCTGTGGAGCGGCGCCAGGGACGTCATCGGCTCCTGGAAGATCATCGACATCCCGGTGCCGCGCACCGCCCGATAATCCGGACCATCAGGGTCGAGAGCGGCAAGATCGGTCGCCGCGCCGGAACCGTCGACGTCCAGCAGGATGCGTCCGCTCGTTACCGACCCGACCGTCGGCAGGATGCCCATGATGGACTGCGCGATAACCGACTTTCCGGAGCCGGATTCGCCGACCAGCGCTACAACGCTGCCCCGCCGAACCCGAAAGCTGACGCCTTTGACGACCTCATGCGAAATGCCATGTAGCGAGAAGGAAATCCGCAGATCTTCAATACGCAGCAGGTCGGTCTCGGACATCTGGAGTGGCAATCGCCTCAGATTAACTGACGTCTAGACAATGCTCAGGAAGTTGAACTCCGTCTAGAGCAACAAACACACTACATGAAAAAGATGTCGCCACGCTTGATCTTAGGGAAATGGACGGCGCCTCGCCCTCTTATCCGACTTGCCTATGACACCGGTAAGTAGGTTCAGCCAGCAGGCTTCCCGACCTCCGGTTTTTGCACTGCACGCTCCTTCTGGCGCTTGCGGGCCGCAAGCCGGTCCTTCGCTGTCAGCCAGCCGTAGACCACAGGCATGAACCACGGCGTTCCGTTGTAGAAGGGAACCGCCGCCGGAGGCCGGAAATCGAACCCGGACGCCCCAGCCGCATCGCCCAGGATCTGCTGCGCGGCCTTGCGGCCTGCCCAGTTGGCCCACACCACTCCGGAACCGCAGTATCCGACCGCGTAGTTCACACCGCGGCGCGAAAAGATGCGCGGCACGGAATCCCGGTTCATCGCGACATAGCCAAACCACGAGTGCGAGACCTCGACACCTTGCAACTCCGGGAATATGTCGGCCAGTGCCTGCCGCAGCCGGTCGGTCGGCCATTGCGGGTCGCCGACGATGGTACCGTCGCGGCCGCCGAACAGGATGCCCTGCCCGTCGGGCGTCGGCCGGTAGTAGTAGTGAAGGCTGCGCGTCTCCGAGCACATCACGCCGCGCGGCATGAGCTGGCGCATCAGGTTATCGCCCAGCGGCGCGGTCGCGATGATGCGGCTGCGAACCGGAACCATGCGCCGCCGCAGCCAGCGATCGAAGGCATCCGTATAGCCGTTCGTGCCGGTGATGACGTGCGACGCCTTCACCCGCCCGCGGGCTGTCGCGACCTCGAAACCCTCGCCAGCGGAGCGCACACCGCTGACAGCGGTTTCTCCATGCACGACGACGCCGGCCTCCAGCACGACACGAAGCAGCTCGGCATGCAGCTTAGCCGGATGCAATCCGCCGATGTCGTGCCGGATAACCCCGCCCTCGTAGAGATCGGTACCGAGAACACTGTGTTGCTCGCTGCGCGGAACCGGGTGGATGTCGAGGCCGAAGGCGCGGTTCATCGCCTCGCTTTCGCGCGCCAGCGAGTCATAATCCGAGGTATTGGCTGCCCCGGTAAAGCGGCCGGGCATGGCAAAATCGCAGTCCAGCCCCTCGCTCTTGATGAAGTCAGCCAGAAAGGCGCGGGCCCCGATGGCCTCAAGCTGGATCGTGCGCGCCCGGTCTTCCCCGAACCTGCGGATCATCTCCTTGAACCCGGGGCGCAAGCTGCCGCTCGTGATGCCGCCGTTGCGGGTCGATGCACCCTCGCCTGGTCGCATGCGGTCGAACACCTGCACAGAACGCCCCGCCCGCGCCAATGCCAAGGCTGCGCTCAGCCCGGTGTAGCCGGCGCCGACAATGACGACATCGCACTGCGCACGGACAGGGGTTTGGGGCAGCGATCGCGGTGCGGCGGCCTGCCACCAATAAGGCTCGTTGGACGGCACGGGTTTTCGATCTCCCAAAAAAAAGGTGTGCGCACGAGATTGCCGTACACCGGCAACGGCGTCCAGAACACAGCGGTGCGACACGCCATCATCTGCCACGATCGGGCGCTCGCCAGCGGCCAAGCCCATCCAAGCGGCCGGGAACCGAGGCATGCGCCGACGCGTTGATTTGAAAGCAAGATTAACCGCAGGACGCAAATCATGGACGAAAGGCGTAGTGATCGGAATGATGGCCGGCCGACAGCAGGCGAAACAGCGCGAACGCTAGTCGCACAATCTCTCTTTGGCCTGGTGAAATTGACGCGGATGGGTTTCCAAGCTGCCGCGACCGGTTTCGAGAAACTGGAAGAGACCATGGCGCAGCGTCAGAAATCCCGTCGTGATCAAAAGCCCCTGGGCGAAGCACCGCCAGACCCGAACGATACCGGACACAGCAGACACTGACCCTTAACGGATTGCCACTAACGTTTAAGCGTTCGTAGCGGGCTATTCGAGGGTTACGTGTGTCTGCAAACGGCATATTAGATATCCGTCGCATTGGCAGAGCTGGGCAAGGTGGCCTTTCAAGCCGGCGGGTTGAATTGCGCCGAGTACACGACCGCGACGATTTCGCCGTCATTTGTTTTCTGCCCTGGCTATTCAGTTTCGCCAGGGCTCGCGACGCTGGGCTTGTTCTCCCGCAAACCGCTCTGGCATACGAAATGCCACATGCCATCGTCAGCGCCACGCCGGAGCTGTCCGTCGAAGCGCTGCACGTGGTTGCCCGTGATTTTCTGGACTTCATCGAACAACGCCGGCTCGATCCGTCGAAATTGACTTTCGTTGGCCTCAGCATGGGCTGCTTCGCGGCGACATACATCGCCAACCTAGTCGGCGCGCGATTGTGCGCGGTCGGTGCCGCCGATCGTGGCGAAGAATTGATCTGGAGCAGTTCGCTCGCAGCGCATATACGCCGGCAGGCAGAGCATCGTGGCATCCGCTACAATGATTTCGCAGGCGTGCTTCGAGATTATAACCCGGTCAATAATTTGCGGAATATTCGCCCCGGCTCGACATTCATCGCGGGGTATCTCGATAAGGTCGTACCGTACGCTAGCGCGAGAAATGTCGTGGCGCAGGCTCGCAGCGACATAAAAAGCATCCGCAGCATTGTTCTGCCTTTTGGGCATTCCGGCACGCTATATGGCGGCATCCGCTATCTGCGTTTTCGCGGACTGAACGTGAAATCTCCTCCGGATGAAACGGAGCACGAATTCAAGCTGGGATTGTCGGCGACAACGCCCACTCAGAACAACACATAAAGATCATATATTCCGGCAGCTTGCTTGCCATTTTCTCAGAAAATAATTTCACTTGATCACGGAACCCGTCGATTTGACCGGCGTTGGTTGGGTGCGACCGCATCAACAAACTCCCTACGCCCCCCCCGTGGCGAGAGATGTGGTCGAGTGCAGGGGGCGCCTTCCCTCGGCGCCCCCTGTTTA
>JAEZBZ010000217.1 GCA_023412745.1 Pseudomonadota bacterium | reverse complement strand
TCGATCCTCACCCTGCTCGGCG
Source organism: Pseudomonadota bacterium (assembly GCA_023412745.1). Classification (GTDB taxonomy): domain Bacteria; phylum Pseudomonadota; class Alphaproteobacteria; order Rhizobiales; family Hyphomicrobiaceae; genus ZC4RG25. Next base: position 3,670 of record JAEZBZ010000217.1, on the reverse strand, counting down.
ACGTCAACAGGACGCTTGGCGTATCGATCATCCTGATCACGCACGAGATCCCGGTGATCCAGGAAGTTTGCAGCCACGTCGCTGTGCTGGAGTCCGGGTGCATCGTCGAACAGGGGCCCGTGCTCGACGCGTTCCTGCAGCCGCAGCATCCGACGACAGAGAGCTTCACCAGCAGCGTCACCGGGCTTGAGCTGCCGCCGCATCTTGGTCCGCTGAAGACGTCGCCGGTTCCGGGAGGACGCGCCATCGTGCGGACGGTCTTCTCCGGCGAGAACGCAGCGACACCATTCCTCAGCCGGCTGGCCAGTGCGGGCGATGGAGACATCAACGTCGTGGCGGGCCGCGTCGGCACATTGGCCGGCACGCCATTCGGCGCATTTCTCGTCGCGGTTCCCGCCAAACAGGCCGTCCTCAACCCTGCACTCAGCGCCCTCGCCACAGTTGCGCAAAACACGAAGGTGATCGGCTATGTCGATTGAAATCATCCACGCCATCGCCGAAGCCACACTCGACACGCTATTCATGGTGGCAGTCGCGGGCGGGCTCGGCACGCTGTTCGGACTGCCGCTCGGCATTTTCCTGGCAACCAGCGGTCGTGGCGAGCTGTTCGCGGCCCCGGCGCTGAACCGCCTCATCGGCGGCATCGTCAACGCAACGCGCTCGACACCGTTCATCATCCTCGTCGTTGCGATCATCCCGTTCACGCGATTGGTCGCCGGCACCTCGATTGGGACGGCCGCAGCCATCGTGCCGTTAACCGTCGCCGCGACGCCGTTCATTGCCCGCATCATCGAAAGCGCGATCCGCGAGGTCGATCACGGGCTGGTCGAAGCCGCCCGCGCCATGGGCGCCACGCCATTGCAGATCGTCCGCAAGGTGCTGATCCCGGAAGCCAGGCCCGCCATCGTACTAGGCCTGACGCTCTCGGTCGTCAGCCTCATCGGCTACTCGGCCATGGTCGGCGCGGTCGGCGGCGGCGGGCTCGGCGATCTCGGCATCCGCTACGGCTACCAGCGCTTCATGCCCGAGGTGATGGCCCTGGTCGTCGCGGTGCTGATCGTCCTGGTCCAGAGCGTCCAGAGCATTGGCGACTATCTCTCCCGGCGCCTCAACAAGCGGCTGCCACGCCACTGAACCCGTCACGAAGTCCAAACCTCGAACTAAACACAACAGGAGATCATCATGACCACATCGTCCTTGAACCGTCGCCTGCTCATCGGCGCAACACTCAGCTTGGCCATTGCCGGCGCGCTGCCGGCGGCGGCGCAATCCCCCGTCATCCGCATCGGCGTAACCGCCGGTCCGCATGCCGAGATCATCGAGGTCGTGCGCAAGGTGGCCGCCGAACGCGGCCTGAACCTCAAGGTTATAGAGTTCACCGACTACGTGATCCCCAACCAGGCGCTTGCCAACAAGGAGATCGAGGTTAACTCGTTCCAGCATGAGCCCTACCTGAAGAATCAGGCCTCGAAGACCAACTGGAAGCTCGACAAGGTCGCCTACACCATCGCGTCGCCGATGGGCTTCTATTCCAAGAAGTACAAGAGCTTCGCGGATCTGCCGAACGGCGCGACCATTGCCATCCAGAATGACCCGTCCAACGCCGCGCGTTCGCTGCAACTTCTGCACGCCAACGGCATCATCAAGCTGAAGGACGGCAACAGCGTCACCGCGGGCCTACTCGACATCGCTGACAACCCGAAGCGCTATAAGTTCGTGGAACTTGACGCCGCCCAGTTGCCGCGTTCGCTGCCGGACGTCGATGCAGCGGCCGTGAACAACAACTACGCGGTGCAGGCGGGCCTCGATCCGGTCAAGGATTCCATCGTCAAAGAGACCAATGACGGACCGTGGGTGAACATCATCGCGGTGCGCACCGAGGATCGCGACCAGCCGTGGGTCAAGGAATTGATCGCGGCCTATCAGTCTGAGCCGGTAAAGAAGTTCGTGGCTGAACGCTTCAAGGGCGCTTACGTCGCGGCCTGGTAAGCTACGCTCCTGAGAAGAGCAACCGGCGCGCAGGCCGCCCTGAGCGCCGTTCTGATTTTAGGGCCGAGATCCGCGAACCCGTGCCTACTCGGCGGGCGTGTCGTCGAGATGTCGCGCTGCTTCGACCGTCATCATCGCTACGCCATCGCGGATTGGAAACGCGAGCCGCGCCGCGCGGCTGACCAACTCTTGGCGCGCCTTGTCGTATTCCAGCGCGGTCTTGGTGATCGGACAGACCAGCAGTTCCAGCAAGCGCCGGTCGATCTCATCATGAACCTGCTCCGACTGGTGGTCTGCCATCGCTTGCGTCCTCTCCGCCCCGTGGCGGAGGTTTAGAACCGGAAGTTCAAACCCGCGCGCACGACATCGATCCTATTGTCGAAACTGTAGTCGTAGAGATTGCTGCTTAGCGCGCTATGGCTGCCGAAGTCCATGTGCAGGTACTCGACCTTGGCCGATACATTCGAGCTGAACGCCATCTCGACACCGCCGCCAACCACCCAGCCCGACCGTACATCCTGGTTGCTGACGGTGGTGCCGCCGTTGATGACATCCTCATCGACCGCCGCAAACGCCAGACCGCCAGTACCGTACAGCAGCAGCGAACCCATGGTGACACCAGCACGGCCACGTACCGTGCCCCACCAGGGGCCGAAGCTGGTGCGATAGACGCTACCGTTGACGTTCTTGTCGTCGTTGCTGATGTCCATGAAGCCGAGGTCGCCCTCGATGCCGACCAGGAAATTCGAACCGAGCATATAGTTGTATCCGGCCGTGACGCTTGCCAGATACCCCTCCGGACCGGTGGAGCTGCTCGAGTTGGCGCTGTCGTAGGACGAGTCGCCCCATCCATAGCCACCGCTCAGGCCCCAATAGAGCCCCTGCCACAGACCGGGCCGGCTGGCCGGTTCCGGAACCGGATCATAGGTCGCGACCGGCCTCTGGCGCGGTCCACCCAAATCCGCCCCAAGTGCCGGCGGAACCAGCACTGCGCAGGCGCACGCGGCGCCCACGACAAAACGAATACGCATTTCGGCGCTCCTCAAACGGATAGACGCACAGCGTCCACACCCCGCAATTCGAGCACCTCCCCCGATGGTTGCTACGCACAACCGCCATTGCCTTCGTCCATGATTGCCGTGGCAACTAGAAGGCGAAAACTAGAAAAAATCGTGCAACTAAAGACGCTTACGTCGCAACCAGGCGATCCGCTCGCTGGCATCTAACCTCGCGCCGCAGACGAGACCTTAGAACATAGCCAAATGCACGCGATCGGGCGGGGCGTGACCGTCGAGGAACGTCTTGATGTTGATGATCACCTTCTCGCCCATGTCGACGCGACCCTCGATGGTGGCCGAGCCCATATGCGGCAGCGCCACCACTCGATCCGACGCCAGCAGCTTCGGATTGACCGCCGGCTCATGCTCGAACACGTCGAGTCCCGCCCCGGCGATGGCACCCGACTCGACGAGGCGCGCCAGTTCGTTCTCGTCGATCACTTCGCCACGGGCGGTATTCACCAAGTATGCCGTAGGCTTCAGCAGCTTCAAACGCCGCGCCGACAGCAGGTGATAGGTCGCCGGCGTGTGCGGGCAGTTGACCGACACGATATCCATGCGTGCCAGCATCTGGTCGAGGCTGTCCCAGTAGGTCGCTTCGTACTCCTGCTCCACCTCTTCGG
>JAEZBZ010000210.1 GCA_023412745.1 Pseudomonadota bacterium | reverse complement strand
CGTTCGTTCCGCGCGCAGCAGAAGTGGTCGAGGCTTACGGGCGCTTATTCGAGGACGTCGGCGGCAAGGCGGTGGAGGGCCATCTCAGCCTTGGCGTCGTGCCGAGCGTGATCACCGGCCTGATGCCGAAGGCGCTGGTGGCTCTGCGTGCCAAATACCCGCGCCTGCATATCGAGCTTGCCATGGGACTTTCGGCGGACTTGGTAGAGCGCGTCCGCCGGGGTGTTCTCGATGCGGCAATCGTCAGTGACTTGACCGAACGCGGCTCCGGTTTGCACTGGCGTCCATTCGCACGCGAGCCGCTGGTTTTGATTGCGCCGCGAGACGCGCCGAAGCGGAGCGCGGAAGAACTGGTCGCCAGCTATCCCTTCATCCGATACACGCGCCAAGCCTGGGTTGGCCAGTTGATCGAGACATTCCTGAAGCGGCGGCGACTGCGCGTGCACGAGACCATGACACTCGATACGCTCGAAGCCATTACCACCATGGTGCATCACGGCCTCGGCGTATCGATCGTGCCGCTGCGGCCGGTGGGAGAGGCCATAACCTTACCGGTGCGAACGCTGATGTTCTCGGGGCCGCCGGTCAATCGGGTCATCGGGCTCGTACATCGCGCGGACAATGCCAAGGCCGGCCTCGCCGAGACGCTGTTTGCAGAGCTGAAGGCTCTGTCAAACCCCGCCGATGCCGCGCTGGCGACGAAGCGGCCCGGGAGCAAGTCGAGCAGCGGAAAATGAGACCGGAGCGTCATAAAATTATTCTAACTTAAGGTTTTATCTTATTCGTTTTTTATGAAAATACCGGCTTGGTAGCTTCACTTATGTTCGCCGTGATCGCACGGCGGCGGGAAGCAAGAAGGTCGCTCGATGTCATCAGCGCAATCCGAACTGTCGGTGTCTCTCTGGCGCGGCGCAGCCGAGGGCGTCTACCAGACGTATTCGGTGCCAATGCGCGAGAATCAGACGGTTCTGGACGTCGTCACCTGGGTTCAGCGCAATCTGGATCCGACGCTGTCTTATCGCTTTTCGTGCCGCGTAGGTATGTGCGGTTCGTGCGCGATGACAGTCAACGGCCGGCCGAGATGGACTTGCCGCACGCATGTGTCCAAGGTCGTCCAAGACGGGCGGCTGCAGATCGGGCCGCTGGAGAACCTGCCGGTTATCAAGGATCTCGCGGCTGATATGCGCCCCTTCTTCGAGAAGTGGCAGGGCGCGAAGGGTGTCTTTACGCCGTCGAAAACCCGCGATGATGCGATGGAGCAGATCAAGCCGGATACACCGGAGCGCGTCGAGGCCGATGCGGCGGTGGAGTGCATCAATTGTGGTGTGTGCTTTTCGGGCTGCGATACGGTGCGCTGGAACGATGAGTATCTCGGCCCGGCCGCGCTCAATCGCGCCTGGTCGCTGGTCAATGATGTGCGCGATGCCGGAAACATCGCGCGCCTCGAAGCGGTGGCGGCCAACGGCGGCTGCCATTCCTGCCATACGCATCAGTCGTGCCAGCAGCTTTGCCCGCAGTCTTTAAACCCGACGGCGTCAATTGCCGCGCTGAAGCGGCGCACCGTGCAGGCGTATCTCAAAGGTGAGATCAAGGCATGAATGTCCGGCTCTACGTCTGGCAGCGCGCGACCGCAGCGCTCATGCTGCCGCTGATCCTCGTGCATCTGGCGGTCATCTTCTATGCAACACGGCAAGGCTTGACTGCCGCCGACATCCTGGCGCGGACCCGGGGCAGTGTGGTGTGGGGTTTGTTCTACAGCGCGTTCGTCGTTGCCGCCGCGGTGCATGCCTCGATCGGATTGCGCAATATCCTGAGTGAGTGGCTGACAATATCGAGGCGCGCGGTCGAGCTTGCGGCGCTGGTGTTCGGCGGCATGCTTTTCGGGCTTGGCATGCGGGCCGTATTCGCTGTGGTGATGCCATGACGGCGTTTCTGGTGGCACGACGCAAAAACATCCTCTGGATCGCGGCGCTGGTTCACCGGTTGTCGGGGTTGGCGCTGGCCGCATTCCTGCCGCTGCATTTCCTCGCGCTCGGTCTCGCGATGAATGGCGAGGCGCAGTTCGAAGGCTTCCTGCGCTGGGCCGACTGGCCGATCGTGAAACTGGCCGAAACCGTGCTGGTCTTTCTTCTGGTGATCCATCTTCTCGGTGGCCTGCGCCTGCTGCTGATCGAGAATATGTCCTGGCGGAATGGGCAGGCGCAGCTCGTCGCGGCGGCGACCGGCGTATCCGCGATCGTCGCCTTCGTCTTTCTCGTTCGCGTGTTGTGAGGAGGCGGCCGATGACACTTGAACGTTTAAAAACCGATGTTCTGATCCTGGGAACGGGTGGTGCGGGCCTGTTCGCGGCGCTGCATGCGCACGCTGCCGATCCCAACCTGACCGTCACAATCGCCACCAAGGGACTGCTCGGCAAATGCGGCTGCACGCGCATGGTCCAGGGCGGCTACAATGTGGCGCTCAATCCGGGTGATTCGATCGAGCGCCATTTCATGGATACGATCGAGGGCGGCAAATGGCTGCCGAACCAGGAACTCGCCTGGACGCTCGTCAGCACCGCGGTCGAGCGCGTGCGCGAACTTGAAAACGAGATCGGTTGCTTTTTCGATCGTAATCCGGATGGCACGCTGCATGGCAAGGCGTTCGCGGGCCAGACGTTCGACCGCACGGTCCATAAGGGCGATCTGACCGGCATCGAGATTATCAATCGCCTGATGGAGCAGGTGTGGGCGCGGCCGGGCATTCGCCAGCTCGAAGAACATCGCGCGCTGGCGTTGATTCCGGCCAAGGATGGCGGCGCACTGTCTGGCGTGCTGTTTGTCGATATCCGCACCGGCGATCTGAAGTTCATCGAGGCCAAGGCCGTGCTGATGGCGACCGGCGGTGGTCCGACCATGTATCGCTATCACACGCCGTCCGGCGACAAGAGCATGGACGGACTCGCCATGGCGCTGCGGATTGGTCTGCCGTTGCGCGATATGGAGATGGTGCAGTTTCACCCGACGGGACTGCTGGCCGGTCCCGATACGCGCATGACCGGAACGGTTCTGGAGGAAGGCTTGCGCGGCGCGGGCGGGCATCTGCTCAACGGCGACAAGCGCCGGTTCATGGAGGATTACGATCCGAAATTAGAACGCGCGACCCGCGACGTGGTCAGCCGTGCGATCTATTCGGAGATGAAGGCCGGGCGCACCACGCCCAACGGCGGCGTCTACATCAAGATGAGCCATCTCGGACCCAAGGACGTCGCGAAGAAGTTCAAGGGCATGGTAGACCGCTGCCGCGATTGCGGGTTCGATCTTGCGGGCGGCCTGGTCGAGGTGGTGCCGACGGCGCACTATTTCATGGGCGGCGTGATCTGCCGTGCGGATACCTCGACGGAACTGCCCGGTCTGTTCGTCGCCGGCGAGGATGCCAGCGGCATGCATGGCGCCAACCGCCTCGGTGGCAACGGCGTCGCCAACTCGACCGTGTTTGGTGGCATCGCGGGCGACACGATGCCCGGCTGGATTGCGGCCAATCCGGGCCATCGCGCGCCCGATGAGGATATGCTGCAGGCGGAAGTCGTGCGCGCGTCGCATCCGTTCACGCAAAAGCCCGGCAATCTCGGTCCGCTGCGCGAAAAGCTGCTCGACCTGATGTGGGACGATGTCGGCGTGACCCGAGATGCGGCGGGGCTTGATCGCGCGCTGGCCGGCCTTGGCGACATCGAAGCCGAACTGCTCGCGACCGGCGTTCAGGACGGTGGCCGCGCGTTCAATCTGACATGGCACGACTGGCTCAATCTGCGCTCGCTGTGCGAAACCAGCAAAGTTATCGCGCTCGCCGCAAAGCAGCGCGAGAATTCGCGCGGCGCGCATTTCCGTTCCGATTTCCCGGAGCCCGGCGATCTCGAAACGTCGTGCTTCACGGTCGTGCGGCAAACCGGCGGCCGTCTTCAGATTAGCGACGAGCCCGTGCAATTCACGCACGTCAAACCGGGCGAGACCTTGCTCGAACCCAAGGTCGCCGCGGAATAGATGAGGTCCACCATGATCCCTCTGTCGTCCCTGCAACGGACCGCCGAAGAGCTGATGGCGAAAGCGGCCATCGAAATTCCCGAGGATTATCTCGGCGGGTTGCGTCGCTGTGCCAATACCGAGAAGGGCGATCTGTCAGCGTTCGTCATCCAGGCCATGCTGGAGAACTACGAAGCGGCGAAGGAAGACCGGCGCGCCATGTGCGGCGATACCGGCGTGCCGCGCTGGTACGTGAAGATGGGCAACGTTGCGCGCATCGAGGGCGGGCCGATCGCGCTCGAGGCCACGCTGCGCCGTGCCACCGCGGCGGCGACCAATGGCGTGCCGCTGCGGCCCAACCGCGTGCATCCGCTCTGGCGCACCGACCACAACAACAATGTCGGCATCAATGCGCCGGAGATCGAATACGCCTTTCATCCGGATGCCGACTGGATCGAACTTACGACTGTACACAAGGGCGGCCTGTTCGGTTCCGACTATCGCATGTTGTTCCCCGGCGACGGCATTGAGGGTATAAAGCGCTTCTTTCTCGATACGCTGATTGCGTTTGGCAAGCGCGGCCTCGCCTGCCAGCCGGCTATCGTCGGAGTCGGCCTTGGTGGGTCGAAGGACACTTGCATGGTGCTTGGCAAGCAGGCCTCGTGTCTGCGCACCGTCGGCAGCCGCAATCCCGATCCGAAGATCGCGGCGCTGGAAGATGAGCTGCATGAACTCGGCAACAACATTGGCATGGGCGCCATGGGCTTCATGGGCTCGTCGATGGTGGTCGATTGCCATATCGAGGTTGGCTACTGCCATACCGGCGGCATGCCGATGAGCGTGCATATGTTCTGCCTGTCGTCGCGGCGCGCGGTGGCCCGCGTCTATGCCGATGGCCGCGCCGAGTTCCGCACCGATCCTATGTGGTTCACCGACTATTCGCGCAGGTCGACGGTCGAATGGGAACAGCCGGTCAGAGAGGCCGCGGAGTGAACGCCATGACCAACACGCTCAAGAAGGTTCACCTGAACCTGCCCGCGACCACGGAAGATTTGCGTAAGCTGGAAATTGGCTCGGTCGCTTATCTGACCGGCCGCATTTTCACGGCGCGCGAGGGCGTCTACAAGCGCGCCATCGAAGAGGGCGCGGGAATGCCGGCCTCGCGCGAAGATCTTGGTCTGGTGAATTTTCATTGTTCTCCGGCTGCAACGATCGAGCCGGACGGGCGATACAACGTCGGCGCGGTGACGGCGACGGCATCCTTCCGTTTCGCCAAGTGGCTCGACGGCTGGTTCAAGCTTTCGGGGTGCAACATTCTCATTGGCAAGGGCGGCATGACGTCGGAGGTCTACCGCCAGTCATTCGTGCCCAACAACGCGATCTATCTGACGACGGTCGGCTACGGTACCGGCGCGCTGCTCGGTCGCGGCATCAAAAATGTTGCCAACGTTTACTGGCTGGACGAACTCGGCCTGGCCCAGGCGGTCTGGGTGCTGGATGTCGAGAACTTCGGGCCGTTCCTGGTCGAAAGCGATCTCGACGGCAACAGCCTGTTCGAGCGCGAGAACGCCAAGATCGCACCCGGTATCGAGAAGCTTTACGCCGGCACGCGCCCGGCCACGCTGCGCCGCTATGGCGAGACCTCGGACAAAACCGACGAGGTGATTTGAGCGCTTGGAGTAGATTGCGGCGGTTACGTCTTCGGGAATCCGGAATAGATCTTTGACGACAGAATTGCCATCCGGCTAGCTGCTGGTGCAGCTCACGTGCGCGCCATTGTGCCGGGTATCGCGGTCAGCATATCCCGCGATGGCGCGAAACGAAATGATCGGGTTATCATGCTTTGGATGTGTCGCCGCCACCCAGCCGCTGCGCGATCTCATCGCGAACGGCGGTTTTGAGGATCTTGCCGACAGCGGTGCGCGGCAAGGCGTCGAAGGCATGAAAACCCTTGGGTACTTTCACGGGGCCGAGTTCCTTGCGAACCAACGCGGCCAGCTCTGCCGTATCCAGATTGGCGCCTTCGCGCGTCTGGACCGCGGCGTGGACGGCCTCTCCCCATTTCTCATCCTGGACGCCAACCACGGCGCACTCCAGCACGGCTGGATGCTGGGCCAGCACGCTTTCGAGATCGCTGGGGTAGACGTTGAACCCGCCGGTGATGATCACGTCCTTGCTGCGATCCCGGATGAAGAGCAAACCGTCATTCAACACACCGACGTCACCCGTCCGCAGCCATCCGTCGACGATCGTGCGGCTGGTGACGTCCGGTGCGTTGAGATAACCCGACATCAGCAGATCGCCACGCACACTGATTTCGCCGGTTTCACCTTCTGGCAGCACATTGCCATCGTCGTCCAAGATCGCGACTTTCGTCAGCATTGTCGGGTATCCGACGGAGGCCAACGCGTCACCGCTCATATGCTCGGGCCGCAGGAATGCGATGATTTGCGGTGCCTCGGTCTGCCCGTAGCTTGTTGCGATGATCGGACCGAAGACGTTCTGGGCATCGGTGATCTGGGACGGACGCATGGGGGCCGCACCGTAGACGATCGCGCGCAGCGATGAGAGATCGCGTGGCGAACGCCTCTGTTCCTCCATCGCGGTTATGACCAGCGTCGGCGGCGCGAAGAAAACAGTGCATCGATGTTTCTGAATGGTGTCGAGCAGGCCCGGGGCCTTCGCGTCTTCAGGGAAAACCAGCGCGCCGCCCATGGCGAAGATCGGCAGCATGTAGGTCGATGTGCCATGGGTCAAAGGCGCGGACACGAGATAACGATCGGCCGGCCCGAGGCGGAGTTCGTTGATCGTGGTGATGATGTTTGTGTTCCAGGCGCGATACGGCTGCTGAACGCCTTTGGGAACACCCGTGGTTCCGCCGGTGAACTTGATGGCCTGCGTATCGCCGAGCGGGACGTTGGCGCGCTGCAACGGACCGAGCGGTAAGTCAGAGGCCGATGCGTCGTCGCGTTCGAGAGGCTCCATCGGCGTCGGATTGAACTGTGCCAGCCTCTCCTGCATGGAGTGATCGGCCACGACGAGGGCCGGGGATACGAACTCGATCATGCGATGCAGTTCGGAATTGCCATTGCGCGGATTGAGGGGAATCCAGATCTTGCCCGCAGCCAGGGTTGCCAGAATTGTCACCAGATGATCGACGGTGTTGGCGGCGCCGATGGCAACATGGGTGCGCAGCGCGGGATCCTGCTGGCGCAAGGCCGCGGCACGTCGCACGACCCGCTGCGCCAGCTCCGTGAAGGTCAGGGTGCCGCCCGGATAAATGACAGCAGCACGTGAAGGAAATGCGCGAACCGAACGCCAGAAGAAGTCAATAGGATACATGTGCTTTCCCTCGGGCCTGCGCAGGCGTTGTTACCGGGGCGCTACTCTAGCGCGCCCCTTGGCTAGCGTCTCAGCTCCACTAAAACATCCCCGTTCGAAATGAAAACCCGGCTTGCGGTAGGGCGTTTGGCAATTTCCTTCAGCAGATGCACGATCGGTTTATTGGCTATGGTGGAGGAGGTGTAGTCCGGGAGAGCTGGCGTCGAAGTCCATCGGTTTGCCGCGCTGAAAACCCTCGCGCGCCGCGACCGCCTCCAGATGCTGTTCCATCTGGCGCAAGGGATCCACCCAGACGCCGGTGCCGTAACCGGACTGTTCGAGATTGTGACCGCCGTAAAGACCGATGGCGGGGCATTGGCATCCGCCAGGGGGCTCGGCTTCCACTGTCGTGCTGGCGTGCGCTTGTTGCTGTACGGCTTTGGGCGCTGCGACTGTTGGATTTCGGCGCTATCTCGATGGCACCAATACGGGCGGCGTCGTTCTTGACCCGCTCTGGAAGCCGGTCACTGCCGTGGTGGCGTATCAGCCGCCGCCGTCGCATTCAGAAACGCCGCCACTTCTTCCTTTAGCCAGCTTCGCAAGGCAGCGATCCGCGGTTCATTTTCCTCGTTCGGTCGGTGCACGAGATCGTAACCGCGCCCGGCTGGCAGCCGGACCTGCGGGAACGGCTCGACCAGTCGCCCCGCCGCGATGTCCTCGGCCACCAGCACACTCCGTCCTAGCGCGACGCCCTCGCCACGTAGCGCCGCCTCAATGGTGAGGCTCCCATGGCTCAGGGTCGGACCCCGCGCGCGGACACCTGCAACGCCTGCAGCGGCGAACCAGCGCTGCCAGTTCGGCAGCGTGCTGTCGTCGTGCAGAACGCGCTGCTCGTGCAGCAGCGTACAGCTGGCCAGGTCCGCTGGTTCCGTCAGCCCGCCCATGCGCGACCGATAGTCGGGGCTGCAGACCGGGCTCATGGTCTCATCGAGGATCCGCTCCGACACCGTGCCGGGATAAAATCCGGCGCCGTAGCGCAGGGCGGCGTCTACCCGGCCGTCGGATAAATCGATGTTCACGTCGCTCACTTCGAGCCGGATATCGACGTCCGGCAACTGCGCCATGAACCGGTGCAGCCGCGGGGCGAACCACTTGCTGGCGAAGGAGACACTGGTGGTGATCGTAAGCCGGGGCGTGGAGTGCCGCGCGCGCAAGCGTTCGGCCTCGCGCGACAGCTCCGCCAGCGCCCGACTGACCACCTGATGCAGCGCCGCTCCCTCCTCAGTCAGCGCGATGCGCCGTGCCATGCGCCGGAAGAGGGCGACGCCTAAATCGTCCTCCAGCGTCTGAATCTGACGGCTGACCGCGCCAGGGGTCACGTTCAGTTCCGCCGCAGCAAGCGCCATGCTCAGGAGGCGCCCGGACGCCTCGAAAGCGCGTATTGTCTGCAAGGGCGGCGGACGGATGGGCATGGCGACTTTATGATTGCCTCTAGATCAATCATAGACTCCGAACAAATCGTTTGTAAGCCTTGCTGTTCGGCGTCAGGAGATGAGGAAGCAGAAATTTTAGAGTCCGCCTCCTCATGACGATCGCCAACCTGGCAACTCCCACTCTGCCGCTCGTGCCAGTCGCGGCTCGGCTGTCGCCGCGCAGCATCGCGGGCATGCTGCTCCTGGCAGTGCTCTGGGGCCTATCGATCCCGATCACGAAACTCGGGCTTGAGTCGATGCCGCCAATCGCGTTCACGGCGCTGCGGTTCACCTTTGCAACGCCATTGCTGTTTCTGTTCGCCATTGGGCGGCATCGGATCCCGCTCGCCGCCCTGCCACAGGTGGCGGCGCTCGGAGTGATCGGGATCGGAATCGGCAACCTTTCGCAGTCCTTTGGCGTCGCCGGAGCCTCAGCCTCGGTCAGCACCATCGTCTCGGCGACGATACCGGTCTTCATCGTGGTTCTCGCGGCGCTGCGGCTTGGTCAGTCGGTTAACCGGGTGCAACAGTTTGGGCTGGCGGCGGCCTTTGCAGGCGTCGCGCTGGTGGCGCTCGGACAGGGCGACGGCACGGACGATCTCGCGCAGACGACAATGACAGGCGTGGCCCTCGTGCTGTCGGCGGTGACCATCGCGTTCTACTATGTCTGGAGCGTCGAGCTGGCAGCGCGCCACGGCACCGTCACAGTCGTGATCTGGAGCACGCTGGCTGGGTTCCTCGCGCTCCTACCGTTCACGGCATGGGAGGTTGCGAACGCTTCGTTTGCCGTCACGCCGGCGGCCATCGCTTCGGCTGTCTATCTCGGTCTCCTCGTCTCAGCGGTTGGTCTCTTTCTCTGGCTCTGGCTCCTGCGCACTGTTCCCGCCCGCGTGGCGGCGAGCGTGCAGTTCCTGCAGCCGGTCTTTGGCATCGCGGCGTCGGCAGCGATGTTCGGCGACCAAATGGGGTTGCTCTTCGTCGCCGGGGTCGTGCTGGTACTGATGGGTGTCGGCCTGTCGATTGTCACGCGGCGGGCCGATCGATAGGTTGAGTTCGCTCGTGTTGCGACGCGTCAAAATAGGCAGTCCGCCCAACTTCAGGCGAGCCCTGATCCTGTACACTCTGCGCTGAACAAATCCCGCAGGCGTTCTGCCGGTTTCGCTACAGCCTCGAAGATTTGGGCATAGAATAGCGCGCACCGGTGAATGGGAGAATTGCTACGCAAGTGGCGGAGGGAGAGGACGGACAAGCTCTTGATCTCGCGAGTTTCCCTGCCTGCGTACGGGGAGATGTTCCGAAAACCCTGACGATGTGTGGGGCCGCGGGTATCACAGACAGTATCGGTCGCCTCAACAACCACAAAGTAGCTCCCCCGGCGATGAGGTGCGGCAATGAGGTCGAAATGGCAGGCCGCAACGCCATGGGTAGCGCCCGGAGTTCATGCGCTCTTCGCTGACCCGCGGTAGACGTGGGAGTGTCTGAAAAAGCGCCCTCCGTCTCTAACGCAAGAGGCACAAAAAATGGGACGGGGCGACAAGGACCTCGGGGGGTAGGCAATGCTAACCACTGAGGAGAGGCAGTTAATTACAACGCAGTCGGAGGGTCGCTTTCCTGATGCCCGGAGCCCTCGTCGCACTGCCGAGCTGCGGAAGGCGGTTGTGGGACGGCATGATGCCCAGGCCCGTGCGGGCGCGTGAGCGGATCGCGCCCTCTTGACGGACGCTAATGCCAATCTGACTGCGCGCCCGTCTTAAGGTGCTCCTTTTGAGAATATATTTGAATGATCCGCCGCCGGTCATTGTCGCTACCGAAGCACAGCGCAGCACACGTGATAACACGTCAACCAACAAGCCGTGGAAACGAGCCGAGCCAAAGTCGACGCCAATCCTCACAGGCTGCCACTGAAGATCAGGCGAAAAGTACGTCAGGGTTCGGTGTGAAGCGAGCAAGCTTTTCGCGATCGATCTCCACACCGAGGCCCGGATGATCGGGGATCGTAAGGAAACCATCGGTATCGAGTTTGAAGGGCTCCTTCAAAATCCCATCGACATAAGGGCTGCCGCCAATGAACTCGACAAGATCACAATCGGGAAATGCGGACGCAAACTGAAGGTCGGCGGCGACGCCGAGTGCCGTATTCCAGCCGTGCCCAATATACTTTACGCCGAAATCGTAGGCCATCCAGGCGATGCGCCGCTGTTCGCTGATTACGCCGACCTTGGTCACGTCCGGCTGCACGATGTCGAGTGCACCCTTGACCAGCCATGGGATGAACGACTGACGCCTGGTCAGCACCTCGCCGCCCGCGATGGGTACGGGACTGGCCTCGCGCAACTCGCGATAATCGTCGATAGCATCGGGTCGCAGCGGCTCCTCAAACCAGCCGACTCGTAATCGGCAAGCATCTCGGCAGTGCGCTGCGCCCATTTGAGGCCGTGCGGCCAGAAGGCATCGCTGGCGCCGGCATCGACGAAGAGCTTCCGGCCCAGCCGCTTCCCGGGCCGCCTTGACGATCGCTCGGTCCAGGTTGCTGTCCCGAGCACGACCGAACGGGCCCCAGCCGATCTTGAATGCGGCAAACCCCTTTTTGCGATATTCCTCGATCACCTTCCGCATAAGGTTGGGCTCTTCCATAAGCAGCGAGCAGTACGGCTGCACGCGACGACGGTGAGCGCCCCCGATGAGTCGCCCCACCGAAAGGCCAGTGGCCTTGCCGAGAATATCCAGTGCGCAATATCGATGCCGCTGATCGTGTGTGTCAGCGCGCCGCCACGGCCCATCCAGAAGGTGTTCTGATGCAGCTTCTCGCTGACGCGCTCCGGCTCGAGCGCGTTCTCGCCAGCGAAGAGCGGCTTTAGCCTTTAAGAGCCGCTTCGACGAGTCGGCCATCAGTAAAGACACTGCCGTAACCGATCAGTCCGGCGTCGGTGTGCACTGCGATGATCGCGTGGATCGAGTCCTCAGGCTTGATTTCTGCTGACCAACCGCCTTTCGGACTCTCGCCAAACAGAGGCGCAGCCTCTATGCGGGTGATTTTCACAAGCGGCAGCGCGTCGCGCGCGATTGGAGGCGTCATGGATCGTCCCGATGGCCAGGTTCTGCGATTTCCTACTCTTCAGCAGCGCGCGCTGCATCGCGCTTGGCGAGCCGCTCTTCGACGATTTCCTCGTAGTCGACCGCGAGGTTCATCGTCACGATGTGCTGATGCAGCACGTCGGCAATCGCGGCTTCGTCACCGCTCTCGAAGATTGCCAGCAGCTCACGGTGTCTCGATCGCCCGATTGTCGAGCAGTTCGTGGGCTGGCTGTGGAACGTGCTGCACTTCGATCTCGGCATGTCCTACATGCTCGGCCGCAGTGTCGCTCAGGCGATCGCTGAGCGTTTTCCCGTAACCCTGCTCCTCACACTCTATTCCCTCGTTCTCACCGTGCCGCTCGGCATTCTGGCCGGTCTCATTGCCGCCTACCACCACAACCGCTGGGCCGATACGGCGATGATGACCGTGGCGCTTCTGGGCGTCTCGTTGCCGACCTTCTGGCTCAGCATCACCGCCATCCTGCTGTTCTCGACTCATCTTGGCTGGTTGCCGTCCGGCGGCTACGTGCCACTCAGCGAGAGTGTCGTTGGTTGCCTTCGTTCCCTCACGCTACCGGCACTGGCACTGGCGGTGTTCCAGATCGGCCTCCTCGCCCGCATGACGCGAGCCACCACGCTCGAAGTGCTACGTCAGGATTATATACGCACAGCACGCGCCAAAGGCGCGTCGGAGCGGAGCGTTGTCGGCAAGCATGCATTGGCGAATGTGCTGATCCCTGTCGTCACTGTAATCGGAATTATCATCAATGTCGCCCTTTCGGGCACAGTGGTGATCGAGGAGATCTTTTCCCTGCCGGGAATCGGGCGGCTCGTCGTGCAGGCCATCCTTCGCAGGGACTATCCGGTCATCCAGGGCGCGCTGCTCGCTGTCGCTCTGCTGATGGTCACCGTCAATTTGCTCATTGATCTGCTATACGCATATCTCGATCCTCGGGTGAAGAATGAGTGAGCGGGCAGCGACATTGTTGAGATCGCCCGGTGAGGTCGAGTTCAAGGCAAGCCGGGGCCGGCTGTTCGCCAGGCGGTTGCTCGCGCACAAGGGCCTGATGGTGGGTGCGTTCATCGTCGGCGCAGTCACGCTGGTCGCCGTTGCAGGCCCGTACCTCGTCAGTGGAGATCCGGTGCGGCTGAGCTTCCGAACACGACTCTTGCCGCCCTCCGCCGAGCACTGGTTCGGAACCGACCACTACGGCCGGGATATTTTCACGCGCGTCGTTTACGGAAGCCACTTATCGCTATTCATCGGTCTGATGGTGGCGGGCATCGCTGGCGCCGCAGGCACGTGCGTCGGCGCGCTAGCCGGGTATTTCCCCCGGCTTGACAGCTATCTAATGCGGGTCATGGATGCGCTGATGGCCTTCCCGTCGATGATGCTCGCAATAGGAATTGCGGCGGCCCTGGGGAGCGGCGTCACGAACGTCGTGATTGCGCTATCCGTCGCCTACATGCCACGCACGGCTCGGGTCGTACGCGCTGCGGTTATGACAGTCCGCGGCTCCGAATATGTCGAGGCGGCACGGCTCGCCGGCGCTGGCCATACGCGCATTCTGCTGCGTCATATCCTTCCGAACAGCATGGCACCCCTGATTATCGATCTGACCTTCATTTTCGCCTACGCTGTACTTGCTGACGCAGCGCTGAGCTTCCTCGGGGTGGGGCCGCCGCCGCCCACGCCGAGTTGGGGAAACATCATTGCCGATGGACGAGACTACATGGTCGATGCCCCATGGATCACGGTGTTTCCCGGCCTCATCATCGGGCTCACTGTGCTCGGCCTCAATCTGTTTGGAGACGGTCTGCGGGACGTGCTCGACCCGCGGCTGAAGTCGACGTGATGACGACAAACTCGCCGCTCTTATCGGTGCGAAATCTGCGGACCGAATTTCGCACCGAGCGTGGAATGATCACTGCCGTCGATGACGTCAGCTTCGATGTTGCGCCGGGTGAAAGGTTGGCAATCGTCGGGGAATCGGGGAGCGGCAAAACGATAACGGCGCTTTCGATCCTGCGGCTCATTCCAGAGCCGCCCGGGCGTATCGCCGGAGGGAAGATCCTGTTCGAGGGTAAAAATCTTCTCGACCTCAATCCTGGTGCGATCCGATCGTTGCGGGGCGGCTCGATTGCGATGATCTTCCAGGAGCCGATGTCGTCGCTCAATCCGGTGTTCACGATCGGCAGCCAGATCATCGAGGCTCTCACGCTGCATCAAGGCATCCGCGGCGCGGCGGCCCGCAAGCGGGCCATCGAGATGCTCGCACTGGTGAAGATCGCCTCACCTGAGCGCCGTATCGACAACTACCCCCACGAGTTGTCGGGTGGCATGCGCCAGCGAGCCATGATCGCGATGGCACTCGCCTCAAGGCCGAAGCTGCTGATCGCCGACGAACCGACGACGGCTCTCGATGTGACGGTACAGGCGCAGATCCTGCAGCTGATGAGCGATCTGCAGCGGGAATTCGGTATGGCCATTGTGCTAATTACGCACGATCTGGGCGTCGTCGCCGAATTCGCGGAGAGGATCATCGTCATGTATGCGGGTAAAATCGTCGAGTCGGCTTCCGTCGCTGCGGCATTTGCCGACCCGCTGCACCCTTACACCACGGGCCTCATCAACAGCATGCCGCCCCTCGATCGCGACTTGGCAGTGTTGCCGACGATCGAAGGGGTGGTTCCACCTCCACACGCTTTTCCGAAGGGATGCCGCTTCCACCCGCGCTGTTCCTACGCCCGCGCGCCGTGCACGGAACATATTCCCCCGCTCCTGGAACTACGACCGGATCACCGGACCGCCTGCATCCGACATATCGATTACAGGTCGCCCCCCAATGTCTGAAACTCGCGCCTTCCTGGAGGTCCGCGACCTTACGAAACACTTCGGGTCCGGTGCCCGTCGGTTCGGGCGAACGCCGCCGCCCCTGATCCGTGCGGTCGACTCCGTCAGCTTCGATATCGCCGAGGGCGAAACTCTCGGGCTCGTTGGCGAATCAGGATGCGGCAAGTCTACGACGGGACGCATGGTGGTGCGTCTCATCGAACCGACTTCTGGCTCGATTCGGTTCCAGGATGAGGACTTGCTGTCGCTCGAAGGAGCTGCGCTTCAAGCGCGTCGTCGGCAGTGCCAATTCATTTTCCAGGATCCCTATGGCTCGCTCAACCCGCGCATGACCGTTGAGCGTATCATCGCCGAACCGATCGAGATCGAGGGAAACGCAAGCCGGAGTGCCCGACGCGCCAGAGTGCGTGAGCTCCTGGAAATCGTAGGGCTGGCAAGCCACCACGCCACGCGCTATCCGCATGAGTTCTCCGGCGGGCAGCGACAGAGGATCGGCATCGCGCGGGCGCTGGCCCTGAACCCGAAGTTCGTCGTATGCGATGAGCCCGTTTCGGCTCTGGATGTCTCGGTTCAGGCGCAGGTCCTCAATCTGATGCTTCGCCTGCAACAGGACTTTGGGCTCACGTATCTGTTCATCGCGCACGACTTGGCGGTGGTTCGCCAGATCTCGACGCGCGTGGCGGTCATGTATCTTGGCAAGATCGTCGAGATCGCCGATAGGCAAGCGCTGTACAACGATCCGCGGCATCCTTATACGCGAGCGCTGCTCCTGCGTGCCGAGGCCGCGTCCAGGCGAACGCAAGGACCGCATCGTCCTCTCGGGCGTTCCAAACCCTGCCAATCCACCACCCGGCTGCCGATTTCACACCGCTGCCCCTTCGCCTCCGAGCGCTGCCGCATTGAAGAGCCGCGCATGCTGAAGGTGACAAGAACACACTCGGTAGCCTGCCATCTGTGGGAACCGGATGCGGGTGGACATGTCGCGGGGCAGCCGAGCTGAATTTCGGGGGAGAGGGTCTGATGACGAGCAACGGTGGTCTGCGGGTACACATTGAGAATGACCCGATAGCGCCGGAAGCCCTCCACCTCACTCCGGAGCGCTTTGGCGGGGCATTAGCTTGCCGACCTGGGCTCCAAGGTCGAATCTCGGTCACCTTCAATGACGATCCAGCACGCTTTGAGTCTATCGCCAGCGACGCCGAGATCATCCTTGCGTTTCGCAAGCTGGATGCGCTAAGGGCGGTGTCGAGATTGCGTTGGGTGCAGACCATTTCGGCGGGAGTTGAGGCTATGTTGCCCTATCTCCCGCAGCAGGTTGTGCTAACCAATGCCAGCGGTGTCCACGGAGATAAGGGAGCCGAGTTTATCCTGGCATCGGTGCTGATGCTCAACTACCGTATCCCGCACTTTGTCACCGAGCAGCAGCAGCGGCGCTGGCGGCCGGAGTACGGTGGCACCGTAGAGGGTAAGGTCGCGACTCTCCTCGGCATCGGGGCGATCGGTTCACCCGATGCGCGGCTTTGGAAATCCTTCGGGCTCCGCACCCAGACGATCAGTCGCACCGGTGGTCCGCGAGACAACGTGGACGTCTCGGTGAGTTTGGCCGACATGGACGCGCTCCTGCCGGATACCGACTTCTTGATCTCAACGGCTCCGCTCACAGCGGAGACCGAGAGAATCATGAACCGCCAGCAGCTCGATCTTCTGCCGCAACGTGCTGGCGTCGTGATCGTGGGACGGGCCAAAGTGTTCGACTGCGACGCGCTGGTTGCCAAGCTGTGCGGCGGCTCGCTAGCGGGAGCAGTTCTGGACGTCTTTCCTACAGAACCACTACCGACCGAGCATCCGATTTGGTTGACGCCTAATCTCATCATGACGCCGCATTGCAGCGTCGACGACCATGGCGTTTATTTGGACCGTTGCCTCGACATCTTCTTTGACAACCTCGCGCGTTACATGGAGGGGCGCCCCCTGCGGAATGTCGTTGATCGTTCGCTGGGATACTGAATAAGGGCTGCTGACGATGATACTCATCAGCCATAATTGGTGGTTGCGCACCATCTGGCTGACGAAATTGCTGTCATGTACCTCGGCCAAATCGCCGAGCGGGGCCCAGCGAGGATATCTTCGTGCGACCACACCATCCCTACACGGATGCTCTGCTGAAAGCTGTGCTGACGCCCCGGCGAGGATCACGGTTACCGATCGGGGATTGCAGGCAGAGTCCCCCCAGTCCTCTCAATCCTCCGCCCGGGTGCGTCTTCCATCCGCGTTGTCCATATGCGCAAGCCGACTGTTCCCGCATCGAGCCAAGCTCGTCCGTCGATCGGCGCAGCTATCGCTACCATCACCCTCTGAATCTGGCTGAAACGCCGCTGACATCTGCAGCTTCGTGACTTGGGAGGTCTGAATGCGTGCAGTTTATTGCGCCACCGACCGTCCGATGTTCCTCGACGCACAGGCTTGGGCCCTCCTGCAGGAAGGCCGTGCCGCCTACGCGGAACGCGCACTCGATCAGCGCCAGATCACTGTCCATGGCGACGACGCCTACCTGTTCACATGGCGAGGTACACGCGCTACCGAGACGATCCGTCTCGCTCTTGCCATGCGGTATTCGCACCGAAATCGATGCCCTCGGATTACGCGCTCCGAACTGCCAGGCCTCTTCTCTTGCATCGGCCTTGGCCTCGTTACGCTCTGCGGTGCCAAGTGCGCAGCAACTGTCGGAGAAGGTCGAAACATTGGGTCGGCAGAAATACGACAGTCACTTGCCAGACGCCTTGTTGCGCGATGCATTTGCCCGATCGCGCCTCGACATGACCGGGCTCGCTGCGATCCTTCAAGCAGGCTGCAGCGCAAGTTGAACCTGTCATTTGAGGCTGCCACCTGCCCTGCGCGCGACCAGCAAAGTGTCAGCTATATGAGGCTTTGCTGTCCACTAGATGTGTGCCGCGTTTGCGCTGCGGGGGCCTGTTCTGCCATCGTCCATGCTCCGGCATCACGTCTCGGGACCGTTGCGCCACTCTTCGTAAATCACTGCGACAGCAATTGGCTTCCCGTCCCTGGGTGCGATGACCCACTGCTTGGTCTTGCCGTTGGGTAGCTCTTCGCCTTCGTTAAAGGTGTGCACCAGAAGAATGCCGCGCTGGTGCTCGAAAGCATGCCGAACATCGGTAGATTGTCGATTGTCTCAGAGCGTGCGTGATGTGCTTAGGCCGGACCGGGGTAGCATCACCATTTCCAGCAAAGCCCCAACGCATGGAGATCATTTCCCGCTGCGCCGTAGTATCGAGCCGGATGATGTTGGCGAAGCGCATCGGAGTCGAGATCCCAATCGCGCTGGACCTTCTCGCGCCATTTGCGCGACAAGCGGCTTTCGGCGCAGGGCTGGGCAAGAAATTTGTTGACGCGACGATCTGGGTGATCTTTCCGGTGTTCCTGGTCTGTAAAGGCGCCACCCTGACCCAGATTGGCTGGATCGTCGGCGCGAATGGCTTTGTCTGGGGGGGATCGCAGCGGTTCACGGGGCGGCTGTCCGATCATGTAGGTCGGTTCTGGCCGAATGTGCTGGGCATGTGGATCAGCGGCGCCCTTGGCCTCGGGCTGGTCGCGGACCTGACCGGTGCGCTGGAGGCGACATTATGGTTCGTGTCGATCTCGATGTTCGCGTCGAGAGCAGTTTTGCTCTACTGAGGCGAAGAAACCCATCCGCGTCTGAACCCGCTCGGCAAATGGTATCGTAACATGGGCGACGAGGAAACCGCATCATGAGTTCAGACTGGATTACCCAGTTTCCCGGATTGTCCCGTCTGGAGCCCACGGTCCGCGATGTGCTGATCCGCAAGAGTGCCGTTGTGACCGTCCCGGAGGGCACGGTGATCTTCGGACCGGGCAAATCGCCGGAGAATCTTCTCCTGCTGCTCGAAGGTCGGGTCAGGGTGCAGCAGGTATCGGAAGCGGGTCGCGAGATCGTCCTTTACCGTGTCGAAGCGGGGCAAAGCTGCGTATTGACCACCGCTTGCCTGCTGGCTCATGAGGATTATTCCGCCGAAGGCATTGCGGAAACTGAAGTGCGGGCAGTGGCGATCCCACGGGCGATCTTCGATGACCTGGTTTCGCAGTCGGTCACCTTCCGCAATTTCATCTTCACCGCCTATTCCAGGCGGATCAGCGATCTGTTTCAGGTTATAGAAGACATCGCCTTTCAACGCGTGGACATCCGGCTGGCACAGAAGTTGATCGATCTGGAGCGCGGCACAGGCCAGATCAAGGCCACGCATCAGCAGATGGCCGCCGAACTGGGTACCGCGCGCGAGGTCGTCTCGCGCCAGTTGGGCGAGTTCCAGCGGCGGGGCTGGATCCGGCAGTCGCGCGGAACGATCGAACTGCTCGACCTCGTTGGGCTGGGTCGGCTGGCGGCCATAGATCCCCGTTAGCGCCGTTGACGTCAGGCGAGACGCCGGCAAAGGAAATACCCCAGCAGCACAGAAATGCTGCCAGCCGTGACCAGACCCACCGTATTGCCTGCCAGCTCGGCCAGCCAGACGATATTGCTGGCGAACAGATTGCCAAGGCCGACGTAGATGCCGACCCAGAGCCTCGCCTGCGATCCCCAAGGCCATGAAGCGCAGCCGCGCCATGCCCAGGGACCGGCCAAAGGGTTCACGTAGGGCCCGAGCGAGCTCAGCGCCCAGCGTGTGAAGAACACGGCGCGCCCGCCCCAACGACCAATCAGGCTTCTGGATTTGCCAAGAACCAGCGCACGGCGGAATGCCGCTTCAGCCGGGTCAGAAG
>JAEZBZ010000198.1 GCA_023412745.1 Pseudomonadota bacterium | reverse complement strand
GCGCGCCGATCCAGCGGATGACGTCGAACCACTCCGACATGAACACCATCAGCGATGTCATGCCGAGAGCCGCAGCGGCGACCAGGAACGACAGGCCGGTGAGATTGCCAGCGAGCGTCCACAATCCGCCGCCAAGCCCATAAGCGGAGACGTTGGCGAGGATCAGGGCCATCATAGGCCCCGGGGTCCAGGCCAGAAGCCAGCAGGCACCGATGAAGATCAGCAGAACTTCAGCCGACATGACCGCGCCTCCTGGCGCTGCTGTCCCGGACTTATTCGGTTGCGGCTTCCGTATCGTCGCCGTTTTCGCCGTGCTCGCCGTTGGCATCCTCCGGGATGCGCTCCACCGAGACGACCTGTTCGTCATCATCGGTCTTGAAGATGCGCACGCCCTGAGTGTTGCGGCTGGCGATGCGGACATCGTCAACCGGGCAGCGGATCAGCTTGCCGCCGTTGGTCACCAGCATGATCTGGTCGGTGTGCTCGACGGGGAACGAGGCGACGAGCGGGCCGTTGCGATCGTTGACCACCATCGCCGCGATGCCTTTACCGCCACGACCGGAGATCCGGTATTCATACGACGAGGTGCGCTTGCCGTAGCCGCGATCGGAGACGGTCAGCACGAACTGTTCCTTCGCGGACAGTTCCGCGTAGCGCTCCGGCGTCAGTTCGGCGTCGCCCTCGGCATCGGCTTCCGCCTCAATCTCCACGGTTTCCGGCTCTTCGCCGTTCTGGCCGCGACGCACGGCACTCGCCTGCTTGAGGTAGGCGGTGCGTTCCGCCGGCGTGGCATCGACGTGCGACAGGATCGCCATCGAGATGACCACGTCCTCGCCTTCGAGACGCACACCGCGCACGCCGTCGGAATCGCGGCCCTTGAACACGCGCACGTCGTCGACGGCGAAGCGGATGCACTGCCCAGCAGCGGTGGTCAGCAGCACGTTGTCGACAGCCCGGCAGATGGCGACTTCAACGATGCGATCGCCTTCGTCGAGCTTCATGGCAATCTTGCCGTTGCGATTGATGCTCTCGAAATCGGTCAGCGCATTGCGGCGCACGTTGCCGGAGCGGGTGGCGAACATCAGCTCCAGATCCCCCCACGTGCTCTGATCCTCGGGCAGCGGCAGGATCGACGTGATCACCTCATCCTGCGCCAGCGGCAGCAGGTTGATCAACGCCTTGCCGACCGACTGCGGATTGGCTGCCGGCAGTCGCCACGCCTTCATGCGGTAGCACATGCCGCGCGAGGAGAAGAAAAGCACCGGTGTGTGCGTCGAGGCGACAAAGACCTGGGTGACGAAATCCTCATCGCGCGTCGACATGCCGGAGCGACCCTTGCCGCCGCGGCGCTGTGCGCGATAGGCCGACAGCGGCACGCGCTTGATGTAGCCCTTGTGGCTGACGGTGACGACGACGTCTTCGCGCTGGATCAGGTCTTCGTCGTCGACTTCACCTTCGATGTCGACGATCTCAGTCCGGCGCGGCACGGCGAACTGCGTTTTGATATCGGTGAGCTCATCCTTGATGATGCCGATGATGCGCAGCCTTGACGACAGGATTTCCAGGTAATCGCGGATCTGGTCAGCCAGCTTCTGCAGGTCGGCGCCGATTTCATCGCGGCCGAGTGCGGTCAGGCGCTGCAGGCGCAAGTCGAGGATGGCTTGGGATTGTTCGGCACTGAGCCGGTAGGTTCCGTCTTCCCTCATGCGATGCCGCGGATCGGCGATCAGCTCCAGGAACGGCGCCACTTCGCGCGCCGGCCAGTCGCGCGCCATCAACTGTTCCTTGGCCTCGGCGGGTGATGGGGCGCGCCGGATCAGATTGATGACCTCGTCGATGTTGGCGACGGCGATGGCCAGGCCGACCAACACGTGCGCACGATCCCGCGCCTTGTTCAGCAGGTGCTTGGTGCGGCGGCTGCCGACCTCTTCGCGGAACGACGTGAAGGCGGTGATCATGTCGCGCAGATTGAGCTGCTCCGGCCGCCCGCCGTTGAGCGCCAGCATGTTGGCGCCGAATGAGGTTTGCAGGTCAGAGTAGCGCCACAGCTGGTTGAGAATGACGTCGGCGATCGCGTCGCGCTTCAATTCGATGACGATGCGCATGCCGTCGCGGTTGGATTCGTCCCAGATGTCCGAGATGCCCTCGACCCGCTTCTCGCGCACCAGATCGGCGATCCGTTCGATCAGGACGCGCTTGTTCACTTGGTAGGGAATGGCGGTGACGATCAGCGCTTCGCGATCCTTGCGAATCTCCTCCACCTCGACCCTGGCGCGCATGATGATCGTGCCGCGGCCCTTGTGATAAGCGGCCAGCGCGCCGGCGCGGCCGAGGATCAGACCGCCAGTCGGGAAGTCTGGTGCCGGTACGATCTGACACAACGCGTCGAGGCTGATTTCGGGATCGTCGAGCGTGGCGAGGCAGGCGTCGATGACTTCGCCGAGATTGTGGGGCGGGATGTTCGTCGCCATGCCGACGGCGATGCCACCCGCGCCGTTGACCAGCAGATTGGGGAATTTGGCGGGCATGACGCTCGGTTCCTTTTCCGAGCCGTCATAGTTTTCCTGGTAGTTGACCGTGTCCTTGTCGAGGTCATCGAGGATGTACTGGCTGATCTTCTCGAGCCTGCATTCGGTGTAACGCATGGCCGCCGGGGGATCGCCGTCAACCGAGCCGAAGTTGCCCTGGCCGTCGATCAGCGTGACGCCCATCGAGAAATCCTGCGCCATGCGCACCAGCGCGTCATAGACTGCGCTATCGCCGTGCGGATGGTATTTACCGATCACGTCGCCGACGACACGAGCCGATTTCTTGTACGGCTTGTTGTGCTCAAGGCCGAGTTCGTGCATGCCGAATAGGATGCGGCGATGCACCGGTTTCAGGCCGTCGCGCACGTCCGGCAGCGCTCGGCTTACGATGACGCTCATGGCGTAATCGAGATACGACCGCTTCATCTCGTCGACGACGGAGATCGGCCGAATGTCGCTCGGCTCGCTGGGGGGAACGGTCTTGTCGTCGTTGTCGGCCAAAGGGCACCTCAACACGCGAAAAACGCACGCTGTATCGGCGTGCGTTTTGAATGAATTTGATTGCTTTCAAATATAGCCAAGTGCCGTAAATTTCTCAATGTATTCGGGCTATTTGCGGGCTGAGTTGTCCCCAGTGTGGCGCTTGCCTGCAGGGCGCTGGCGGGTGACAGATCCGCTTCCGGCGCATGGCGTTTTACTCGGCATTACAATGCCTTATGGACAGCGTTCATAGGGCTTCGGGACAGCATGGCCCGACAGCTCCGATGATCGGGTGCTTTTGGCGCAAGCGCGTCAGCAGGTCTCAGCTCATCAGCGCGCCGAAT
Organism: Pseudomonadota bacterium; assembly: GCA_023412745.1. GTDB lineage: Bacteria > Pseudomonadota > Alphaproteobacteria > Rhizobiales > Hyphomicrobiaceae > ZC4RG25. The sequence continues at coordinate 4,273 of JAEZBZ010000198.1, read as the reverse complement.
AGGGCCGGAAAGGGCCTCGCCGTGGCCGCTGGGGAGGCGGAGGCAAGTGGTCTGCCTGAGCGGCTGTCGCGGGCCAGCTGGATGTCTCGAAAGCGGCTACGATATGCGACGGGTATCCTGGTGCCGCTCCAGCCGGGCCGCCAACGAAAAGACCGGCCCGCGCGAGGCGAACCGGTCCTGAATTCCCAACGATCGTTGCCGCGATCAGCCGCGGCTGTCGATTGGCGTGTAATCGCGCTGCGTTGCGCCAATGTAGAGCTGGCGCGGACGGCCGATCTTCTGCTCCGGATCCTCGATCATTTCCTTCCACTGCGCGATCCAGCCGACGGTACGGGCGACGGCGAACAGCACGGTGAACATCGAGGTGGGGAAGCCGAGTGCCTTCAGCGTGATGCCCGAGTAGAAGTCGATGTTCGGGTACAGCTTTTTCTCGACGAAGTAGTCGTCTTCCAGAGCAATGCGCTCCAGCTCCAGCGCCACCTTGAGCAGCGGATCGTTTTTCAGGCCGAGCGCGTCGAGCACTTCGTGTGTCGTCTTCTGCATGACGCGCGCGCGCGGGTCATAGTTCTTGTACACGCGATGGCCGAAGCCCATCAGGCGGAAGCCCGACGTTTTGTCCTTGGCTTTAGCGATATACTCGGGGATGCGATCGACCGAGCCGATCTCCTGAAGCATGTTGAGCGCGGCTTCGTTTGCGCCGCCATGTGCCGGGCCCCACAGGCAGGCGATGCCGGCCGCGATGCAGGCGAACGGATTTGCGCCCGACGAACCGGCAAGACGCACGGTCGAGGTCGACGCATTCTGCTCGTGGTCAGCGTGCAGGATGAAAATCCTGTCGAGCGCACGGGCCAGAACGGGATCGGCGACATAGGGTTCGCACGGCACGGCGAAGCACATCTGCAGGAAATTCGCCGTGTAATCCAGATCGTTACGCGGATAGATGAACGGCTGGCCGATGGAATACTTGTAGGCCATGGCGGCGATGGTCGGCATCTTGGCGATCATGCGATGCGACGCGATCATGCGCTGCTGCGGATCGTTGATGTCGGTGGAGTCGTGATAGAACGCCGACAACGCGCCGACGGTACCGACCATGATCGCCATCGGATTCGCATCGCGACGGAAGCCGGTGAAGAACCGGTTCATCTGCTCGTGCACCATGGTGTGGCGGGTGATCGTATCGTTGAACGTCTCAAGCTGCGACTTGGTCGGCAGGTTGCCGTGCAGCAGCAGATTGCAGACCTCAACGAAGCTGGATTGCTCAGCGAGCTGCTCGATCGGATAGCCGCGATACAGCAGAACACCCTTGTCGCCATCAATGTAGGTGATGCGCGATGAGCAGTTCGCGGTCGACGTGAAGCCGGGATCGTAGGTGAAGCAATCGGTTTCACGGTAGAGACGGCCGACGTCGATGACGTCCGGACCGATCGTGCCGGATCGCACTGGCAGGCTCACCTGCTTACCGTTTTGGTTAAGGGTGACGGCCTTGGTGATGTCGGCCTTGCCCGACGCGCTGTCCTGCACGCTCATCGGCATTCCTTTCGATCATATTGACTTCGGACCTGGCTGACTGGCAGGTCGTGTCGCTTGTGCGGTGCATTATAACCGTGGCGCCCTGCCTTATTACACATTCGCCCCTGCGACAAGACGGCCTGCCATCAAAAGTGACTGACAGAACAGGCTTCTTCGCGGTGTTCAAGCTGGCGTGGGCAGAGCCCAGGCCATAATTCCGCCGTTTACCAGAGGGTCAGGCGACCTGCTCACGAATACGCGCCAGAGCCTCATCGCGGCCCAGCACAGCCATCACGTCGAACACCGGCGGCGACACCGCGCGGCCCGTCAGCGCGGCCCGTAGCGGCTGGGCGACGCCGCCAAGCTTGTGGCCACCGGCTTCCGCGAAGGCGCGCACTTCCGATTCCAGCGCGGCAGCAGTCCAGTCGGCTGTTTCCAGTTGCGGCAGCATGCCCGCGAGCAACGCGCGCGCTTCCGGAGTTAGGACCTTTTTGGCCTTATCGTCGAGATCCAGCGGCCGAACCGCAATCAGGAAAGCGGCGCCATCGACGAGTTCCTTCAGCGTCTTGGCGCGCTGTTTCAGGCCGGGCAGGGCGGCCAGCAGCTTGTCCCATCCAACCGCCGCGAACTGGCCAAACAGGGTGGGGCCGTTCTCCATTTCGGGCAGGGCCCGCTGGATGTGCAGCATCAGCTCGTCGTCGGGCGTTTGGCGAATGTAATGGCCGTTGAGATCCTCAAGCTTGGCGAAGTCGAAACGGGCGGCGGATTTGCCGATGGCGTCCAGATCGAACCACTCGATCATCTTGTCGAGCGGGATGATCTCCTCGTTGCCGTGGCTCCAGCCGAGGCGGACCAGATAGTTGCGCAGTGCGGCCGGCAGGTAGCCCATGGCGCGATAGGCTTCCGCACCGAGCGCGCCGTGCCGCTTCGACAGCTTGCCACCGTCGGGACCATGGATCAGCGGCACGTGCGCAAACTCCGGCACGTCCCAGCCGAGCCCAAGATAGATCTGCGTCTGGCGGGCGGCATTGGTGAGATGATCGACACCGCGAATGACGTGCGTCACGCCCATGTCGTGGTCATCGACGACCACGGCGAGATTGTAGGTTGGGGTGCCGTCGCTGCGCAGGATGATCAGATCGTCCAGATTCTCGTTCTGGAACACGACGCGACCCTGCACGCGATCCTCGATTACGGTCTCGCCGGTGCGCGGCGTTCTTAGGCGGATCGCGGGCTTCACGTCGGCGGGCGCTTCGGACGGATCGCGGTCACGCCACATGCCGTTATAAACCGGCGGCTTGCCCTGGGCTTCTGCCTCGGCGCGCATCGCCTCAAGTTCTGCGGGCGTGCAATAGCAGCGATATGCATTGCCCCGGCGCAGCAGTTCTTCAACCGCGGCCTGATGCGAGGCGACACGGCTGGTCTGCAGTACTGGCTCGCCATCCCATTCCAGGCCGAGCCAGCTCAGTCCATCCAGAATGGCGTCGATGGCTTCCTTGGTTGAGCGCTCGCGATCGGTATCCTCGATGCGCAGCAGGAAGGTGCCGCCGGTATGCTTCGCATACAGCCAATTAAACAGCGCGGTGCGCGCCCCGCCAATATGCAGAAATCCGGTCGGCGACGGCGCAAACCGCGTGACGACTTTCGATCCAGTGCTCGTCGTGCCAGTGCTCATGGTCTTGCGTTTATCTCGGGCCTGTCGATGATGTTGCGCGCGGTTTAGCACATGCGCACCGAGGGAGTAAGCGGGGCGGGGGCTCAAGGTTGTCGTGAGCATTGACGCGGCAGGCACCGATGATGCCGGCAGCAGGCGCGCCTTGGCCATAGCCGAGGGCTTTCGCCTGCCGGCATGGACGCGCCTGTTGTCCGCGCCGCTGCTGGCCGAGCAGGACCGTTGGTTTCTCTGGATTCCGGTCCTGTTTGGTTGCGGGATCCTCATATATTTCGCGTTGCCGACCGAACCGCCACTGCTGGCCTCCGCGATGCCGGTCCCTGCCGCGCTTACTCTGGCGATGGTCTGGCGGCGCGGAATTGCTGCCATCATGCTGACAGCCTGCGTGCTCGCCATGTCCCTGGGGTTTCTTGCGGCCAAGTTGCGCTCCGATTGGGTGGCGGCGCCCATTCTGGAAGGTCCGCTATCCGGCGTGGAGGTTGAAGGTTTTGTCGAAAACGTCGAACCACGACCAGGTAGCGGCCAGCGGCTGACGCTTCGGGTCACCAAGTTGGGGCGGCTCGCAGCCGAGCGACAGCCGCGTCGGGTTCGCATCAGGAGATCACGGGCACTGGCCGGACTGCAGCCGGGCGACGCCATCCGCATCCGCGCAACGCTGGCGCCCCCTGCGAAACCGACGACACCCGGCGGCTATGATTTCGCGCGCGCGGCTTGGTTTTCCTCCATGGGAGCCGTCGGCTACTCTCTCACGCGGCCGCAGCTGCTCGACGATGCCGGCCCGGCACCTTGGTCGCTGCAAGCTGTGGCGGCCATCAACCGTTTTCGCCAGTCGATCGATGCACGGATCGCCGCCGCCGTGCCGGGAGAGACCGGCGCCATCGCTACCGCATTACTGACCGGCGAGCGCGGCGGCATCAGCGCGGCGACGAACGACGCCTTCCGTGATTCCGGCCTGATCCACATCCTGTCGATTTCAGGCCTGCACATGGTGATCATGGCGGGCGCGGTGTTCGTATCGGTACGCTTTGTCCTGGCGCTCGTTCCAGCATTGGCGCTGCGCCATCCGATCAAGAAATGGGCGGCGCTGGC
>JAEZBZ010000190.1 GCA_023412745.1 Pseudomonadota bacterium | reverse complement strand
CGCGGCGACTATTGGGATCTCATCAATCGATAAGCTGGCCGCGAAGCCCGCGAGGAGGACGAATGCAGCTTGGCATGGTTGGTCTCGGCCGCATGGGGGCCAACATCGTCAGGCGGCTGATGCAGCGTGGGCACGACTGCGTGGTGTGGGATCGCGATCCGGCGCCGGGCGGGAAGCTCGCGGCTGAAGGCGCCACGGCGGTCGCTGATCTGCGCCAGTTGGTGGAGGCGCTGGAGGCGCCCCGCGCCGTGTGGGTGATGCTGCCAGCCGGTAAGGCGACCCAGGACGCGATCGACCAGCTTTCAACCCTGCTTTCCCCTGGCGATACCATCATCGACGGCGGCAATACGTTCTGGAAGGACGACGTTGCCCGCGCCCGCGCGCTGCGCGAAAAGGGCCTGACCTATCTCGACGTCGGCACCTCCGGCGGCGTTTGGGGCCTGGAGCGCGGCTATTGTCTGATGATCGGTGGCGACAAGGCGGTGGTGGAACGCCTCGATCCGATTTTCGCGGCGCTGGCTCCTGGCATTGGCAGCATCGAGCGCACGCCGGGCCGTGAAGCCCGTGATCCACGTGCGGAACAAGGCTATCTGCATGCCGGCCCGAACGGCGCCGGTCATTTCGTCAAGATGATCCATAACGGCATCGAGTACGGCATGATGCAGGCGATGGCGGAAGGTTTCGACATTCTGCGCCATGCCGGATCAGAACGTTTGCCGGAAGATCTGCGGCTCGATCTCGATGTCGCGGATATCGCCGAGGTCTGGCGGCGCGGCAGTGTGGTGACATCGTGGCTGCTCGATCTCACCGCGACGGCGCTGGCCGCTGATCCGGAGCTGGCCGAATTCTCTGGTCACGTGGATGATTCCGGCGAGGGCCGCTGGACGGTCCAGGCGGCCATCGAGGAGGCGGTGCCAGCCGAGGTGCTGACGTCGGCGCTCTATACGCGTTTCCGCTCGCGGCAGGATCACACCTACGCCGAGAAGGTCCTATCGGCCATGCGCAAAGGTTTCGGCGGCCACGTGGAGCCGGTCAAGAAGGGCTGAGCAGATGAGCGACGACGCCTTCCCGCACCTGCCCTCCGCCATTCTCGTGATGGGTGTTGCCGGATGCGGAAAGAGCACCACGGGCGAAAGCCTCGCGGCCGAACTCGGCTGGCCGTTCCGCGACGCCGACAGTTTCCATCCACCCGCCAACATCGCCAAGATGAGCAGCGGCACGCCGCTCACCGACGAGGACCGCTGGCCGTGGCTGGCGGCTATTGCCGCCTGGATCGACGAACGCCGCACCAGCCGTGATCCGGGTGTCGTCTCCTGCTCGGCGCTGAAGCGGAAATACCGCCGTGTGCTGCTCGACGGCCGGCCGGACGTGCGCCTCGTCTACCTCAAGGGTGAGATGCCGCTGATCGCCAACCGCATGGCGCGGCGCACCGATCACTTCATGCCGACCTCGCTGCTGCAAAGCCAGTTCGACGCGCTGGAAGAACCCGAGCCCGATGAATGGCCGATCGTGGCGCCAATCGAGCTGTCGCCGCGCCGGGTGGTCGAATACATCCTGGCCGACATGGCGCGCTATGGCAGCGGCTGGCGCGAATGAGCACGCCAGATAAGCCAGACCACAATGCCTTGGCCGATCGCATCGTCGGTCACTACGAAAAGCACGCGCGAGCCTGGGACAGCGATCGCGGCCGCAACCTGTTCGAGAAGGGCTGGCTTGACCGGTTTCTTGCGCTAACCGGCGAAGCCGGCGCATCGATACTAGATATCGGCTGCGGCAGCGGCGAGCCGATCGCGCAATACCTGATTTCGCAAGGCCGGATGGTGACCGGTATCGATGCCGCGCCAACGCTGATTGATCTGTGCAGAGTGCGCTTTCCGAGCCACGATTGGATCGTTGGCGACATGCGCACGCTGGCGCTGGGCCGGCAGTTCAACGGGCTGGTCGCCTGGGACAGCTTCTTTCATCTGACGCCTGCCGATCAGCGCCCGATGTTTCCGGTATTCCGCCAGCACGCCGCGCCCGGCGCCGCGCTGATATTCACCAGCGGCCCGTCATACGGTGAGGCCATCGGTAAGTATCGCGGCGATCCGCTGTATCACGGCAGCCTGGCGCCGGATGAATACACCCGCCTGCTCGCCGCCAACGGCTTTGCGGTCGTCGCCCATGCCGCTGAGGATCCCCATTGCGGCGGCCACACCATATGGCTGGCGCAGCGACGGGACTGAGCCCTACCGCCGCCACCGCTGCATGGCAGTGTCGTCGGCATCGCGGGCGTCGACCCAGGTGCCCTTGCCGTCCGTGTCGGTTTCCTTTTTCCAGAACGGCGCGCTGGTCTTCAGGTAGTCCATAAGGAAATTAGCGGCGTCGAAAGCAGCTTGCCGATGCGCCGACGCCGTGATCACTAGGACGATGTTGTCGCCGGGCTTCAGCTCACCGACGCGGTGCACGATGAGGCTTGCCTGCAGCGGCCAGCGTTCAGCTGCCTCGCCTGCGATCCGCGTGAGCTCCGCCTCCGTCATGCCGGGATAATGCTCCAGCGTCATCGACGTGATCGGCGTGCCCTCTGACTCTCCGCGTACGCATCCGGTGAACGTCACCACCGCGCCGATGTCGGTGCGTCCGGCGGTGAGGCTGGCGATTTCCACACCGACGTCGAAATCCTCGTGCTGGACGCGGACAGTCACGGCCTCAGCCTCCGGTGACCGGCGGAAAGAATGCGATCTCGCGCGCCCCTTCGATCGAGGCGCAGGCCTTGACGTGCTGCTGGTTGATGGCAGCACGGATGACTTCGGCCCGCTCGAACGCGGCGGCAAACTCCGGCCCGCGCGTTTTCAACCAGATCATGACATCAGCCACGGTGGCGACGTTCGCCGGCAGATCGACGGTCTCCTCGACGCGACCGATTTTCTCACGCACCCAGGCAAAGTACAGCAGCTTGACCGTCATGCGCGCCTCGCTTCCGGCACGTCAGTTATCGATCGCGTGGCGAACCGCGGCTCGCAGGTAATCGTAGCCGGTCCACAGTGTCAGCAGCGCGGCCATCCACAGCAGCGCCAGCCCGGCCGACATCACGCCGGGAACGACCTTCTCACCCGCCGGCCCCGCGAGCAAGACGCCGAGCGCGATCATCTGCAGTGAAGTCTTCCATTTGGCAAGCTGGGTGACGTGGATCTTGACATTGAGCTCGGCCAGGAATTCACGCAGCCCCGAGACCAGGATCTCGCGGCACAGGATGATCAGTGCTGCCCAGACATGGATGCCGGAAATGGTGTTGAAATGCGTCAGCACCAGCAACGTTGCGCCGACCAGCAGTTTGTCTGCGATCGGATCGAGCATGCGGCCGATGGTCGACTGCTGCTGCCAGGCCCTCGCCAGGTAGCCGTCGAGCCAGTCGGTGACGCAGGCCGCAACGTACAAGGCAAGGGCTGCCCAGCGTGCTGTGTCTCCGGTGAGGAAATATAGGCACGCTACCACCCCGGGCACGGCCAGAATGCGCCCATACGTCAGGACGTTGGGCAGGCTCAAGAGAAGGGGTCTGGAAGCGGTGTGAACCATGGAGTCCGAGATGGCACCGGAACGGTAGAAAGGTCAATGGTGCGGCAGCTATGCGTTTTAACACATCCCGCAGTTGCTGGCGCAGCCATAGTATTATGATACCGTGGTGCATCAGGGTGCACCAGATGCCCCTTCCTCAGCCGAATTGGTAGATATGACGCAGTATTTCCGGTCCCCTACCCTGGCCGCGCCGACGTCCGACCAGATCGCACGCTTGAGCGACATCGTCGGTCCCGCACACGCCCTCACCGATCCCGAACAACAGCTCCCCTATCTGCGCGAGATGCGCGACCTGTATGTCGGTCGTTCGCCGCTGGTGCTGCGCCCTGGATCGGTGGAGGAAGTGTCGAGGATCCTGGCGTTCTGCAATGAGGCCCGCATCGGTGTGGTGCCGCAGGCCGGCAATACGGGCCTCGTCGGTGGGCAAGTTCCTTACGAGAACGGCACGGAGATCGTGCTGTCGGTGACGCGGCTAAACAAGCTGCGCTCGGTCGACGCGCCGGGCTATAGCATGGTTGTGGAGGCGGGCATGACGCTCGCCGAATGCCAGGAGGCTGCGGATCGCGCTGGGCGTCTGTTTCCGCTCAGCCTCGCCTCCGAGGGCAGCTGCCGCATCGGCGGCAATCTCGGTTCCAACGCCGGCGGCGTCGGCGTGCTGGCCTACGGCAACACGCGTCAGCTTGTGCTCGGCGTTGAGGCCGTGATGGCCGACGGCCGCATCCTGCCCGGGTTGAAGGCGCTGAAGAAGGACAACACCGGATACGACCTCAAGGACCTGCTTGTCGGTTCGGAAGGCACGCTCGGCGTCATCACGGCGGCCGTGCTCAAGCTGTTCCCGCGCCCCGCCGAAAGCGCCACGGCGCTGGTGGCGCTGAACGAGATCAGCCATGCGCTGGACCTGTTCAGCATGTCCCAGGACGCGGCCGGCCGTGCGGTTACGGCATTCGAGTTCATTCCACGCATTCTGATCGATTTCGTCCTGCGGCACATCCCGGGCGCGCGTGATCCGTTCAGCCAGCCGCATCCCTGGTACGTGCTGATGGAGATTTCCGGTTCGCGGCCGGATGGGCGCGCCGCTGCCGAAATGGAGAGCATTCTCGGCGATGCCGCGGAGAACGGGCTACTGGTCGACGCCGTCCTGGCCAACTCACTGACGCAGGCCAAGGAATTGTGGCTGTTGCGCGAAGGGGTGTCTGATGCGCAGCGCCGCGAGGGCAACAACATCAAGCACGATGTTTCGGTGCCGGTCGCCCGCATTCCGGAGTTCATCGCCCGCGCCGATGCGATCGTGGAATCGATCTGCCCCGGCGCCCGGCCGATCCAGCTCGGCCATTTCGGCGACGGTAACGTGCACTACAACATCTCCCAGCCGCTCACGATGGATAACGCCGTGTTCCTGAAGTACTGGGAGCCGATGTCCAATGCCATCCACGGCCTAGTTGCTGAGATGGACGGTTCGATCTCGGCCGAGCATGGCATCGGCCGCATGAAACGCGCGTCGCTGCCGAAGTACAAGAGCGCGGTTGAAATGGATCTGATGCGTGGCATCAAGGCGGCCTTCGATCCGAACGGCATCCTGAACCCAGGCAAGGTTCTGTGACGGGCGGGCGCAGCGATTGAGCGCGCGGTTGTCCCTTCTTGTCGGGAGGGTGGCAAGCGCTTTTCCCCGCCCCCGACTTGGTTTTCTAGGCTGGCGCACTCTGTTTTCTGGGCTGTCGCACTTGGCTTGACGGCGCAATCCGTCTATCACCCCGTTGCCGGTGTGCACTTGCGAGACAAGAGCGCGCCACTCCCTTTCCTCAGGCCCGCGCGTTGGTGAGACACGACATGCAGAAGATCAAAGTGACTGGAACGGTCTTCGAACTCGATGGCGACGAGATGACCCGCATCATCTGGCAGCTCATCAAGGACAAGCTGATCCATCCCTATCTCGACGTGAACCTCGAGTATTACGATCTCGGCGTCGAATACCGCGACAAGACCAACGACCAGGTCACCGTAGATGCGGCCAACGCGATCAAGAAGCACGGCGTCGGCGTCAAGTGCGCGACCATCACTCCGGACGAAGGCCGCGTGAAGGAATTCGGCCTGAAGGAAATGTGGCGTTCTCCGAACGGCACCATCCGCAATATCCTGGGTGGCGTGATCTTCCGTGAGCCGATCATCTGCAAGAACGTGCCGCGCCTGGTGCCAGGCTGGACCAAGCCGATCATCATCGGCCGTCATGCGTTCGGCGACCAGTATCGCGCCACCGACTTCAAGTTCCCGACCAAGGGCACGCTGACCATCAAGTTCGTCGGCGAAGACGGCAGCGTCATCGAGAAGGAAGTGTTCAAGGCGCCCGGCGGCGGCGTCGCGATGGCGATGTACAATCTCGACGACAGTATCCGCGAGTTCGCGCGCGCGTCGATGAACTACGGCCTGAACCGCAACTATCCGGTCTACCTCTCCACCAAGAACACCATCCTGAAGCAGTACGACGGCCGCTTCATGGAGCTGTTCCAGGAGATCTACGACAACGAGTTCAAGGCAGAGTTCGAGAAGCGCGGCCTGACCTATGAACACCGCCTGATCGATGACATGGTCGCCTCCGCGATGAAGTGGGCCGGCGGCTATGTCTGGGCCTGCAAGAACTACGACGGCGACGTGCAGTCCGATACTGTTGCCCAGGGCTTCGGTTCGCTCGGCCTGATGACCAGCGTGCTGATGACGCCGGATGGCAAGACGGTCGAGGCCGAGGCGGCCCACGGCACCGTGACGCGCCACTACCGCGAGCACCAGAAGGGCAAGGAAACGTCGACCAACTCGATCGCGTCGATCTTCGCCTGGACCCGTGGCCTCGCGCATCGTGCCAAGCTCGACAACAACGCCGAGCTGGCCAAGTTCGCCGACACGCTGGAGAAGGTCTGCATCGACACGGTCGAGGCCGGCTACATGACCAAGGATCTGGCGCTGCTGGTCGGTGCCGACCAGAAGTGGCTGTCCACCACCGGCTTCCTCGACAAGGTCGACGAGAACCTCAAGAAGGCCATGGGCGCCTAAGCCCTAACCTTCCGCCAAGTCGTTTTCCAAGGGCAGTGCGTCATCGCGCTGCCCTTTTCCGTTGTTGTCTACCTGTCCGAAACGGGGCACGGATGGGCCGCAAACTACGGATTACAATCGGCATGTTGTGCGCGGCGGCAGCAGCCGTCTACGTCGGCAACGCAAGCTGGCGCGTATCCCCATCGCCTGATGCGCGCACGGAGGTGATCGCCCATCGCGGCATCCATCAGACCTATGGGCGTGACGACCTCGACAATGAAACCTGCACCGCCACGCGGATGGATACGCCGCGGCATGGCTATCTCGAGAACACTATTGCGTCGATGCGCGCCGCCTTCGATGCTGGTGCGGATATCGTGGAACTCGACGTCCACCCGACCACTGACGGCCATTTCGCCGTATTCCACAACTGGACCCTGGAGTGCCGGACCAACGGCAGCGGACGCACCCGCGATCACGACCTAGCGTATCTCAAGTCGCTCGATATCGGGCACGGCTACACCCGTGACGGCGAGACCTATCCGTTCCGTGGCAAGGGCGTCGGCGCCATGCCGGAGCTGCGCGAAGTCCTGGCTGCCCTTCCCGATCGCCGGCTTCTGGTCAATTTCAAAAGTCGCGAGGCGCGCGAGGGCGACATGCTGACCACGCTGCTCAACGACAACCCGCAATGGCGCGCTGCCGTCTGGGGTGTCTACGGTGGTGATGAGCCGACACTGGCCGCAAAGTCAGGCGTGCGGGCGCTTCAGGCCTGGACGCGAAACGGGCTTAAGGACCGCCTGCTCGGCTATCTGGGCCTCGGCTGGTCCGGTCACGTGCCTGCCGCCTGCCGTGACACGATCGTCATGGTGCCGCTGAACCTGGCG
>JAEZBZ010000183.1 GCA_023412745.1 Pseudomonadota bacterium | reverse complement strand
CCTGATGGAGGACTTCTACTACGCCGGCGGCCTGCCGGGCCTGATGAGTCGCATCGCGGATCGGCTCGATGGTACGGCCAAGACGATCTCCGGCAAGACGCTGGCGGAGGATCTGGAAGGTGCCGGCGTTTGGAAAGACGACGTCATCCTCACCGTCGACCAGGCGATCTACGCGGAAGGCGCGACGGCGGTTCTTTCGGGAAATCTCGCGCCCAACGGCGCAGTGATGAAGCCGTCTGCCGCGGAGCCGCGGCTGCGCAAGCATCGCGGTCCGGCGCTGGTGTTCCGCGACTACAATCACATGGCGGCTGAGGTCGAGCGCGAAGATCTGGAGGTTACGGCCGATCACGTGCTGGTGCTGCAGAACGCCGGTCCCAAGGGCGGCCCGGGCATGCCGGAATGGGGCATGCTGCCGATCCCGCGCAAGCTGGTGAAGCAGGGCGTCCGCGACATGCTGCGGCTGTCCGATGCGCGCATGTCAGGCACCAGCTACGGCGCCTGCATCTTGCATGTCGCGCCGGAAAGCTTCGTCGGCGGTCCGCTGGCGTTCGTGCAGACCGGCGACGAGATCGAGGTCGACGTCTCGAAGCGATTGCTGCATCTGCACGTTTCGGATGAAGAGCTGGCGCGTCGCAAGGCGGCCTGGAAGCCTGAGCCGCCGCGTTATGAGCGTGGTTACGGCGCGATGTTCCAGCAGCACATCGGCCAGGCCGACGACGGCTGTGATTTCGACTTCCTGGAAGCTGGCGCGCCGGTGCCGGAGCCAGAAATCCACTGACGAGGATAGGGCCGAGATTGGCCTCGTTTATTCCTGTTCCATCAATTCGGTCGGCGCGCGGTGTTCTGAAAGGCCGCGCGCCGATGTCGTTTCAGGTGCAGCCCTGAGCCGCTTGAGGCTGTGATTGCGTCGTCTCGGCGGTTTCGCCGTTGCCGTTGTCCTCGGTGTCGGTCTTGGCATCCCAGAGGATGGCAACGCCGATCAGCGCTGAAATAATCGAGGCCATGAAGACGGCGATCTTGGCTGCCGCGAAGTCGCTGGCGATCGGGAAGGCTTGGCCTGCGATGAACAGCGACATCGTGAAACCGATGCCGGCCATGGCGCCCGCGCCGGCCAGTTGCCGCCACGTATAGGCAGCCGGCTTGATCGCCAACCCGAGCCAGACGGCCAGCGCCGATGCGGCGAGCATGCCCGCCGGCTTGCCGATGACCAGGCCTGCGATAATCGCCAGCAGCAGCTGCTCATGGCCCACCCAGACATCCATGGTGACGGTGACGCCTGCATTCGCCAGCGCGAACAGCGGCAGAACGAGATAGCTAGACCGCGCGCCCATATGGCGTAGCAGGCGGTCCGCGGGCGACTCGAGGCGGTCGTGAATGGCATCAAGCGCGCGCAACGCCGGTATCGATGGACCGTGGCTCAGTACTTCGCTGCCGCGCCCCGCCTCGCCTTCGAGGATCGCATTGGCTTGCGCTGTCAGCGCATGCAGGTCGGCTGGCGGCCGCGTCGGGATGAACAGCGCCAGCAATACGCCGGCCAGTGTCGCATGCAGCCCGCTGGCGTGGACGAACCACCACAGCAGAATGCCGACTAACATGTATGGCAGGACGCGGTACACTCCGGCGCGGTTGAGTACGGCGAGCAATCCAACCGCGAGAACGGCGAAGCCGAGAGCAACGTAATCGATGCTGCTCGAATAGAAAGCCGCCACCACGAGAATGGCGCCGATGTCGTCGACGATGGCCGCCGCGGTCAGGAAAACGCGCAATTCGATCGGCACGCGCTGCCCCATCATCACGATGAGGGCGATCGCGAATGCCGTATCGGTCGCCATCGGCACGCCCCAACCGTGCGTCCACGGACCACTGGGGATGACCGCGAGATATAGGAGGGCTGGTGCCACCATGCCGCCTATCGCGGCCGCAATAGGCAGGGCGGCCGACTTGCGATTGGCGAGATGACCGACGGTGAATTCGCGTTTGATCTCCAGGCCGACGACGAGAAAGAAGATCGTCAGCAGCCCGTCGTTAATCCAATGCAGCAGCGACATGCTGAAGCTAAAGGATCCGAGCGAGATGCCGAGATATTGGCGCCAGATAGCTTCGAACTCCGGCCCGGCCGGCGTATTGGTCAGCCCGACCGCCAGCAGCGTTGCCAGAAGCAGCAGTATGCCGGCCGATGGTCCCCAGTTCGCAAAGTCAAGTGCGGCGGCGCGGAAGCGATGACCGAGTGTTCCGTTGATCGCATCGATAATCGAGCTTTCATCCCACGCTCCGTCGTAGCGGCGGCCGTTGATGAAGAATGTCGGCGTGAACAGAACACCGCTCGACCGGGCACTGGCTTCATCGGACTCGACCCGCGCCCGGGCAAGGGCCGCGGCCTGTTCGGCGTCGTTGGGATCCTGCTCAGCGAGGTTCATATCTTGCGCGATTGCGGAGAGATCATCCTCGGTGAGCTGCTCGGACCGCGCCATCAGCGCCATGTGGACACGCCAGTACTCGTCCGATTTCGCGCGCTCCGCCAGTTCCGCTGCGCGCCGTGACAGGTCGTTGTTGGTCAGCGGGCGATGGCGGAAGACATAGCGCATGCGGTCGCCGAAACGGTCGCGCAACGCTGCGATGTGATCATTGGCGGCGCGGCAGTGGGGGCAAGCGTAACTTCCATACTCGACCAGTGTAATGGGTGCGTCCATTCGGCCGAGGATGTGATCGTAGGCGTCGTCTACGGGACGATCGAGCCGCCTGCTGCGTTCTGCTGCTGCCACCGGCGTTACCTTGTGCTCTATGACCAGGAATTACGAGATCGCTTGGATTTATGGGCGCTACCACATCAAGTTAGTGCGCCTATCCTCGTCGCGTAACGCACACACCGGCCAACGTCGAGCGGAAACATCGCGGTTGCTAGCCGTGGCTCGCGGTGCCGCACCCGCATGCTGGCTGAAAAGCATGCGAGCGCAACATTCATGATAACTAAAAGGTTATCCGTAAACCGGGCGGTCAGTGAACCGCGATCGGATTTCCGGGCGAGCCGGTCGCTCCCTTGATGGGGAGCGGCGCGTAGATATAGGCAAACTCATAGACCTTGGCGTCGGCCAGACGCTCGGTTGCGACGTTCTCGTGAAGGAAGATCCCGTTCTTGGCCAGCAGTTCCTGGTGCACGGCAAAAGCCAGCTTAGGGTTTGGATTGGGCACCACTTCGACCGCCCAGGTGTCCGCGCCGACGACGGCGATCTGCTTCTTGGCCAGCCATTCGGCGACCGCCACGCCGATCCCCGGTTCGCCGGAATTGAACTCGGCGTTATTGGTGCCCCAGTGGCGCGACCAGCCGGTGTGGAACAGCACGACATCGCCCTCGCCGATCGAGTCCGCGCTCAAACCCTGCTTGGCCAATGCCGCCTCGATGTCGGCAACGGTGATCTCCTGGCCTTTGTCCATCGGCGCGCCTTTCAGCGCCACCATGTCGATCAGGACGCCTTTGGTGAAGAACGGCTTGATCTGCTCGATGCCGAGCTTTTTGAGACCTGTCGGCCCGAACAGTTCCTCCTTTGTGACACCGTTGTAGAACACGTCTCGGCCGCCGATGCCGATGTGGCCGAGGCCGTCGAATTGGGTTCCGACCTGGCCGATCTCGGTGGCGAGGAAGTCATCCATCCAGACCACCCTGTTGTCGCCGAACGGGCCGCCGGCAAATCCACCGGTTCCGCGCAGGGCGAAGGCGCGGGAGCCAAACAGCGGCATCGTGGGTTCATAGGTGCGGCCGAGCGCGATGACATTCCCGGTTTTCATATATTTCATCGCCTCCATGACCTTCTTGGGCGTCATGAGATTGGAGGCGCCGGCTTGATCGTCCTTACCCCAGCGTGAGGTCAGATCCTGGGCGGCTGCGGTTGTGCAAGCGAGGGCAAGAGCGGCGGCGAAGAGGCTAGTCCGCATCATCATCGTTTCTCTCCCATGGATTTCGGAGACTGTTGCATGGCTCCGTTTGCACACAGAAGATGCGATGAAACAGACAGCGGATCAATCGCCGAGCGGGCTGGCGATCGATCCGCCATCATATATCCGAAGTCGGACGATCAGGCGCCTTGGTTCTTTTTGCCGCCGGATTTGCCACCGCTGCTACTGCCGGCCTTGGTGTCGAGTTTCTGCGCAATTTCTAGGATCGCCTCGGGATGATACTCAGAAATGAATGGCGTATCGCCCGACGAAATCTTGCCCTTGCCGTCGGCCCCATAGAGCAGGCCGTTGACCGCCGCGCCGGCCAGTTCGATGTGGCCACGTCGCGATGTTGGCGATCAGCGCATAGAACGGCCGCAGCTTGTCGCGATTTCGGAAATTGAAGCTCTGGTACGTGTAGGTGTTTAGGCTCGTCATCTCGCCGAAGCGGCCGCCCATCAATTCGTTCACGCAGGCAGCGGCTTCAGGATCACCTTCGGTAAGGGCCATTTCGACTTGCAGCCGGTCGATTTGCTCTCCATCTGGCGGGCCGATGTCACGCTATGCACCTGACGCGCAGCTCGAATGGAAGGACAACGACTGGATATGCAACAAGATCCAGCACGGCACCGCTTGGCGGCCGCTCTCGTTTGGTCCTCTGGCCGCCTGCCGAGCGATCTGCTAATCGTCCGCCTGAACGCGAATATGAGCCCCGAGGACTGTCCATGACCTATCTGTTTGAGCCGTCGCCTGTTCCCACGCTGCCCATCCAGGGGTCGGACAAGCTGTTCCCCGTGCACCGCATCTATTGCGTCGGCCGCAACTACGCCGAGCACGCGCGCGAGATGGGCGGCGATCCGGACAAGGAGCCGCCGTTCTTCTTCATGAAGACGCCGGACTCTCTGGTCACGAGCGGCAAGTTTCCCTATCCGCCGGGGTCCAACGACGTGCATTGGGAAATCGAGATGGTGGTGGCGCTGAAGTCCGGCGGCGTGAACATTCCGCGCGACCAGGCCATGAGCCATGTCTACGGCTACGGGGTGGCACTCGATATGACGCGGCGCGATCTGCAGGGCGTCGCCAAGAAGATGGGTCGCCCGTGGGAGATCGGTAAGGCTTTCGAGAACTCCGCACCGTGCACGCCGCTGGTTCCGGCCGAGAAGATCGGACACCCGACCAAGGGCGCCATCTGGCTCGACCTCAATGGCGAGCGCCGCCAGACCGGCGATATCTCGCAGATGATCTGGGATATCCCGAGCCAGATCGAATACCTGTCCAGCCTGTGGGAGCTGAAGGCGGGCGACCTGATCCTGACCGGCACGCCGGCCGGCGTAGGTGCTGTGAAGAAGGGCGATCGTCTTACCGGTCACGTCGAAGGCGTGGCAGACCTCGACGTTACGGTGGTCTGACGCGGAACCGCCGCTAGTGTCCCGATTCTGAAGTTCGCCATGCCCCGATGCTGGCTTCCCGGGCGAACTTCAGAATCGCTAGTCGGCGGGGTCCAGAACTTCGAGCAGCGCGGCGTTGAACGCGTCGGCTGCTTCGTACATCACCCAGTGGCCCGCGCCGGCAATGGTGCGGGCGACAAGCTCTGGATGATGCAGCCGCAGTACTTCGAACGCGCGTTCTGGCGAGGGCTGAGCAATCACATCGCGCTCGCCCCAGATCGCCTTCAGCGGCACCGGGACGCTGGCGAGCGTGGATTTGATCGTATCGCTGCCGGCAAAATCGCGTGACCTGAAGCGCGCCTTGCCGACGTTCGCTGCCTGCAATTCGATCGCGAAATCATCGATATTGGCCGCATCGGCGAACATCAGCATCGCCAGCGTTTTGTAGTGCACCTCGCGCCGTTCGCTCTGCGTCATAGTCGAGCGTTCTTTCAGAAACTTGAAGTGCGGGATCGGCAGGCCGAGCGAGGCCGCGCCGATCAGTGTCAGGTCGCTGAGGTGGTGCCCCAGTTCAGCCGCCGCCATGGTCGCGACCTGGGCACCGTACGAAAAGCCGACCAGATGCGGCTGCTCCGTGCCGAGAAGCGTGCGGATGCCTTCAGCCAGAACCGCGCCGCTGCTGGCTGGCGTCAATGGTGGCGGCGGCATCGCGCTGTCGCCGAGGCCGGGCAGGTCGGGCACCCAGACCGAATAGGTCTGTTGCAGTGCCGGGATGGTCCGTATCCAGTGCGTCCAGGAGCCGGAGCCGCCATGGCAAAGCACGACCGGCTCGCCGGTGCCCCAGCGGCGCCAGATCAGATCGCCCGCACCGCATGGCGTTTCGTGGCGTTCGGCGGTTTCTTCCAGCCGCAGAACGAGGTCGCTTTGAACAGTCATTGCTCCTGGTGTCCGGTTCTCACACAATAGAGGCTCGATACATCACGAGCCGCAGAGCAACAACAAGGGGATGGGTATGCCGGCCGAGAGTAATACCAAAGTGAATGGCGCACGGCTGTGGGACAGTTTGATGGAGATGGCCAAAATCGGCGCGACGCCGGCTGGAGGCGTCAATCGACTGACACTGACCGATCTCGACCGGCAGAGCCGCGACCTGTTCATCACGTGGTGCAAGGACGCCGGCTGCAGCATCAAGGTGGACCGCATGGGTTCAATCTTTGCGCGCCGCGCCGGCACTGATGACAGCCTGCCGCCGGTCATGCTCGGCAGTCATCTCGACACGCAGCCGACGGGTGGCAAGTTCGACGGCGCGCTGGGCGTGATGGCGGCGCTGGAAGTGCTCCGCTCGCTCAATGACCTCGACATCAAGACCAAGCATCCGATCGAAATCGTGAGCTGGACCAATGAGGAAGGATCGCGGTTCGCGCCCGCGATGACGGCCTCGGGCGTGTTCGCGGGCGTGCTGAAGCTGGAAGACGCGCTCGACATCCGCGATGTCGATGGCAAGGCGATCGGCGCGGAACTCGACAGGATCGGGTTCGCCGGCAAAGAGCCGGTCGGCGGCCGTCCCATTCATGCGTTCTTCGAACTGCACATCGAGCAGGGGCCGATCCTGGAGGAGGAGGGTATCGACATCGGCGTCGTTACCGCGGCGAACGGACAGAAATGGTACGAGATCACGCTGACCGGCGTTGAAAGTCATGCCGGACCGACACCTATGAAGCGGCGTAAGGATGCGCTGGTCGGCGCCGCGCGCGTAGTCGAACTGGTCAACAAGATCGGCCATGACCACGATCCGGCGGCCTGCGCTACAGTGGGCATGGTCCAGGTGCATCCCAATTCGCGCAATGTCATTCCCGGCCGGGTGTTCGTGACGGTGGATTTCCGTCATCCGGATGGCGCGAAGCTGGATTCCATGGACGCCGCCTTGCGCAAAGGGCTCGACGACATCGCAGCCGGTGCAGGGCTTAGCTACCAGGTAGAGATGGTCGCGAATTTTCCGCCGCAGCCGTTTGAGGCCTCGTGCATTCAGGCGGTCCGCAATGCGACCGCGCGCCTGGGCTATACCTCGCGCGATATCACGTCGGGCGCCGGCCATGACGCTGTGTATCTGGCTCGCGTGTGCCCGACGTCGATGATCTTCACGCCGTGTGTTGATGGCATCTCGCACAACGAGGCCGAGAACATGACGCCCGAGTGGGCGTCGGCCGGTGCGGATGTTCTACTGCATGCGGTGCTCGAAAAGGCCGAGATCGTAACGGCATAAAGCCAACTTTTGACGCGAATGCTTGTCGGTCATCCGGGAGAGCTGAACATGTTTCAGTTCTCCTTTTTCATTGGGATTGCCTCATAAAGTATTTATCGATACGAGCGTGTGGCTGTGCAGTTCTGCGCCCCGGCCGAATTTCATTGTCTGCAAATATTTTGATTTTTGAATATGATTTTACAGAGTCATGAAATGCCAGCCTCTGGCTTTGCGATGATGTTGTTCAACGCCTTGTCAGTGGCAATGCAAACAAGAGTGTTTGTCATCCTATCTTGACTTGATGTATACGTCATATGGGCAAAAAAATGCTCATAAAAAATACGCACCAAAAAAGCGTGCGATCCAAATCCATGGGAGGATTTCTGAATGGCGAGGATTCATCGTCGCAATTTTCTGAAATTGTCGGGTGTTAGCGCTGTCGCTGCGAAGACTGGCGGCATGGCCGCAATCCTGGCGGCCGGCAAGGCGCCGGCCTATGCGCAAACCACCACCGTTCATTGGCTGCGCTGGAATGATTTCGTTCCCGCCTGTGACCAGCTTCTCCGTCAGAAGCTGTTCGTCGAAGCCGAGAAAGCGCTCGGCATCAAAGTGAACTTCGAGACCGTCAACGGCAACGATCTGCAGCCGCGTATTACGTCAGCCATTCAGTCGGGCGCTGGTCCCGACGTGATCATGCTGTTCAATAATCATCCGCACCTCTACCAGAACAGCTTGGTTGATGTGTCGGATGTGGCTGAGGAGCAGGGTAAAACCCAGGGCGGCTTCTATAACGTTTCAAAGGGGAACTGCAGTCTCGGCGACAAGTGGATGGCGGTGCCGATGGCTTTCATTGGTGCGATGAATGCCTATCGCAAGTCGCTGTTCGCCGAGGTCGGATACAATGAGTATCCCAAGACCTGGGATGAACTGCGCGACGCAGGCAAGAAGCTCAAGGCCAAGGGCATGCCGATCGGGCAGTCGCTCGGCCAGTCGTTCGGCGATCCGCCGACCTTCGCTTATCCGCTGCTCTGGTCGTATGGCGGCCGGGAAGTTGATGAATCCGGTAAAGTCGTCCTGAATTCGCCGGAGACGCTGGAGTCCGTGAAGTGGATGGTTTCCGCGTGGAAGGATGGATTCGACGAAGGCGGACTTGCCTGGGATGATGCCAATAATAATCGCGCATTCCTGGCGGGTACGATCAGTTCCTCACTGAATGGCGCGTCGATCTATATCGAGTCTCTGCGCAAACCGGAACAGTACCGGACGGCGGATGGCAAACCGCTGAAGGACGACATTCTGCATGCGCCGTTGCCGGCTGGGCCCAAGGGCCAGTTCGGTCTGCACCTGTATCAGTCGCACGTTATTCCGACGTACTCGAAAAACCAGAAGGCAGCCAAGGACCTGCTGCGCTTCATTCTCAAGAATGAGAATTTCGAACAGTGGTTCACCACTGCCAAGGGCTTCTACACGCCGGGCACCACGTCCTGGGAAACCCACAAGATGTGGGGCGAAGATCCGGTCATGAAGCCGTTTTCTCTTTCCGGAAAGCTCGGCTTGGCGGTGGGACATTCCGGCCCGCCCAACCAAAAGGCCGCGGAAGTCCTGTCGAAATACCTGATCACCAATATGTATGCCAACGCCGTCAAAGGCATGGCTCCGGAAGAGGCAGTCAGGCAGTGCGACGCCGAACTCAAAAAGATCTACGGCGCGTGATCACTTGCTAATGGTCGGTGGATCGTGCGCGGTCCACCGTTTCTCCTCTGTGAAAAATAAAAGCCGGAAATAGCGCTTTTCCGGGCACGGGAGTGTTTTGCCTGAACTGCCGAAATCGAAACCGCCGCAATCACCCGCGGGCTTTGATCAAGTAGCCGGCGCAGGACGCTAAGCCATCAGCAATGGCCGAGTGTCGTCGCTGGCACTGACTGTCAGGAGAATTCCAGGTTATGGCCGTTTCTACCGTCGAGCAGCGGGCCGGAGCGCCCTCTCAACCGCCTCAGCCGCGATGGCGTCCTTTCGAAGACGAGCGCTGGCTGGCGATGGCGCTGCTTCTTCCCACCATGATCCTGCTTGCGTTGTTCATCGCCTATCCGTTCTACCGCGGGATCGTCTTGTCGGTCACGAGTGCGCGCGTCGGCGTTCCGGGAGAGTTCGTCGGACTTCAGAATTTCTATCGCCTGGCGGGGGACCCGATTTTCTATCACGTGGTCTGGAATACCGTCTGGTACACAGCAGTGACGACGGTGTTCAAGCTCGCACTGGGGCTTTGGCTGGCGCTGCTGCTCAATCGCAGCTTCAAGGGCAAAGCCTATATCCGCGCCTTCATCCTGTTGCCGTTCATCATCCCGACGGTGCTATCGACGTTTGCCTGGAAGTGGATGTTCGATCCCACGTTCAGCGTGCTGAACTGGCTGATGTTCCAGCTTTCGATCATCAACCGGCCGATCAATTGGCTGGGCGATGGCGATCTGGCCATGCTGTCGATCATCATCGTCAACATCTGGCGCGGTGTGCCGTTCTTCGCGATCAGCCTGCTGGCAGGGCTCCAGACGATCAATCCGGACCTCAATGAGGCGGCTGCGATCGATGGGGCAAAGCCCCTGCAGCGATTCTGGTACATCACTTGGCCGCTACTGCTGCCGGTGACCATGGTTGTCGTGCTGTTCTCGGTCATACAAACGTTCGCCGATTTCCAGATCGTCTACGTGATGACCGGCGGCGGACCCGCCAACGCTACGCATCTGTTCGCGACTTACGCCTATCAGCTCGGCGTCGGCACGGGGCTCTTGAGCCAAGGTGCGGCCGTATCGCTGGCGATGTTTCCGATCCTGTTCCTGATCGTGATCGTCCAGCTCCTTTACATCCGTCGTGTGGAGACCCGGTGAGCCATGATCGAAGGTGCAATCTGGAGACGCTGGGTCCATTTCAGGATTCCGCTGTTCCTTTTCATTCTGGTGCTTCTGTTTCCATTCTACTGGATGATGATCACCACGTTCCGGCCGGACGGCGAACTGTACCGGCCGTGGAATGCGACCAACTACAACCCGTTCTGGACGTGGTATCCGA
>JAEZBZ010000165.1 GCA_023412745.1 Pseudomonadota bacterium | reverse complement strand
GGCTGGAGCCGGTGCAGACCGGTTCGATCGTTTTCGATGGCGCGACCGTCAACGATCCCCGCGCCGATCTGAAGAAACTGCGCCAACAGGTCGGCATCGTTTTCCAAAGCTATAACCTGTTTCCGCATCTTTCCGTCGCCCGTAACATCACGCTGGCACCGACCGTGGTCAAAGGCATGCCGGCCGACCAGGCGCGGGAGGTCGCCCGCGACGTGCTGCGCCGCGTCGGCCTGGAAGACAAGATTGACGTCTATCCGCATCAGCTTTCCGGCGGTCAGCAGCAGCGCGTCGCCATCGCCCGGTCACTTGCGATGCAACCGAAACTGATGCTGTTCGACGAAATCACATCCGCGCTCGATCCCGAACTGACCGGCGAAGTCCTCCGCGTCATTGAGGACATGGCCAGGAGCGGCATGACCATGGCGCTGGTCACCCACGAAATGGGCTTCGCCCGCCGCGTTGGATCACGCGCGATTTTCATGCATCACGGCAAAATCTGGGAGGACGGCACAGCGGCCGACATTCTGGCCAATCCGAAAACACCCGAACTGGCAACATTCTTGAACGCAGTACTGCATTGAATGAATAGGAGGGGATTATGACGTGGTTACCTAAAGTTGCTTTGGCCGCGGTTTGTGCGATGGCGCTCAATCTCGCCAGCCATGTCGAAGCGCGCGCCGACAAACTTGCCGACATCATTTCCAAGGGCACGGTTCGCATTCTGGTGTTTGGCGACGTCCCGCCGTTCGGATCGCAAAATGCCAATCGCGAACTGGAAGGTTTTGACATCGATCTCGCCAAGCTGGTCGCGAAATCGCTCGGCGTGAAACTCGATCTGGTGCAGGTCCCAGCCGCCAACCGCATTCCGTTTTTGCTGACCGACAAAGCGGACATGAACATCGCGGCCATGTCGGTCACGGCCGAACGTGCCCGGCAGGTGATGTACAGTGACCCTTATGCCGATACCTCGCTGGCGGTTTACGGGCCGAAGAGCGAAGCGGTGAAAACCGCGGCCGACCTCAAAGGCAAGATCAGCGTTGCCAAAGGTACGACCGAGGATCTGGTGCTGACCGCCGCCAATCCCAAGGCCGACATCATGCGCACCGAAGACAACGCCACCGCCGTGCAGGCCTATCTGTCCGGGCAGTCGCAGTTCCTCGCTGCCAACAGCGTCGTGGTCGTCGAGCTGGCCAAGAAAAACCCGAACAAGGAATTCGACTTCAAATTCGCGCTGCGCCGCGCACCCGCGCACGTCACGGTACGGATGGGCGAGCATAATCTGCTGCGCTGGATCGACACCTTCATTTTCCAGAGCACGCTGAATGGCGATCTGGACGAGTTGCACAAAAAATGGCTCGGTGGCCCGATGCAGCCGCTGCCGCCACTCTGAGCCGCGCGAAGGGGGCGGCCAGCGTCGCCCCCTCTTTCACCACGAACCATCGCAATCTCCATCAACGGCGGACGGCACCGGATGTCGAAATACGATTTCACGGCTGACGAATTTACTGACCGCCGTGCGCGCGTCCGCAACGCGATTGCTGCCGCCGGCCTCGACTGGATGGTCCTGTTTCATCCCGTTTCGATCCGCTGGCTGACCGGCTCCGACGCCAAGAGTTATCAGGAATTCCAGTGCCTGCTGATTTCCGCCAAGCCAGGACCGATCGTCGTGCTCACCCGCGATGGCGAGCGCAGTGAGTTTCTGGTTGACGCCCTTGTCGACGATCTGGTGACCTGGGGCGGCGGCATCATGGAGGATCCGATTGCCGCATTCGACCGGCTCGCCACGCGCTATAATGTACACAAATCACGCGTCGGCATGGAAGTGCCCGCCTACTACCTGCATCCGCACCATTACGTGCAGCTGCGCGATCTTCTCGGGCCCGCCCTCGTCGCCGAACCCAACACGCTGGTCCACGACCTGACGCTGGTGAAATCGCCCGCCGAGCTCGCCTATATCCGCCAATCCAGCCGCATTGGCGACGAAGCGATGGCGATCTTCCTCGGAGAACTTGCCGAAGGAAAATCAGAACTGGCGCTGGCGGGGAAGGTCTATTATGCACTTCTGTCGCGTGACAGCGGCATCGCGGCCAGTACACTCAACCTGGTCACCGGCGACCGCACCTCGTTCAGCCACGGCGCGCCGACCGAGCGCATTCTGCAGCGCGGCGACTACGGCAACATTGAATACGGTTCCGCCTATCGCCGCTACGCCTCCACCATCGGCCGTCAGTTCTGCCTCGGCGAACCAACGCCACGCATGCGCGAACTCTATGACATCGTCCGGCGCGCCAGCGATGCCTGCATCGCCGAGATCCGCGCTGGTGTGCCCGCGATCGTGCCGCATGAAGCCGCAAAACGCGTCATCGCCGAAGCCGGCCTGGAGCATGGCCGCGTACACACCACCGGATACGGCCTTGCGCCCGGATTTCCGCCGACCTGGGGCGAACCAATTCACATGATCGGTGGCAGCACTTACACGCTTGAAGCTGGAATGGTGATCACGGTTGAGCCGCCCGTTTTCCTGCACGAAGAACGGCTCGGCGCGCGCATCATCGACAACGTGCTGGTAACCCACGACGGCTGCGAACTTCTGACCCGCGCCACACGCGACCTCATTATAAAATAACTACCGCCATGCATTTGCGGGATGAGAAACCGGTTAATAAACACGCGATTTTACGCCTGATTAACGACACTGCAAACACTGCATAAGCCTTTTTACAGTCCGGTAGTTCTATCCGAGATAGGCAATAGGTTCGCCTGGAAGGATAGGTGTCATGCTATTCAAGTACCTGTTCCGGCAGCTTGGTGTCGCTGTCAGCCGAGTGGAAGAGCGCCCCAAAGGCGCTGCGTTCCTCCGCGTCGCGCGCGAATCCTACCCCTTGACGTCGCTCGCCTACATCGCCCTCAACGTCCCCGTTGGGTCGTCAGCGAAGAGATACATTCACTGCGTGTATGGCGACCGCAGCGCGTCGCACTGCATCACCGCCGACCCTGCGCGACTGGAAGATCCCGACCAGGAACGTCTTTTCAAGGAAGACACCACTTGGCAGGACATTTCCGAATCCGGGCTGGTCGATCCAACTGGCGATAGCCCCGGACTTACCTGCGAAGGC
This sequence comes from Pseudomonadota bacterium, assembly GCA_023412745.1. Taxonomy (GTDB): domain Bacteria; phylum Pseudomonadota; class Alphaproteobacteria; order Rhizobiales; family Hyphomicrobiaceae; genus ZC4RG25. The sequence continues at coordinate 23,137 of JAEZBZ010000165.1, read as the reverse complement.
GCTGCTTTTCCGTTGCCAAGTTCCCACGGTGAACAAGCCGCTTTCGTTATCACTGCCAACCCCAAATTGGGCAACTGGGCGCTCGAACAACAAAACATCGTTCGCGATTTTCGCGTGCTTGCCGGTTATTTCCATCAGCATATGCTGCGCATATTCGGGCATGATACCGACAAGGACATGATCATCTCCGCGCGCGAGATCGATTGTCTGAAATGGATGGCGGCGGGAAAAACCGCATGGGAAGTGAGCGTCATCCTCGGGATCAGCGAAAGAACGGTGCGCTTTCATTTGAATGCCGCCCGAGAGAAGCTGAATTGCACGACAACGACACAAGCCGTCGCCAAGGCTGTATCTCAGCAGATCGTCGTCATCTAGTCGACTGACCGTTGTGACAGCTGTCAAGTCCGACAGTTCAAAACAGGAATGCTGCTGCCTATTTTTACTCCCATAGCTGAGCATGCCATCGGGAGTAAGAAGATGATCGCGACCAATGGATCCTGCCCGCATAAAGACGACCTCTCAGATACAATTGCGCCGCTGACTGGCGTGCCGAAATCTTACTCATTCGAACGCAAGCCCTTCGATATCGGCAGTCGCAGGCATTTCAACACGACGATTACACGCGCCCTTCACGCTCGGCTCCTCCATAAACTCGCAGTCTTGGGGCGGCGGCATCCGGATATGGCGATTATCCATGCGCCGAACGAAGTCATCATGCCGGCACCCAGCCGGCACGGCTTCCCGATAGCTATCGTGACGCGCGCGGGGCGCTACACACTACATCTCGGCGATTGGTGGGATGATTTCGCGCAGCCAGAGGAAGTCGTCGCGCTGATCGATGAGGCAATGCACGGCTATCTGCGCCTTAAAGTCGTCGTCGACAACGATGTCCGGACGAGCACGCTGGAGCGGCAGCTACCCGACGGAAACTGGCTCGAACAACCCCGGCGCGTCGTCACGGGGCAAACGCACAGTTCCATCGCGATGCCGTATGCTGTCTATCACCATAACAACTTCCAACCCATCACTTGGCCTCAACGGCCATATGTGGAGCCGCTTTTTAGTGCTCGCGAAAGGCCCGCGTGAAACTGTTATTGAGGGGCTTCATGATGTACTCGAAAAATGTGCGTTCGCCGGTTTTGATGAAGACATCGGCGGGCATTCCAGGCGTCGCCCGGAACCCCTCGACCTTGCGCCGCATGTCATCTTCGTTAAGCCGAACGCGCACGATGAAGCTATCGCGGTGTGCCTCGGGAGCATCCGCCCTGCCGGTTTGCCCAACTGTATCGGCCGATAGATAGACGACCTTACCCTCGATCATCGGCGTCAGGCGCTGGTTCAACGCCGACAGCCTGACCAATGCGTCCAGGCCTTCCCTGACATGCGATATTTCACTCGGATCAACCCGAGCTTCGATCACCAATTCGTCGTTGACCGGCAACAGTTCCAGGATCACGGCACCGGCCGCAACGACACCTCCCTTGGTGTGATGGTTCAGGCGGACCACGACGCCACGAACCGGGGCTCTCACCGCGACCCGCTCCATCACGTCCCTCGCGGCGCGAATTTGCTCCTCAATATCGTCCAGTTCCGTCTCTGTTGCGCGCAGTTCCTCCAGAGATTTTTGAAGACTTGTCGAGTGCAATTGCGCGATCTGCTGTTCGGCGCGCGAAACACGTTCCTGGGCATCGGCCGCGCGGGCGCGCAAACTGGCCAGTTCACCGGCCAACCCGGCCTCCGCGCGCTGCAATGCGAACACCTCGGTCCGCCGGACAAGCTGACGGTCGAGCAAATCCGATTTGTCCTTGAGTTCCTTGCCGAACAAGTCAATTCGGCTTTGCGTGGCCTGCGCCTGCGATTCATAACCTGAAATACTTTCGCGCAATCCCGCTATTTCCCGCCGCAGGACATGCTCCTCGTCGCGCAGCCGGGCATGGCGCGCGCCCAACTCCATCCGCTGGCGCTCAAAAATTGCGCGCACCTCTTCATCCTCCAGGTTCACGCCCGCGCGTTGCTGCAACGAAAAATCGGTTTCGCCGCGCGCTTCCGCCTCCAGACGCGCCTGCATGATCACCAGTCGTTGCTGGCGCACGGTCAAGCGCCGCAATCGGGCTTCGGCCGATGTTTCGTCCAAGCGCAAAACAACCTGATCTGCTTCGACGAGCTGGCCTTCCTGGACGAGAACATCGCGGATGATGCCGCCCTCGAGATGCTGGACCTGCTTGTTCTGCCCTGTGGCGACGAACGAGCCTGACACGACCACCGCGCCATCAAGCGGAGCCACTGCTGCCCAGACGCCAAAGCCGCCGAGGCAGAACAGCAGAATACCCGCGCCCAGCAGGATCGGCACACGGCTGCCCTTTCGCACGCCCTGATGCCATTGATCGATACTGGGATAAGCCGTCATCGTTACACCTAATACGCGGCCGCTGCCGGCTTTGCCGCTGTCTCGTTCGCGGCCGAGATACTTCGCTGATCGCTGCTGCCCTGATTGGCCACCATTCTGCGCAAAACATCACGCGGCGATCCGAATGCATCCACGCGCCCCGCGCGCAGAATGAGGATCTTATCGACGATATTCAAAAGCGCCGGCCTCTGCGTCACCACCACAACGGTAATCCGATGCTTTTTCGCCCGCTGCAGCGCTTCGGTCAGCGCCTGTTCGCCGACAGCGTCCAGATTGGAATTCGGCTCATCGAGCACCACCAGAGACGGTCCGCCGAAGAACGCGCGCGCCAGCGCAATCCGTTGCTTTTGTCCGCCCGATAGCGGTGCCCCGCTCCGCTCCAGAACGGTTTCATAGCCGTTCGGCAAATGGCAGATCATTTCGTGGACACTGGTAAAATGTGCCGCGTTATAAACGGCCTCGTCGGGTAGATCCGACCGCATACGACATACGTTTTCCCGGATCGTACCGGGGAACAATTCGACCTCCTGCGGCAGATAGCCGGTATATTCGCCGAACTGCCGCCGATCCCAATTGCGCAACTCCGTGGAATCCAGCCGGACCTTACCCGCCGTTGGCAACAGACAGCCGACCAGCATGCGCGCCAGCGTCGACTTACCCGAACCCGATGGACCGACCACGGCCAACGCTTCGCCAGGATGGATCTCGAAACTGACGCCGTTCAGCACCGGCTCCTTGGACCCCTTGGGAAGGTAGAGCAGCTTGTCCGCTGTAAGCCGGCCTTCCGGGCGCGGCAGCCGTAACCGAGGCCGCTCGTTATTCAAGGCATCCACCGCCTGGCAGACGCGGCCATAAGCGTGAAATGCTTGAACAACATTGCGCCATCCTTCGATCATGCCTTCCAATGGCTGCAAAGCGCGGCTGGCAATAATCGATGCCGCGATCATCATGCCGCCGGTCAAAGATCCCTGAAGCGCGAGGTAAGCGCCCCAGCCCAGGATGAGAATTTGCGTAATCAGCCGAACGAACCGCGACAGCCCGCTGATCCACACGCTGCGGTCCAGGGCATCGGTTTGCTTGTTCAGCGCACTAGCCTGATCGCGCCCCCATTGCTGGATGCTCTCGTTGAGCATCCCCATGGCGTTGATGACCTGCGCGTTTCGCGCCAGCGACTCCGCTTGGGCTTCCGCACTCGCGCCGTGAAGGTTCGCTTGTCCGAGTGGCAACGCCGTCGCCCGCTGATTGAGCAGGGCGATGGCAAACAGCAGAACCCCTGCGATCAGGACAATAAATCCTAGGTGCGGATGTATCAGGAATATCGCGGCACAATATAATGGCGCCATCGGCGCATCGAAGAGAATAAGCATGGTGGAGCTTGCGATGAAGCTGCGCACCTGATGCATCTGTCTCAAAGGCAGAACATTTCCGCCATCGGTTGCCGGTGCCAGCGAAACGATACTCGCAATCAACGGCCCGCCAAGAACGGTTTCCATGCGCGTCGCCAGACGTCCGAGAACCTGACGCCGGATAGTATCAAGCAGTGACAGTACCGCGATCAAGCCGAGCGCAACAATGGAAAGCATCGTCAGCGTATTGAGGCTGTGGCTGGTCAACACGCGATCGGATAATTGAAACAGATAAATCGGCATCGTCAGCATCAGCACGTTGACGAAAATCGAAAACACCGCGACCGAAATCAATGTGCGTCCCGCAATATCCCGCCATTCGCGTAGCGGATCCCTCTTCATCTGCATTGTCCGGTCATTGTCAGATGAAACTTGGCGATTTGGCTGAGCCGCAGCACCCGGCTCGCTGGCGCCCGCGAGCCAGCCACCAAGGCGCACGCGCGCATGCCGCACGCGTTGAGACAGGCTGGCCCGAAGACCCGTGCGAAGCTGAGCCCAATCGATCACGTCGGAGGCGCGCATCAGATCAGGCCGTCACCGAGATGCCGCATGGCCAAATCATCCAATGTGCCGGACAATGAAATGGGCAATCCGTTGGAGCCGGAATTATCGGCGGAAAACTCAATGTCAATAATCAGATTGGCAATAGACGCGCTTCCATCCCAGCCGACAGCCTGGATCACGCCATCCGCACTCGAATTGTGCAGTTCGATGCTGTAGTCCGTGTAGCCGCCGCTGGAGAATAGATCGTCCGCTCCAATCGCCGCGTTTGCTGAAAACTGAATATCACCCGAGGACGCCACGATATCGAGTGGCAAATTGCCTAAAGGTTCGGATCCAACGAGACCGAAAAGGCCTCCGGTTATCGTCGCTGGAATATCTCGCACCGGCCCGTCGAGAAGGTCCGTGACAGGAGATAGAACGCCGTCCAGCAACGGCTCCACGGTGGCCAGCACAGTATCGGTCGTTGCAAACACCGGAGTTAGCACTTGGTCCGCAACAGGATTGATGGCTTCCAAAACCCCGTCCACGGTTCCGAATACGGGCGACAATGTCTGACCCAGCAGCGGGTTCAGCACCCCCACCAGATCATCGACCACGCTAAGTACCGGCACCAGCGTGCCGTCGACCACAACGTCGAGCACGCCCGGAACAATCTCACCAGCATGGACCACGATCGGCACGGGCGTCTCATCGGAGCCCGTCCCCACCTGCTCTTGTGCATTGCCGGTTGATGCGATGCCTGCCGAGCCCTGCGAAAAACTCTTGTTTGCCATGGATGCAGCATCGGCGGCATCAGCATTCGTGGCGTTGATATGCGGATCGTCGCCCGGCGCGCGTTGATCAAGCGTAGCCAGCCCCGCTTCGCCGTATTGACTTCCAGTATCCGCCGTGGCGTGATCGTATTCCAATTCGGAAAGCGTATTGGCTATACGGCTCTGCCCTTCGCCTGGATCGCCCGAATTGATATCGGCTTGCTGGCCCGCGTTGGCAGCAGATCCGATGAATGCCTGCCCGGCCACGATTTGTGACAGGAAGAACGACCACGTTAAAAAGCTCCACAAACCACGCTCGCGCTGCGGCGCGATGGGGAGCACACCCGATTTTGCGTCATTTATTCGCGCCGTAGCGCCTGGTTGGTAAAACGTCTCCTGCTCACTCGCCATGGCAGCCTCACAATCGCGTCTTGTTAACTCGGCGCAGCCCGCTGCGACGCGCTGCGCCCGCTTTCGTCAATACCCGAACACGGCCGCAAGGACCCGACACCTCAGTCAGCTATCCAGTACATCTCCCAACATGGCCCCCACATCGAGCGCCGGCACATCGAAGAGGTGATGCGACGTCGTCAGCAGGTCGAGTGTCGAACCGATGCCCGGTAGCAGTTCACCCGCGAGCGGCACGTGTCCGTCGTAGGCGTCGGAGCCGGCGGCGATATCGACCTGAGCGATTGACGCGCCACCCACCGAGGCATCGAGAATATTGTCAGCGCCCGAACCGCCACCGAGCAGCGCCACATTGATCAGACTACCGACGTCGGCGCGCCCGCAGTCGCCCGCATCACTGCTATCCTGCGAGCCAACGGAAACGTCGACGAGTGGCTCCTGCGCGCCTCTGAGAAGCGACAGATTGATCAGGCTCCCGATATCACTGCCGTCGTTTCCCGAACCCGGCGAAGGCCCGCCATCGATCACTCCGAGAACGGTATCGATACCGCCGCTCAACGATCCGATCGACGCATCAAGGAGATTTCCGCTGCCTCCATTCAGCAGCGAGACGTTGAGCAACCCGCCGCCACTATCACCGGTGTCGCCAGTGGACTCGCACGGAGGCGGGTTCGAGGGCGGTGTCGATTTGGCTTCGCACGTTGGCGGCTCATTTTTAGGCGGAGGCGAATATGATGGGTAACCCATGACATGACTCCTTCATTCGATATGATACGCCTGAGGCGTTCAGCGGCGGTTGCAGCAATAGATTGCTTTTTATCGATCGCACCTCTGTCGCGGCGCCGATCGCTTTCCGCCTCTCAGTCAGTTATGTTTATGGGGATCGGTCCAGCTCTCGTGAACTGTCGGAATTGACAGTCTCCCATATTGGGACGTTAGCATCGGATTTCTTCACCGACGAGCATCCGGACACGGATTCGCGATTGGACAACAGGAAGACAACATCAATGAAAATACTGATTATCGGCTCAGGAGCGATGGGCGCGAGCTTCGGCGGCCTGCTACAGGCGACCGGGCAGGATGTGACCTTCTACGATACCTGGGCCGATCACGTCGGGCAGATCAAAGACAGCGGCTTGCGGCTGGTCGGCGTCCTTGGTGACAAGCGCATCCAGGTTCCCGCCACGACAACACCCCCCAACGACGCTAGCTTCGACGTCGCCATGATCTGGACCGACAGCAATAACACCCGAAACGCGGCTGAAATCGCGGCCGGCGCCCTAGCGCCCAGCGGCTACGCGATCACCCTGCAGAACGGCATTGGCAACGTCGAAACGCTGATTGAAATGCTCGGATCTCAGCGGGTTGTAGGTGGCTCCAGCATGTGCAGCGCCGCCACGCTCGAACCCGGCCACGTAACGCTGTCACATATGGGCCCCACCAGCATAGGCGAGGTGGCGGGCGGAAGTTCGCCACGGGTCGAGGCACTGGCAAAAGCGCTGCGCGGCGCTGGCTTTGAAATCAAAGTCGCTGACGACATCATGGCCGTCATCTGGACCAAATTTGCGCTGAACTGCTCGATCAACGCCATTTGCGCCACGACGGGCTTGCGGCTTGGCGAAGTCGCGCGCCTACAGGCAACTAGTCGATTCCAGGATTACATTATCGATGAGGTACTCGCCGTCACAAAAGCCCGCGGCACGACGATGGCCGATCCGGACTTGCGCAAGACAGTAAAGGATCACTGCTGGGACAAGTTCAGCCGGCCCTCCATGCTGCAGCACATCCAGGGCGGCAAGCGCACGGAAATCGATGCACTCAACGTCAAGCTGGTGGAAGAAGGACACCGCGTCGGCGTGCCGACACCGTACAATGAGGCGCTCTCACTTCTGCTAAAGGGCGTCGAGCATAAAGCGGGACCAGCCAAAGGACGCACAGAGGCTGATTATCTGGCGCTGGATGCAAAGGTCGCATCCGAAACGCGGCCGGATTGGAGCCGCTGAAGTTTCGGTCCATCGGCAAATAGAAAAAGGCCCCGAAATGATCGGGGCCTTTTTCATGCGACCGCACACGCAATGTCTACTTATTGTAGACGACATCACGCAGCCAGAGAGAAATCTCCGGCACATAGGTGATCACCATCAAGGAGGTCAGCACGACCAGGATGAACGGGATCAGCTTGCCGATAATCTCGTCCACCGACAATCGCGCCACGGTGCAGGCTGCAAACAGGTTCACGCCGAACGGCGGCGTGATCATGCCAAGCGCCAGGTTCACAACCATGATAAGGCCGAAATGCACCGGATCGATGCCGAAGCTAACGGCAACCGGCGCCAAGATCGGCGCAAGAACGATGATCGCCGCCGACGTCTCGATGAACATGCCGATGATGAACAGCGCTACGTTGACGCCAAGGAGAAAAAATATCGGCGAATCCAACGTCAATCGCAGATATTCGCCAATCTGATCGGGAATGCCGGCGCGCGTGATCAGGTAGCTGAACAGGCCGGCATTCGCGATGATGAACAGGATGACGGTCGATGAGAGAACTGATTTTCGGATGATCATCGCGAGATCTGCTATACCGATCTCACGATAGATGATCATTCCAACGATCAGCGCGTAGACCACCGCAACGACGGATGCCTCGGTCGGCGTGAAGATGCCGCCATAGATACCGCCGAGAATGATCACCGGCATGAACAGCGCGAGACTGGCCTGACGCATGGACTGCAGCAGCGGCAGCCGCCCCTCGTGGTCCTGCTTTCCGTAGCCCTTGATGCGCGCGTAAATCAGTACAAACGCCATGAGCACGCCGCTGATCAGAATACCTGGACCGACGCCGGCAATGAACAGCTCGCCGATCGACACCTCTGCCGACACGCCGTAGATGATCATCGGAATGGACGGCGGAATGATAACGCCCAGCTCCGCAGAAGTTGCCTGCAACGCAGCAGCGTAGTTCTTCGGGTATCCATGCCGGACCAGGGCCGGGATCAAAATCGCGCCAATCGCGAAGGTCGTCGCAACGCTTGAGCCGGAGACAGCTGCGAAGATCATGCAAGTGAATACGCAGGTCGCCGATAAACCGCCCTGAAAACCACCAACGATAGATTTGGCAAACTCGACAAGACGGCGTGAAATGCCGCCCGTTTCCATCAGATTGCCGGCGAGAATGAAGAATGGAATGGCGGCCAGCGGGAATTTATTGATCGACGCGTAAATCTCTTTGACTGCCAGCAACATGCTGACATTCGAAATGTAGACCCCGAACAGCGCCGCCAGACCGATCGATACCGCGACCGATATCGACAGCGCGAAGCCGAGACACATTACGATCAGCATTGCGGTAGTCATGGCCGCGCCTCGACAGTCAAACTTCAAAACGGGGACGAGGAGGAAACAGCACTATTGTGCCGTATCCAACTCATAGTGGCGTGGATCGAGCCATTGCCCCAATATAGCAATCACCGAGAAGCAAGCACCGACCGGCATTGCGATGTAAGCCCACAGCATGGTCAGGGATTCTATTCCGGGAATGGTCTGGAACCGCGTCCGCCACGCGTAATCGTAGCCCCAGAAAAGAATGACACCCATGAGGCAGAGGCTCGTCAACAGCGTCAAGATATCGAGGAAACGACGCATACCGGGCCCTGATTTGCGGTACATCAGGTCAACCGAAATCATCGCGCCCTGACGGAATGCCGTCGGGATTCCCAAGAAGACCATCCAGATCAATGCGAACCGGACGACGACTTCCGTCCATTCCGCGGGTTGCTCAATCACAAACCGCGAAATGATCTGGTAAAAACCCGAGCCGACTGCAATCACCAACATCGCCCCGGCGCACCACAACGCGAATGCAGTGGTGCGCCGCTCGATCGCAAGGAATATGTCTTTCATGACTACCTGCGGCTCGGCTTGATCGCGCTGCGATCAGTACGTTATTTGAAATCGCGGATGCGATTTACATTTGCCTCTCCGAACTTCTTGTTGAAGTCGGCGAAGATCGGCTTCAGAGCATCCTGGAACTTCGACTTGTCGACATCCGTGATGACCTGCATGCCTTTCGAGCGCAGATATTCGACGCCGTTCGCGTCGTCCTTGTCGATGCGTGCGCGATTGACCTTCACGGCTTCCACAGCAGCATCCATGAAGTGCTTCTTGTCGGCGTCGGACAGCTTATCCCACAGCGGCTTGCCCATCAGGATAACGGCCGGCGAATAAACGTGGCCGGTCAGCGTCAAATGCTTCTGAACCTGATCGAACTTCCACGACTGAATGACGGAGATCGGGTTTTCCTGACCATCGACCGTACCCTGCTGAAGCGCGGTGAACACTTCGCTGATGGCCATCGGCGTCGGGATGATACCGAAGCCCTTGTAGGCCTGCATATGGATCGGATTTTCCATGGTACGCAGCTTCAGACCCTTCAGGTCAGCCGGCGAGTTGACCGGCTGCTTGCTATTGGTCATGTGGCGGAAACCGTTCTCGCCCCAGGCCAGAGCCTTAAAGCCCTTTGATTCGAACTTCTGCAGCAGCTCCTTGCCGATCGGACCGTCGAGAACTGCACGCGCGTGTCCGTAGTCCTTCAACAGGAACGGAATATCGAGAATACCGACTTCCGGAACGAAGTTCGGGAGCGGGCCCGTCGACGTCATCGTCATATCGAGAGTGCCGAGCTGGACCGCTTCGGTCGCCTCGCGCTCGTTACCCAGTGCACTGGCGTAGAAGTTCTGGATCTTGTAGCGGCCTTCGGTGCGCTTTTCGACTTCGGCAGCCAGCCTGTCGACCGCTTCGCCGTACGGCGAATTCTGCGGGATCGCGACGCTCATCTTGAATGTGGTTTGCGCAGCTACCGGGCCGGTGAGAGCCACGAGAGACGCGCACGCAATGAATGACAAACCAAGACGTTTCATCTTTCCTCCATAAGTTGATTTTTCGGGCCGCTTGTTTGAGTCGGCTCACAATTGTTGGCGGCACAGCCGCTAGATGCGAATAGCCTTCTAGCGTGTCATCGCCGTAAGGTCATTTGTGTATACGTCGGCAGTTCACCCAAAAGCAACTACCTGAATTGCGATTTCGACATAAGAGGTTACTGGCCGGCCTTGCCGCAAACGGTTGCCGTGATTTTGTGGAGCCCAAGAAATCATCAAACAGGAGAACGTCAAATGCCGACCACGACGGCAGAACATCCGGACACGACGATAAGCGCATTGCGCACCACACTTGTGCGAATTCCCTGGGTTGGCGCGCCCCCTGCCGCCGGCATCGTCCCGCCCGGAGCTCGCGAACTCTTATTCCTGGAGATCGAGACAAAAGGCGGGCTGACCGGCTTCGCCTACCTGCACACGCTATGCGGCGGGCTGGAGACGCTCGACACCTGCATGCGCGAGATGATCGCGCCGAAGATCATCGGCCGGGACGCCACCGAGATCGAGGGCATCTGGCAGTCGCTCTGGAAAAGCACGTACTGGATGGGCCGCGGCGGCGTCACGACGTTCTGCCAGTCCGCGGTCGATATCGCGCTGTGGGATATCGTCGGCAAGCGCGCCGGGCTGCCTCTCTTCCGGCTTTGGGGTAAGTGTCACGACGAGATTCCAGCCTACGGTTCGGGCGGCTGGCGCGGTCTCGGCCGCGACGGCATGATCGAGAAAGCGCAGCACTTCACCGGCATGGGCATGTCAGCGGTCAAGATGCAGGTGGCCCATATCCGCCCCTGGCGCGAGGATGTCGCCAACGTCCGCGCCATGCGCGATGCGCTTGGGCCCACCACCGAAATCATGATCGACGTCAACATGGGCTGGACCGCTGATACCGCCATCCAGGCCGGGCGTCACCTCGATGACCTCGATGTCTACTGGCTGGAAGAACCCGTGGTTTGCGAGGATTTCGAGGGCTACAAGCGCATCGCAGCAGCATTGAAAACACGCATCGTGGGCGGCGAAAGCCACTTCACCCGTTACGACCTGCGCCCATTCTTCGTCACGCCGAGCACGCCGATCCTGCAGCCCGATCCGATGCGCGGCGGCCTCTCCGAACTGCGCAAGATCGCGGCCGTCGCCGATACCTGGGGGATCGGCATGGCGCCGCATCTATTCCACGAGATCCTCGTGCACCTGATGGCCTCGATCCCAAACGCGAGCTGGCTCGAATACATGGACTGGAACGACGACCTGTGGGTCAACCCGGCCATCCCGGTCAACGGCAAGCTGCGCCCGCCCGAGACCCCCGGCCATGGCCTGGTCGTCAGGCCCGAGGTCCTGACGGACTACCGCGTCGGCGGCTCGGAAGTCGGATCGCAGGCTGCCGATTGAGCCTGCCGCCGTTTCGCGGCAAGCTGTCGGCGATAACAATCCGCGAACGGCAAAATATCGCGAGGCCCGAGACCGAATGTTCGCCACCTTCTTCCACGAACTGCGCGCTGCCCGCGTGCCGGTCACGCTCAAGGAATACCTGACGCTGATGGAGGCGCTGCAGGCCGATCTCGCAGGCCGCCGCGTCGAGGATTTCTACTACCTGTCCCGCGCCACGCTGGTGAAGGACGAGCGCCACCTCGACCGTTTCGACCAGGTCTTCGGACGCGTCTTCAAGGGCCTCGAGCTGATGAGCGAGGCGGCCGAAGCCCAGATCCCCGAAGACTGGCTGCGCGCGGTTTCCCAGCTCTACCTGTCGGAGGAAGAGAAGAAGAAGATCCTGGAACTCGGCGGCTGGGAAAAGATCATGGAGGAGTTGCAGAAGCGGCTCGCCGAGCAGAAAGGCCGTCACCAGGGCGGCTCGAAATGGATCGGCACCGGCGGCACCTCCCCCTACGGCGCCTATGGCTACAACCCGGCCGGCGTGCGCATCGGCCAGAAGGAAAATCGCAACTTCCGCGCCATCAAGGTATGGGACAAGCGCGAATTCCGCGATCTCGACGACAGCATCGAACTCGGCACCCGCAACATCAAGGTCGCGCTCCGCCGGTTGCGCCGCTTTGCCCGCGACGGCGCCGCCGAAGAACTCGACCTCGACGGCACCATCAAAGGCACCGCCCACAAGGGCTATCTCGACATCCACCTACGGCCCGAACGGCGCAACACCGTCAAGGTGCTGATGTTCTTCGACGTGGGCGGCTCGATGGACTGGCACATCAAGGGCATCGAGGAGCTGTTCTCGGCCGCGCGCACCGAATTCAAGCACCTCGAATACTTCTACTTTCACAATTGCCTGTATGAGGGCGTGTGGAAGGACAACGCCCGCCGCCACACCGACCGCACGCCAACCTGGGACGTGCTGCACACCTTTCCGGCCGACTACAAGGTGATCTTCGTCGGCGATGCCTCCATGAGCCCCTACGAGATCACCCTGCCCGGCGGGTCGGTCGAGCACATGAACGAGGAACCTGGCGCGCAGTGGTTGCGCCGCGTGCTGGACGTCTACAGCCACGCCGTCTGGCTCAATCCCGTCCCCGCCGAGCATTGGAGCTGGACGCCGTCGATCAAGCTGGTGCGCGACATCTTCGAGGGCCGCATGTATCCGCTGACGCTCGAAGGCCTCGACGACGCCATGCGCGAGCTGATGCGCTAGGCTTCCGCTGCGTCGATGGCTGACGGCTTCCGATCTAAAGGCCTACATCGGATGCCGCCGCCATACGCAGACCGTCATCGCGACGTAACCTGCGATCCAGGCAACGGACGACAGCTCGACGAGGGGAGCAGATAGGAAGCATGGCCGCGAAAACTTCCAAGACCACAGCATCGACCCGCGCGAAGTCAGCCAACAATACCGCCGAGCCATCCCCGTCCAAACTGATCGACGAGAAAATCGCGAAGCTGAGTGATTGGCGCGGCCAGACGCTCGCCCGCGTGCGCGAGCTCATTACCCAAGCCGACCCCAAGATCATCGAGCAGGTGAAGTGGCGCAAGCCGACGAACCCGATGGGCATTCCGGTGTGGGAGCACGGCGGCATCATCTGCACCGGCGAGACCTATAAAAGCGCCGTCAAGCTGACCTTTGCCAAGGGCGCAGCCCTGGACGATCCCGCGGGGCTGTTCAACGCCAGCCTGGACGGCAACGTGCGCCGCGCCATCAACATCCACGAGGGCAACACCATCAACGCGGCGGCGCTCACCAAACTGATCCGCGCCGCGATTGCGCTCAATCTCAAGGGCAAGAGCAAACCGGCGGCGGACACGCCGAAGCTCTTGTCAGGCGGCAATCCGCAGATCGCGAAAGGCTACGGCGAGGAGCCGATCCAGGCCTACATCGCGGCGATGCCCGGCTGGAAGAGCGACGTCGGCCGCCGCATCGATGAGGTGATCACGCGCAACGTCCCCGGCGTGCGCAAGGCGGTGAAATGGAACTCGCCGCTGTACGGGGTCGAGGACGACGTGTGGTTCCTCGGGCTGCACTGCTTCGCGAAGTACATCAAGGTGTCGTTCTTCCGCGGCGCGTCGCTGAACCCCATCCCGCCCGGAACCTCGAAGCATCCCCACGTCCGCTACCTGGATATCTACGAGGGCAAGTTCGAGGAAGCTCAGTTCAAGGACTGGGTGAAGCAGGCGAGCAAGCTGCCGGGGGAGAAGATGTGAGGGGGGCTGCCCGCGATGAAGAGCCAACACTCTCCTCGAAATCGCGCCAAGATCGGCGGCGCGGATGGGCCATCCGGCCTGCTCACGCTAGCCTTGACGGCAACGTCCGCCGCGCGATTGATATTCACGAGGGCGAGACGGTAGATGAAAAGGCGTTGGGAGCCAGCCTTGTTCGCACCAGCAATGCTCAGCGTCCTTCAATATGCTGTCATCCTCCCGCTCTCAACCAATCGAGCATAGAACAGACAGAAGTATAATCTGGAAGCTCCCTTTGAAATTCTTCGTCTTGGAAGGAATCAAGAAAAGCTCTGTGGGCATTTGCGTTCTTTGAGTGCAAACCCAAATGAGTTTCTATGCTCCCCTTCATCCAGAACCACACACCACGCAGCAGGAGGCTGTCGTGCAAATTTTGCAAATGTGCCTGAGCCTCTTGCTGGCTAGCCATAAGCGCAAATGCCTGAGAAGCGGAAACACCATTTGCGCTCCGGGGAAGCCCATCCGCATTTAACCCAATCTGTCCCGCATCGGCCAACCGTTGCAAAATTGCTTTGCAACCCACTATCGCATCATGGTCATGCCGCACTAGCTGTGAGGCAATAGCCCCTCGAAATACAAAATCCAAATCAACTACCGCCCTTACCGACATTCCCATTGCCGCAAGGACGTTCATCGCATTGGGCACGTTGTCGACTCCTCCAAGGTCAACCAAAGCAATTCGTTCTTCACTCAGAGTCGCGTTCATTCGATGATGAAAAATATCAGGCAAAAGCGCCCGCTCAGTCTTACCCTCAGCAAGAACCACACGCTCCGCAAACAGCACTTTTGAAGAATTCGTAAGTGCAAATAGAATTTCAGCCTGATGGTCTGCACTATCTATAGCCAACGCGACAGCATCCTCTATACGCGGATATGCGTGCGTTCCCCTTTCCACGCTCCGCCTGACTAAAAGCACCTTGTGCGCATCTCTACGTGAAATCATGGCAGGGGAGTGGGTTGTAAAGAGAACCTGATATCCCTCAGACGACAAGCGTACAAGCGAAGCTCGGATCAATTCCACGGCCTGCGGATGAAGATACAGTTCCGGCTCATCGAGAAGCAGTAGAGTAGTTCTGCCCCCAGCGTTCGCCCTCCTCAATTCCGAAAGGCATTTGATTAATGCGATTTGTACAGCCCTCTGGGCACCGTGACCAAAGGCCGTCGCGTCTCTCCCACCAGCGGCAGGATGCCCCACGTCGTAGATGCGGATAGTGGCGCCCTTCAAAAACTCCGAAAATGCTGGAATTGGTATATGTGTTTTAGCAGACACTCCAGGAAACAATCTTCCCAATTGCGCCTGAATCAAACCATCTATTCGGACAAGATTCTCGTCTTTCTCTTGGCCGTCTGACGCCAGCCTTCTAGCCACTTCACCGAGCGCTTCGGCAACCGGTCCTGCATTCGCTTCCGTAATGGGCCTAGTTATTTCGCCAATGAGCTTTCCAATGGTCGTGCTGGTTCCAAATTTTCCAACATCCTCAGCAACGTCGTCCATCGCACCAACAAACACTGGCTCAGGAAAAAGGTAGGCAATCGCCGCATCTATACCCGCCGGGTTGAGATGCCACGTTTCTTGACCTTCAGGATCTGTCGTCGATATCTCCAGGCGAATTTGAGTCGCTGGAACGCCTGGCTGATGCTGCGTACGTCTAATGTTAATTTTCTGATTTTGCAGAAACGGCCTAATTCTCTCTCTGTGCTGATCGCCCAACGCGCCCAATACTTCCTCCGTTATGCCGGACAGCTCAGCAGTGACTACAACAGGGTGCTCAACGTCATGATATTCATTATGTTTCAAGCTGTATTTTTTGATCAACCAAGACACCGCCTGAAGTATGTTTGTCTTTCCCGCGTTATTATACCCTACAAGTGGAGTGTAATCAGACAGGACGAACTCATGATCAATAATCGATTTATAGTTTTGTATTTTTACTTTCGAAATCACATGCATATATCCCCCGCCGCTCTTTGAGTTGCTTTTATTTTCGAACGCCAATGCGGCTGGAAGCGCGAACCAGATGACGCGATAGCCGCCATTGCCGCCGAATTGGGACGATAGCTGACGATAATAGCTGCGCAGGCGTAAGGGAACCACCCTCTGGTCGACATTTATCCTCACACCCGCACCCGCACCTATCATCCACCTCGTCCGCCCCGTGAGGGGACGTCCTCCGGAGGCGTCCTAAGGATGGGGGCGGATGCAGTCTCGCAGGAGCGGGGCGGCTGGCGGCGACGCTTGCCCTAACCGCGGCAGGGGGTGGATACCCCTCAAGCTCACCGGCTCACGCAGCCGGGTCCTGTGGTCCGACGCCGACCGGCGGTTCAAATCCGCCTCACGAGAACGACAAATTCACAATAGGCGGCGAATAGGGACAGACGGGCTGCGCGGGGCGGTGAGATGCCGCCATAATATACTACGGATCGCGGCAGCTCTCCGCCCCGCTCCCCTCATCTGCGCGCGCACTGCCCTGTCCTTACGGCCGGGCGGCCGAAACGCGTGCCTCAAGCCTTTGCGTTTTTCTGCGCGTCCGCCATCAGCCGTTCCTCCTGCGCGCGCAGTTCGGGCGTCATGGCGTCGCCGAAGACTTCCATCTCGAACACGGGACGGATTTCAACCTCGCATTCCTCAGGATGCGGATTCGGGCAGCGCTTCAGCCAGGCCACCGCCTCGTCCATGTCCTTGACCTGCCAGAGCCAGTAACCGGCGATGACCTCCTTGGTCTCCGCGAACGGGCCGTCGATGACCATGCGGTCCTTGCCCGAAAAGCGCACGCGCTTGCCCTTGCTGGAGGGATGCAGCCCCTCGCCCGCCAGCATGATGCCGGCCTTGACCAGTTCCTCGTTGTAATTGCCCATGGCGGTGAGCAGCTCGGTGTCCGGCATCTCGCCGGCTTCGGACGACTTGGTGGCCTTGACGATGACCATGACTTTCATGACGTTTCTCCTGTTCTGACTTGTGTTTCCTTGCGGCCAGGCGCGACTTTCACCCGCGGCTACGGCTTGAAGACGTTCGGCCGACGTCAGAGCCGACAAAAATGCTCTCAGGAAAAGGCGAGGGTATATTTCCCTCATCGCACCCGGATAGCGTGGCGCTTCGGCCATAGGTCGCCGCAAACCCGTCCGCGCGTCACAGATTAGGCTCAATGTGGGCATCCGTGTGTGGTCGATTGACCCGGCCTGGATTTCGCGCAAAGTGCTCCTATGACTGACGCTCGACATCTGATTCTGGCTGCTGCCTCCGCCTTGCTGCTTGCGGGCTGCGGTAGCGCGAGCCCGTTGACCACAGCTTCGCTGACCGGCGACACGAATGCCGCCGCCGGAACGCCTCAGGCAGCCGCTGCACCGGCCGGTCCGCCGCCGAGCGATCCGACGTCGCGCGCCGTGCAGGTCGGCGCCACCTCTGCCCGCGCCATGCGCTGCGGCTATAACTTCGATCCGGCCAAGCTGAAGGCTAACTTCATGGCCGCCGAAGCTGCCCAGGGTACGGGCGTCGATCAGCTCCAGAAGGTCGAGCGCGAGTACGATTATACGGTGGGCACGGTCGGCAAGGCGGCCTTGGGCGATCCGGACTATTGCTCGAACGCGCGCACGAAGATCATCAAGGCCGATCTCGGGCGCCATCTGGCGGGCGACTACACACCCGTGATGAAGAAGGAAGATCCGCAGAGCAGCCTGTTCTCGGATCTGTTCGGTCAGTCCGATAACAAGCCGTTCCGGCCGGATAAGTTCTTCGACGAACAGTACAAGCGCGAAAACCGGATGTAGTCCGGCAACGCGGATCGGGCAGGTCCATGGCGCAGCAGCTTCTCTGGATCGAGACGGTTCTGCGGCTTTCCGCGGGGCTCATCCTGATCATCCTGCCGGTTGTCGCGGCGCGGCTGCTCGGTCTGCCGCTTCCCCAGGCGACGCTGTGGCCGCGCCTCATCGGCGGCATGCTGCTCGGCATGGCGGGCGCGACGTTTCTGGAAGGCCACTTCACCGGATCGCGCGGGCTGGGGCTTGGCGGACTGGTGATCATCAATCTGGCCACCGCCGCCACCCTGACCGCCCTGCTCGTGCTGGAACGCGCAAGTCAAACCCGCCGCGGGCGGATTTTCCTGTGGGGTCTGGTTGGCAGCCTCGTGCTGTTCAGCCTCGTCGAGCTGGCGTTTGCTTGATCGCCAGCCAGGGCGTTGCTGGTGTCGTCGAAGCTTCAACGGCCGCGCTTGCAGGGTCGCGCCCAGGTTTTGCACTCCCACTTGCCTGACGATTGCGCGCAATCCATCCTCTTGCCAACGGCCGAGGCGTAGCTGCCCCAAGGATCTCCGTATTCGAACGCAGTGAACGAGACCCACGCCCTGACAGCCGCCTGCTGCGCGCCGGGCCGCGTCGGCATCGTGCCTTCGCCATAGTGTTCGTGCTCGGTCATGCAAATCTTACCGCCGACTCGGGCCTGGGCGTGAAGACCTGAAAGCCCGGTCTCTTGCGCAAAGGCCGGAGCTTGGGCAAATACACTTGCAACAACAACAGCCGTCATCAGGGCGCGCGCCATCATGCTATCTCCTTCTGTTTGCGTCGGCTAATGCGGGTTGCATGACAAAAGTTCGGGGATCCTCCCTGTTGCCCATGGAAAACCATCTGAGATGGCTAATACCGTTCCGCCTCGCACCCTGACGAAGGATCAAAGGATCTCAGCGATGCCCGTGCTACCTTTGACATTGCCGGCACTGCTCGCGATTGCGTGGGCGGCGATGATGGCGTTCGCTCCACCGGCCCAAGCGCAGGCCTGCACCAAGGACACCATCGCTGCGGTGATCGACCGGACGAGCGCCGAAATCCGCAAGCTGAACGCGCAGCATCACCCGCAGCTTCAGCAGAAGATTCGGCAACTGGCGACGCAGAAGCGATGGCAGGAAGTAGAGACCAATGCCAAGGCCGCCGAGTTTTTGCAGGATCAGGAGACCGTGGCTTATGATGAGCAGGTCGGCCAGCTGCTCAGCGATCTCGACCTGCTCGGAGACGACACAAGCAATGCGCAGACCCCGTGCGCGGAGCGCCTTGCCAAGCTGAAGACCGTCTCGTTACAACTCATCGAGTTGACCACGGCAAAAGCTGCGCACGTCTCGGCGCGGCTGGACGCGGAAATCAACAGCACGCGCGGCCCAGCGCGAACGGCCCAGGCGACGCAACAGCCCCCGGCCGCGAAAGCGCCGCCGCCGCCCGCAGCGGGCAGCGAACCGAAGAGCACGGCCCCGCCACCTCCGGCGGAGAAGCCCATCGCGCGCGTGGCACCTCAGCCCGCCGCACCACCTTCCGCGGCTCCCGGCTGGCAAACCGACACGACGCAGCAGCACCAACAGCATCCGCAACGGCCGCCCGGCCAGGTTGCCGAACTGGAAGTCCCGCCCGCTGCCGGTTCGGTTCCGTATGCGCCCATTCCCAATGATGAGTCATTCAGCGTGGAGGAAATCCGCGCCACCGGCAGCGGCTTCTTCGGCACCATTTCATCGAGCCTCGCCAGTGTCATCGAGCACGCCTTCCGCAGCTACGGCCGCCCCAACGGCTACATCCTTGGTTCGGAAGGTGGCGGCGCGCTGATCGCCGGCTTGCGTTACGGTGAAGGTCGGCTCGTCACCAAGGCCGGAGGCGAACGGCGCGTCTTCTGGCAGGGGCCGTCGTTCGGCTACGATCTCGGCGTCGACGGATCACGCGTCATGTTCCTAGTCTACAATATGCGGGATCACGAGGAGCTGTTCGCGCGATTTGCCGGCGTGGACGGCGCGGCCTATCTCGTCGGTGGCGTCGGCATAACCTTCCTGAAAAAGGGGCCACTCATCCTTGCGCCAATCCGCACGGGGCTTGGACTGCGCGTCGGCGCCAATGTCGGCTATCTGAAGTTTACGCCGCAGCCGAGCCTCAATCCGTTCTGACATGAAAAAGCGCGCCCGGAGCTGGCTCCTGGCGCGCCTAATTGTTCACGACGCTCGGCCGTTACTTCCTCTTCGGCGCGCGTCCAGCAGGCCGGCAAGGCCGAGCCTCGACCGAGCAGCCATGGCTCGGGCCGTTCGTGCTGCACTCGACCTTTTTGCTGCCCGCATTGTTGAAGCTGCCCCAGGCCGAGCCGTATTCCCAGGCCGTGAAGCCCGACCAGTCGCGAATCGCAGCGGCTTCCGCAGCCTTGCGGTTCGGCTGATTGGCGCTCGATCCATGGTGGAAATGCGAAACCATACAGATGCGATTACCTTCGCGACGCTGCTCGTGGAGACCGTCGAGACCAAGGCCACCATCCTGCGCCATCGCGGCTGGCATGCTGGCAAACGCGACAACGCTCATTGAAATCAGAAAAGCTGCTTTCTTCATCCTGCCCCCGGGCCGAATCATGAAACCGATGCTCAAGTAACAGTCGCCACGGGTCGGATTGAACCTCCTTCTGGCATGCCAGGGCAAAACGCGACAACGCAGTTGCTCACAGGTTACAGACTGACGCATTGCCCTCAAACGCGTGGCGTGCTGGCGCTCAGTCCTCGGAAGCCTGCTTTTGCAAGTGGCTCACACAGGTTTCGCGGATGTTTTCCAATTCGCGCAGGGTGCGATCGAGATCCGAACGCTTCTTCTCCAGTTTCACGATCGCAGTATCGACCTTGCTGAGTAAGAGGCGCGTCTGCGCAATCTGTGCGGGATCAGCGTCGTAGAGGCGCAAATACTCGCCGATGTCCTCAAGCGAGAAGCCCAGGTTCTTGCCGCGCAGAACGAGCATGAGCCGGGCGCGATCCTGGCGCGAATAAACGCGCGCCTTGCCGATCCGACGCGGCCGCAGCAAACCCTTGGCCTCATAGAAGCGAATGGCGCGCATCGTGACACCGCAGGCGCTGGCCAGTTCGCCGATCGAAAAGCTTGGACCTTCGACGGGACCGCCTGCCTGCACCCGGCCGGACGCCGCGCGATTATCGCCGCCGCCAGGGGTCCGTTTTCGTGGAGGCTCCGTCATGCTCCTGTCTGACGCAGTGCCTCTTCCTGCTTCAGCTCCTTTTTCGACAGCTTCCCGACCATGGTTTTCGGCAACGTATCGCGAAACTCGATCTCGGCCGGTATCTCGATAGTGGAAAGCTTGACCTTCAGGTGCCGACGCAGATCCTCGACGCTCGCGGTCATGCCAGCCTTGAGCTTCACGAACGCCTTCGGAGCCTCGCCGCGGTTCTTGTCCTTGATGCCGATGACCGTAACCTCCTCGACCGCGGGATGCTGGTAGATCGCCTCCTCCACGCGCCGTGGATAAACATTGTATCCCGAACAGATGATCAGGTCTTTGATGCGGTCGACGATGTAGAAGAAACCGTCCTCGTCCATGACCGCTACGTCGCCCGTGCGCAGGAAGTCGCCGACGAACTGGCTGGCGGTTTCATCCGGTCGCTTCCAATAGCCGAGCATGACCTGCGGCCCGCTCACGCACAGCTCGCCGCGCTCGCCCTGGGGCACCTCTCGCGTCGAATCGGCGAGATCGCGCAGCGAAACGACGGTGGCAGGGATCGGCTGACCGATCGCCCCTTCCTTGACGGGTCCTTCCAGCGGATTGGCCGTCACCACCGGTGAGGTTTCGGATAATCCATACCCCTCGACCAGCTTGCAGCCAGTCAGGGCCTCGAACTTCTGCTTGACCTCGATCGGCAGCGGTGCCCCGCCCGACAGGCAGAACTTCAGCGAGGACAAGTCGAAGCTGGACAGCTTGGGATGATGGATGATGGCGTTGAACAAAGTTGGCACGCCCGGCATCACGGTCGGCTTGGTGCCATGGATCAGCTTCAGGGCCTCGTCGAGCTGGAAGCGCGGCATCAGGACGATCTCGCACGCCATCGCGATCCCGAAGTTCATCACCACTGTCATCGCGAACACGTGGAAGAACGGTAGGACGCCGAGAACCCGCTCGTTGGCAGGCTCCAGTTGCGGCGCCCAGGCCACCACCTGCATCGTGTTGATGTAGACGTTGGCGTGCGTCAGCATCGCCCCCTTGGGCGTGCCGGTGGTGCCGCCTGTGTACTGTAGCACCGCTATATCGGTCTCGGGATCAATTGTAGCGGGCTCGCATTTCCCGTCATTGGCGAGCAGGTCGCGCTCGAACACGATTTGCTCTGCCACCGGCGACCGCGCCGGATCGGCCAAGTCCCGGCTCTTGAACAGGCGGAACAGGATCGACTTGCCCGCGGGCAGCAGATTGGAGAACGAACAGACAACGGAGCGCTTGAGCACGCCGCTCGACAGTAACCCTTCCACCTTGTCGAACAGCACCTTGAGATCGAGCGTGATCATCACGTCGGTTTCGCTGTCCTGGACCTGGAAGGAGAGCTCCTCCGGCGCATAGAGCGGATTATAATTAACGACTGTGCCGCCGACCTTCAGGATTGCATAATAGTAAATGATATATGTTGGGGTGTTCGGCAGCAGCAGTCCGACCCGACTGTTCCGGCCGATGCCCTGCTGCTGCAGACCGGCGGCAGCCCGATCAACCAGCCGTCCGATCTCGCCATAGCTCAGCACCTTGCCCATGAAATTTGTGCACGGATGTTCCGCGTGCTTTTGAATGGCGGCATCGAGCAGCGACGTGACGGGCTTAGGTTTGAAGGTCTGGCTCCAGACGACACCCTCAGGATACCTCCCGAGCCAAGGAAAATCGGCATTTCCGGAAGACTGGCGCGTATTGTCGGCGTCACGCGTAGCGCCCGTCGTCATAAAGGTCGCCCTCTCTGCTCGTCCGTTTCCTGCCCCAGCCTGCCGTCGGACTTAGTGCCGATCGGGCACGTTGCTGCGGCGAAGCCGCGCTTGGGCATTGAACACACATTTGTCTTGCGATACTAGACCAACACTGCTCGCAAAGGCTGAACAACCCGTGACTTGCCCGGCCAGGGAAGGCTCGTGCGGGTGTTGACATCGTGGATTGCTGAAGCAACCTATGCGGCTGGACACGTGGGCCGTTTACGGTTATGTGACGCCCCAGCTTGTTCTCCGGACCTGCCTGGACTAGAGGGTCCAAGCAACATCGACCCGTTTGCACCTGCTAAAGCAGGGTGGGAGAGCGAA
>JAEZBZ010000102.1 GCA_023412745.1 Pseudomonadota bacterium | reverse complement strand
GCGCTGGACAGCTCCGAACCTGCCGCTGATCTCGCACCGCTGGAACTCCTGCCGCTGCCACCGCCCAAGCCGGTAATCACACTGCACGTGGATATCGATCTGTCGGCGCAGCGCATGGTCGTGAAGAGCGGCGGAGAGACATTGCACTCCTGGCCGATTTCGTCGGGCCGCCGCGGCTACTACACGCCGACCGGTACGTTCACGCCGTCATGGCGGTCGCGCATGTGGTACTCGCGCCAGTACGACGGCGCGCCGATGCCCTACGCCATCTTCTTCAATCGCGGTATCGCGGTCCACGGAACCAGTGCCACCGGAATGCTCGGACGCACCGCGTCTCACGGCTGCGTCCGTCTCGCGACGGCGAATGCCCGGACGTTCTGGAACACCGTCAGCAAGCACGGCATGGAATCGACGCGGATCGTCGTTCGCGGCTCGTCTGCCCATGCCGACAAGGTTGCAGCAAGCAACCGCAAGCGGCCGACCCGCCAGGTTGAACGTCAGCGGCGTCCACAGCGCGGATATGCTTATGGCCAACCGTCCGGCTGGACGTGGTGGTGACAAGAAAAGCGGCATAGTGGGTTAGTTTTACGCACGAAATCGCCGTTACAACCTCCTGCATACTTGCTAATACTGGCAGAGTGATAAGCGGGGCGTGATAAACGCCCCGTCTTTGCTGGAAGCATGCAACATGGCGAGGCTGTGCGTGCGGTCGTTTCTTGGCAGTGCTCCGGCGCGGTACGCAAGGCGCAGGCTGGCTTTAGGGCTTGTTGCGTTGGTATTGACGGTGCCCGCTGCAGCGCATGCTCAAGCTCCCTCATCGCCCTCTACCAATGGCAGCGCCTTAGAGCGCGGCTGGTTTCAGCGTCAGGTCGATTGGTTGCAGGAGATGGTGGCCGGCAACAGCGCGCGGGAAGGCCGCTCGGCGGCTACCGTTGCTAAAGGCGCGCAGCCGCCCTCCGTCACGGCCAGCCGCCCTATGCAGCGCGAGATCGTCGAATGGGACGAGTACACCGCGCGGCTGATGCCGGTCGAAATGGTCGAGATCCGCGCCCGGGTGCCGGGCTATCTAAGCCAGGTTCATTTCAAGGATGGCCAGTCGGTCAAGGCAGGCGATCTCCTCTACACCATCGATCCGCGGCCCTATGAACGCGCGCTGGCGACCGCGAAGGCCGAATACGAGCAGGCCAAGACCAAGGTCGAAAACACCACGCGCGACGTGGAGCGCGGCCGGCCGCTGGTTGAAAAGCGCTATCTGTCCGAGCGCGTGTTCGAGGAACGCGACAATCTCAGGCGCGATGCGCAAGCCGCGATGACCGTTGCGGAAGCGCGCGTCAAGGCCGCCGAGCTCGAATTGTCGTTCACCCGCATCGCCGCGCCGATCGCAGGCCGCATGAGCCTCAGTGCCGTTACGGCCGGCAACTATGTGTCGGCGGGCGGCGCCAGCAACGCCACGATGTTGACGACGATCGTTCGCCAGGATCCGCTGTATGTCTACTTCGATATCGGCGAGAACAACACGCTGAAGTACCAGCGGCTGATGCAGGCCGGCCAGACTGCCGGAACGGTCGCATCCGGCGCGACGG
This sequence comes from Pseudomonadota bacterium, assembly GCA_023412745.1. GTDB lineage: Bacteria > Pseudomonadota > Alphaproteobacteria > Rhizobiales > Hyphomicrobiaceae > ZC4RG25. The sequence goes on along the minus strand of JAEZBZ010000102.1, from coordinate 1,680 downwards.
TGCAGTTGGGGCTGCCGGACGAGACGGGCTTTCCGCATCAGGCGCGGCTGGATTTTAGCGACAACCGCCTGGATCCCGGCACGAACACGCTGCGGGCCCGCGCCGTGCTCGACAACAAGGATGGGCTGTTCCAGCCCGGCATGTTTGCCCGCGTGCGCATCGCCGGATCGCAAGCCTATAAGGCGGTGCTCATTCCCGACGAGGCGATCGGCACCGATCAGTCGAACAAGTTCATTTACACGGTTCAGGAGGATGGCACCGCGCGGCGCACGCCGGTCGAACTGGGGCCGCTGGTCGATGGGCTTCGCGTGGTTCGCAGCGGGTTGGCGGCGGAGGACTGGGTGATCGTGCGCGGTATTCAGCGGGCGCGGCCTGATCAGAAGGTCGCTGCCAAGCGCGAACCGCTGCAGGTATCAGTGGCGCCCCCCAAACCGGGCCAGCCGATTGGACAATAGCGAAAGGAGCAGGCCACCATGCCTTTGAGCCGCTTCTTCATCGCCCGGCCGATTTTCGCCGCCGTCATTTCGGTGTTCATCACCATCCTGGGCGCGATTGCCTATCTGGCGCTGCCGGTCACGCAGTTCCCCGAGATCGTGCCGCCGACCATCACCGTCACCACCACCTATCCCGGCGCCAGCGCACAGACCGTCGCGGATACGGTGGCCGCCGTCATCGAGCAGGAGGTGAACGGCGTCGATGGCATGATCTACATGTACTCGAACTCGACGAGCGACGGCGCGATGAGCCTCACTGTTACGTTCGACATCGGCACCGATATCGATATGGCGCAGGTGCTGGTGCAGAACCGCGTCGCGTCGGCCGAGCCGCGATTGCCGGAGGAAGTGCGCCGCAGCGGCATACTCACGCGTAAGAACAATCCCGACCAGTTGCTGGCGGTGCACCTGACGTCGCCCGATAACACCTTCGATCAGGTCTACATCTCGAACTACGGCTTGTTGAACGTGCGCGATGTGCTGGCGCGCATCCACGGTGTCGGATCGGTCAACATGTTCGGTTCGCGCGAATATGCCATGCGCATCTGGCTCGACCCGGAGCGCATCGCGGCGCTGGGGCTGAGCGCGGAGGAAGTGCTGCACGCTTTGCGGGCGCAGAACGTGCAGGTCGCGGGCGGCGCCATCGGCGAACCGCCGATCAGCGGCACCGGCGCGTTCCAGATGCCGCTGCAGATGAAAGGCCGTCTGCGCGAATCCGGCGAGTTCGAGGACATCATCATCAAGGCTGGCGCCGATGGTCGCCTGGTGCGCTTGCGTGATGTCGCGCGCGTCGAACTCGGCGCGCTGAACTACAACTCGTTCGGCTACCAGAACCACTATCCCGCGACGGTCCTGTTCATGACGCAGGCGCCGGGCTCCGACGCGCTCCAGGCCGCCAATGAGATCAAGCGGACGATGGCGGAGCTGTCGCAGAGTTTCCCGAAGGGCCTCGAATACCGGATCATCTACAATCCGGCCGAGTTCATCGAGGTGTCGATCAAGGAACTCTACAAGACGATCTTCGAGGCGGTGGCATTGGTCGTGCTCGTGATGATCGTGTTCCTGCAGTCGTGGCGCGCATCGCTGATCCCGGTGCTGGCGATCCCGGTATCGCTGGTTGGCACCTTCGTGGTGATGCAGGCGCTGGGCTTTTCGATCAACATGCTGACACTGTTCGGGCTGGTGC
>JAEZBZ010000352.1 GCA_023412745.1 Pseudomonadota bacterium | reverse complement strand
ACTGATGTTCAAGCCGACGGGCTTGTTCGCGCGCAAGGAGAGGATCGGGTGAAACACGCGCTGACTGCCGTCTGGCTGCTGTTCCTGTTTTCCATCCCGCAATGGATGGGCGATCTCTACGTCCTGCACGTGCTCATCATGACCGGCATTTTCATCATTGCCGCGATGAGCCTCAATCTGTTGCTCGGCTATACCGGGCAGCTCAGCCTCGGCCACGTCGCCTTCTTCGGTCTCGGCGCGTATGTCTCGAGCCTCGTCTCCCTGGGTTTCGAGATCACCCTGTACGGGGATACAAAAATAGGGCTGGCGCCGAAGCCGGTGTGGTTCGCGATGCTGTGCGGCATCGCTGTTGCAGGGTTGGCTGGATGGGCGATCGGACGCCTCGCGTTCAAAGTGCGTGGCGCCTACTTCGTCATCGTGACGATCAGCTTCGCCGAAGTGATCCGGCTCGTCGCGTTGAACTGGCTGGAACTGACCCAGGGGCCGATGGCGCTGAACAACATTCCCGTGCTGCGCCTTGGGAGCCCGGAAGTGTTTCAGCTCTCGTTCCTGCGCAAGCCGTCGGTTTACTATCTGGTGCTGGTCGTGGCGATCATCTCCTACATCATCATTCGCCGCATTGTGGACTCGCGGGCCGGGCGCGCCATGGTGGCGCTGCGCGAGAACGAGCCGCTGGCCACGTCTGTCGGTGTCGACGTCACGCATTATCTGGTGCTGGCGACGGTGGTCTCGGCGGCCATGGCGGGCGCGGCCGGGACGCTTTATGCGCATTATGTGCGCATCGTCGATCCCGACGTCTTCATGTTCATCTACACGGTCACCATGGTGATCATGGTGGTAACGGGCGGAAAGGGCACGCTCGCCGGGCCGATCGTCGGCGGCATCATTTTCGGCCTGATGCCGGAAACCCTGAGAGCGATGGAGATCGTGCCGGAAGTGCAGTGGATCATCTACGGCGTGCTGATGATCCTGGTCGTCTACTTCCTGCCAGAAGGCATCATCCCGGCGCTGAAAAACTGGTGGAAGCGGCGCCAGGAAAAGCCGTCCCTGAGATCTGAAGGGGCGGGCATCGAGGAGACCGCGCGATGACGGCGCAATCATCCGATATCGCGCTGGCGGTGCGCAACCTGTCGATCCGCTTCGGTGGATTGACGGCGGTGGAAAGCGCAACGTTCGATGTGCGCGAGGGCGAAGTGCTGTCGCTGATTGGGCCGAACGGCGCCGGCAAGACCTCGGCCTTCAACGCCATCACCGGTTACATCGAAGCGGCGAAGGGCGATATCCTCTATCGCGGCGCGCGGCTCAACGGCTTGAAGCCGAACCAGGTCGCGGAACTGGGTGTGGTGCGCACGTTCCAGAAGACCAGCGTATTCGGCGGCCAGACGGTGCTGGACAACATCCTCATCGGGCTCCACTTGCGATCGAAGCAGAAGCCGCTGGCCATCATCTTCCGACTGCCGTGGGTGTCGCGTGAGGAGCGTGAGCTGGTCGAGGAGGCGCGCAAGGTGCTCGCCTTCACCGGCCTGTCCGCGCGTGCCGACGAAATGGCATCGTCCCTGCCTTACGGCGAGCTGCGGCTGCTGGAGGTTGCCATCGCGCTGGCCGCACAGCCCAAGCTGCTGCTGCTCGACGAGCCGGTGTCCGGCATGAACCCGGCGGAGACGTCGAGCTTCATGCGCATGCTGGCGCGTATCCGCGATCTCGGCATCACGGTGCTGCTGGTCGAACATGACATGAAGATGGTGATGGGCGTATCCGACCGCGTGGTCTGTCTCAACCAGGGCCGTATCATCGCCGACGGTTCGCCGGTCCAGATCCAGAGAGATCCGCAGGTGATCCGCGCCTACCTTGGTGAGAGGTACGCTCGTGCTGAAGGTTGAGGGACTGGTCTGCCGGTATGGCAAGGTCGCGGCGGTCCGGGAGCTCTCGCTGGAGGTGCGCAAGGGCGAACTGGTGACGCTGATCGGTGCTAACGGTGCCGGTAAGACAACGACGCTTAAAGCGATATCGGGCGTTCTGCCGCCTATCGCTGGCCGTATCGAGTTCGAGGGCGAAGACATCACCAAAGCGTCGGCGCGGCGCATCCTGCAACTTGGCATCGCGCATTGCCCGGAAGGCCGCCGCGTGTTTCCGTACATGACGGTGAAGGAAAACCTCGAAATGGGCTGTTTCCTACGCACCGATCATGCGGCGATAACGGAAGACATGGAGAAGCTGTTTGAGCGTTTCCCGATCCTGAACGAGCGCCGCGACCAGGCGGCTGGAACGCTGTCGGGCGGCGAGCAGCAGATGCTGGCGATCTCGCGCGCGCTGATGAGCCGGCCCAAGCTGGTGCTGTTCGATGAGCCATCGTTAGGATTGGCGCCTAACCTCGTCGAGCGGACGTTCGAGATCATCAAGGAAATCCGCGCCCAGGGCGTCACCGTGGTGATGGTTGAGCAGAACGCGTTCGCGGCGCTGGAGCTGTCAGATCGCTCGTACGTGCTGGAGCAGGGGCGGGTGACGCTGACCGGCACCGGAGCGGAGCTGCTCGACAATCCGCACGTCAAGAGCGCGTATCTCGGCGCCTGACGGAGCGGCCTTACGACCGCGGCGGAGTATTCAGGTTGACCGTCACGTTCTTGCGCTGGGTGAAGCTGTCCAGCATCCCTTCCAGCGAGAATTCGCGACCGATGCCGCTCTGCTTGAC
>JAEZBZ010000314.1 GCA_023412745.1 Pseudomonadota bacterium | reverse complement strand
CGAGGCCGAAGTCCGCCATCTCGTCCTCCAGCTCCGGGAACACGCCGGCGGGGCGCACGCGGCCCTGCTCGTAAAGCGCGGCCACCGGCTCGGCGCGCAGCCACTTGCCGCGCGTCGCCCGAACCATGCGGATCGGCACCGCGGCATCGATCTGGCGCAACACGTTCTGCACCAGATCGCCGCCCTGGTTGACCTCGGCCACGATCCGGTCCGCCGCGTACTCGCGATACGCCGCCACCGCCGCCCGCGCCCACACATGTGGCTCACGGCCCTGCAGCGTACGATCATCGAGAATGTAGCCACGTCCATCCGGCCCGATCCCGGCGACGCAAATTCCGCAAGCATCAGACGACCGAGTCGCCGTCACCGGCGGATCGACCGCCACCACCACCCGGCGCAACGGCGGCGCCTCGGCCACGCGCGCCTCCGTGATCCATTCCAACCGCCATAGCGCGCCGCTCTGCTCCTCGATCAGCTCGCCATCCAGTTCCTGTCGGCCCAGCAGCGTGCCGCCGTAGCGCCGCTGCATCTCGGCAACAAACCCAGGCGCGAGATTTCCAACGTTGTCGATGGTGCGCACGCGCGTCGTCACCGCGCCCGCATCCCGCATGATCCGCTTCAATATCGGCACCGGACGCGGCGTCGTCGTCACAACCTGCCGCGGCATCGCGCCGAGCCGCAGCCCGAACTGCAACATGTCCCACACGCGTTCCGGCTGCCGCCACTTCGCGATCTCATCCACCCATGCCGCCGCGAACTGCGGCCCCCGCAGCGCTTCGGGATCTTCCGCCGAGAACAGTTGCGCGACAACACCACTCGGCCAGGTGATCCGCCGCCGCGATGGCTCGAAGCGCGGTCGCTCGGTCCCAGCATGTACGCTAAGCAATCCCGACACGCCTTCCACCATCACGCTGCGCGCCTGCTCAAGTGTCTCGCCGACCAACGCGATCCGGCCCATGCCCGCATCGCCATCAGCCAGCCGCGCTGCCTCCATCCGCACCCACTCCGCGCCGGCCCGCGTCTTGCCGGAGCCTCGACCACCGAGGATCAGCCAGGTCCGCCACGGCGCACCGTCTTCGGTCGCCACCGGCGGAAGCTGATCGTCGCGCGCCCAGACCTGCCAGTCCGATACGAGCCGGCGCAGATATTCGCTTGGAATGTCGGCTAGAAGGTTCGCGATCTCATCGCGCGTTGTGGTGCTCGCGCAGCTTGAGAATGCGCTCCACAATTTCAAGGCGGAGGCGGTCCGTATCGGCTGACTCGGGCGCCGATCCTGAACGGTGATCGCGGGCTGCGTCTGCGGATGCATCGGTCTCAGCTTGCAGCTCCGTGATCTTGCTGACTGTTCTGGTCAACGTACCGATCGCACGGGTGTCCCGCTCGCGGTCGGCAGCCGTCCCCGGCTCATCCGCGTTCATCTGCCTCTCCATCAGTTTGAGGTTTCTGTCGACGACCTTCAGCAACCGGCCGAGCAGCGCTTGCTTCCTGCTCGGCTTCTTCTTCACGGTTCGATCCGCGCGCGGACCACGCACCTTCGGAGGCGGCCGGGCTGGACGTGGCGCCCACCCTTCCGCCACGCGCCGCCTGCGCAAGGCCGAGGCCGTCACACCGTTGTCGGCAGCAATCTCGGCGACCGTGCCTTCGCCTGTTTCGTAAAGACGGCGGATGGCCACCCAATCGGGCGCCGGCCGCCGCAAGGCTTCCGTACGTCTCATGTCTGACCGGGTGAATTGAGGATCGCGGCAGTGCTGCGCCATCGCAGCGCAGTCATTCGCAACTGTCGCGTTATACAGACCTTATGCCAGAACAGCGTGACGGTGTCAATTGAAAAACGCAACAACTTATTGATTTTATTATATAAAATTCAGGTCACAGCTACTCGCAGACCGACCTTACCATGCTCGCAGGAAACGGGGATAAACATCGTTCAAATTGCCCGGCTGGGACCGTTTCGTCCGCCAACGCCGCAGCGTGCTGCCTTGCTTTTGGCCAAATGGGCCTGCTACGAATATTTCATCCGCTTGGGGTACGAGGTCTTAGACACCGGCGTTTGTTAAAGGTTCGTGGCCATGTACTTGAAGCGACCAGCGCTGCCCGGTAGCGCGCGCGACGTGTCGGATAGGCGCCTATGACAGCCGGCGACACGCTGCTTTCATCGTCCACTTCATCACTGCCGGCTGCTGACGTTCCACTGCGCAAGCCTATGCGCGGCTACCTCACGGCAACCGCTTTCTTCATCGCATCGTGGATCGTCTTGTCGCTGCCGTGGCTGATTGGCACTCTGACCATTCCCTACGATGCCAAGGCGCATTTCCAAGCCCAAATCCAGTTCCTGGCCAATGCTCTGCATACCGATCAATCGCCGATGTGGTCGCCTCATGTGTTTGTCGGCACGCCACACGTGGCCGATCCGCAGTCGCTGATCTTCTCGCCCGCCTATATCCTGGCCTGGTTCGAGGCGATCCCGAGCTTCCGAGATCTCGACCTCTATGTGCTGTGGCTGCTCGGCTGCGGCGGATTGGCCATTCTCGCCCTGTGCCGTGATCGCGGCTGGCATCCCGCCGGCGCACTGGTTGCGGCGATCATCTTCGCGTTCGGCGCATCCGCGGCCTGGCGCATCCAGCATATCGGCCAGGTGCAGAGCTACGCCTTCTTCGCGCTGTCCCTGTGGCTGATGGTGCGCGCCCTCGACCGTTCTTCGCTCGTTTATGGCCTGCTCGCGGGGCTCGCCATCGGCGCCATGATCATCGAGCCGGATCAAGTCGCCCTGCTCGGCTGCTACGTCCTCGCCGGCGTCATCATCGGACACTGGTGGCAGCAGAACTGGAGTTCCGACGCCTTCCTGCGTTCATTGCCCCCCCTCGTCATCGCGGCCGTCGCCATGATCGTCCTCGCGGGCCTGCCGCTGCTGATGACGACGCTATATGCCGCCTCCTCCAATCGCCCTGCGATCGAGTTTGCCGAGGCCGTCCGCGGCTCGCTGCATCCCGCTTCGATGCTCACCGCCGTCATCGGCGATCTCTATGGCGCGCTCGATCCGAAGGTACCCTTCTGGGGACCGCACAGCTACGACTGGGATCCCAACTTCATGGGCCTGTCGCAGAACATGAGCCAGGTTTATATCGGCGCGCTGCCGATCCTGCTCATGCTCACAGTCGGCATTGGGCGAGGCTTGCTGAAGGATCGCGAAATCCGGCCATCCGCGATCATCCTGGTTCTGCTGATCCTGTACGCGCTTGGCGCATGGACGCCCGTATTCGGCTTCCTCTATACCGTGCTGCCCGGTATTGCGATCTTCCGCCGCCCGGCGGATGCCACCTTCCTGGTCGGCGCGATGGGCGGCCTGACTGCCGGCTATCTCGTCCATTGCTGGGCAACGCGTGCCATTCCGTCTGCCAGCCGGCGACAGCGTCTGATCGAGGCTGCACTCATCGGCAGCCTATTCGCCATCGCGGTCGTCATCGCCATTCACGAGCAACGCGTCTATCAAGCCTGGCAGCCCATCCTGTTCGCGGCCGCCTGGCTCGGCGCATCGTGCGTGCTGCTGCGCGCCCGCGACTGGGGCGTCATGGCGCGTCCGGCACTGGTTATCGCAGCCCCGTCGATCCTGCTGACCGGCGATCTCGCCTGGAACAACGGACCGAATGAATCGACCGCGCTGCCGACCGCGAACTACGAGATCCTAAAGCCCAACTGCCGCAATCCAACGATCCGCTTCCTCAAGGAACGCATGCGCCGCCATCCCGGCTCGCAATGGCGCGATCGCGTCGAGCTTGTCGGTCTCGGCTTTGAATGGCCCAACGCCGCGATGATCCACGGCATCGATCACACGCTCGGTTACAACCCGCTGCGCATCGGCACCGTGTCCCGCGCGCTCGGCGCCGGTGATACTATTGCCGGTCCGGATCAGCGCGAATTCTCGCCGCTTTTCCCCTCCTATCGCTCGCGGCTGGCAGATT
>JAEZBZ010000237.1 GCA_023412745.1 Pseudomonadota bacterium | reverse complement strand
GAACTGGCGGTGCTGCGGATCCATCACCGCAGCTTCTTTCTTGCTGAAGCCGAAGAACTCCGCGTCGAAGTCGGCGAAGCCTTTCAGCTCGGCGGCACGCGGCACGTAGTTCCTGCGGCGGAGGGTTTCCGCGCTCTCGCCCGCGGCGAGTAGTTGCTCAGGCGTGCGCGTCGCGATCGACTCGATACCGTTGCGCAGATTGTCCCAAAACTGCGCGACCGTGCTGGCACCGGGCACGCGCAACGCCATGCCAATGATGGCGATGTCGTTTGCGGACAGGTTCGTTTCAGCGTCGGACATGCGTGTCTAGGCTCCAGTCAGCATTTCGCGGTGCTGCTCATCGGGACGGATGTGAACGGCTGAAATGCATACCGCCGTTTTCTAACGCACAATGCATGCCAATGATTAATACGGCGCCGTATTCCCAATGCGATTATTGTAATACCGGATTGTATCGCCCGCCGATTGGTTGTTGCACGGAAAATTTAACGTAGTTATTTGCCAACACTGAATGCAGGAGTTTTCGGCATCGACCTTGCTTACCCCCAGCATGAGTCGCATTCGGATGCCGTGGTTCACTTTTCGCCAACTAACTCATCCCGGCAAATACCGAATGCCCGCGTTATGTCGTGAGCATGAAGGGCGTAATTGTGGCCAGTATGAAGTTCAACGTCGACGGGATAAACGTCGACACGTTCAAACTGTCCGAGGCGAGCCGGCGGATCTGCGACGAGGTTGAGGGCGGTAGTTCCTTTTCGGTCTATACGATCAATCTCGATCACGTCGTTAAGCTGCGTTCCAATGCGGGGTTCAGGTCAGCGTATGAAAAGGCGCGTATCGTCCTCGCTGACGGGTTTCCGATCGTTCTCGCCGGCCGCCTGCAAGGTCATGATGTTGAGAGGACGCCCGGTTCCGATTTGATCGATCCGTTGTGCGACGAAGCTGGCCGGCGCGGAATATCGGTGGTGCTGGTCGGCGCGACATTCGAGGCACTGCGAGCAGCGGCCCGCGAATTGAAGAGCCGTTATCCGGCTTTGTCGATCAGCGGAGTGTATGCGCCGCCGGCAAACTTCGATGTCGAGGGCTCCGGCGCCCAGGGCTGCCTGGACTTCATCCGCCAGTCAGGGGCGCAGATTTGCCTGCTGGCGCTTGGCGCGCCTAAGCAGGAGATTTTTGCCGAACGTTGCGCCCGCGAAATCCCGGACGGGGTGTCTTTCATTTGCATTGGCGCCGGGCTTGATTTCATTGCCGGATCGCAGAAACGGGCACCGAAGCTGTTTCAAAAACTCGGATGTGAATGGCTCTGGCGTTTACTCAATAATCCGCGGCGCCTGGCCCGGCGCTATGCCGAATGCATGTTGGTATTTCCCGGCGTTGTTTTCGGCGGATTACTGAAGCGGGTTTAATTGCAATGCGCCGGGGACAGTCCCGGCGCAAATCGTAACAAGCGGCGAATACGACAAAGCCCGGGACAGGCTAAAAACTTGTCCCGGGCTTTATTGTGGGTAGGGGTGGTGGGTCGCCCGTGCGATCCACCACCATCGTCTCAATATGCCCCGCGGCAGAGCACGAAGACTGTGCGCGTGAGGATTTCCAGATCCAGCCAGAGCGACCAGTTGTCGATGTAGTACAGGTCGTGCTCCATGCGGGCGCGGACATCCTCAGTCGTGCGCGTTTCGCCACGGTAGCCGTTAACCTGCGCCCAGCCGGTGAGGCCCGGCTTGACGCGGCGGCGACGGGAAAACAGGTCGAGCTTCTGCTCGAAGTGCTCGTCGTGGGCCAAGGCGTGCGGCCTTGGGCCGACCAGGGACATGTCTCCGCGCAGGACGTTCAGCAGTTGCGGCAACTCATCCAGGCTGGTGCGACGCAGGAACCAGCCGACGCGGGTGACGCGCGGATCGTTTCGTTCGGCCTGCTTGACGTGCTGGCCATCCTCGGCAACCAGCATCGTGCGGAACTTGAAGATCCGGAAGATGTTGTTGTTCTGGCCATAGCGGCGCTGACGGAAGAAGACCGGACCAGGGCTGTCCAGCTTGACGGCGAGTGCAATCAGGCCCAGCAGCGGTGACAGTAGAAGCAACCCGATGCCGGCTGCGGTGTAATCGAGAAGCCCCTTGAGCAGGCTGTGACGCTCGGACTGCGGCACGACGTTGATGACGTTGGCTTGCACGCGGCCGAAATTGCGCGAACCGTTGACAGCGACCGGAAAGGCCTCCAGCTCGGTACAGATCAGCAACTCGACGACGTAGGAGCCGAGCGCGCTGACCGTCGCCTGGATCGTGGGGGTATCTCCGGCCGGCAAGCCGATGACCACGGTTTCAAATTCCTGCCGCGCCAGAGCATTCTTGAGCTGTTCGAGCCCGCCGTGGTGGGCAATCGTGGATGCTGTCTGCGACTCCGGATTGATCAAAAAGAGGCCTGACACGCCGGAAGACGGCGCGGAACTCTCGATTTTGGATCTGAGCGAGGGGATGAACTCGGGTGTGCCAACGATTGCGATACGCTGCTTCAGCACACCGCTGGCGATCATGTGCCGGATGCGACGCATGAGGATGACGCGCGTCAGGGTCAAGGCCGCCGCGCTCAGCACGAATGATGTCAGGAACCAGCCGCGCGAGAAACTCTCAGCGATCTTGCTGATATAGAGAATCCCGATCAGGAACAGGAAGGCCATGGCCAGCGCTCCCCAGAGCTTGCCGTATCCGATGATCGGCGCGACCAGGGCTGGCGGCTCATAAAGACCGGCCTGTTTCAAGGAGACGTACAAAATTACGGCGAGCAGCGCTGAGGCCGCCACATACGGCATGATCGACTGATCATGCTGCAGGAACAAATCGATATAAATCAGCTTGGCAACAGCCATGGCCAAGACGACAGATGTCGTCTCGATCAATATGCATGCACGAATTGCAGCAGAGAATGTGTATTCTCGACTTTTTAACGCATCAATACTGTATGGAATGCGGTCAAGGGTAGTCCTTGCACTGCTGATTTGGGTGTCCGTATGAGCCATAATATCCTGCACGCAATACGTAATAGTAACAAGGTCTTCCTGCGCAACAAATGAAGCAAGAAGCGGGCCAGGTTATAAATGTTTCCAGTGCGCACAACGTTTTGTTTCTTATTGGGACAGCCATGACAGGAATTGGTCGGGTGAAAAGTATTATCTTAAGAAATGGTTAAGATCGCAGGCAGGGATTGCTTCAATTGGCTGAAAAGGCGCAATTTCGCGGTATTGCTGCGATGCGGCAATTGGCTTGATTCAGTTGACGATATGAGAACTGGGTTCGCAGGGCGCTGTATTTCGCGCGCGGGGGCGCGCCATCGCGCGCTGAACTGATGCCGGTTCAGTGAACGGCCTTCCCATGCGCTCCCGCTGTCACGTCGAGACGGTCCGGCGGCGCCAGTGTGCTGGTGCGACGGGTTTGCAGGGGCAGTTTGAGCCGGGGCTTATTGATCAGGAACGCGAGGTCAGCAGCCCCGCCAGATATTGGCCGTATGCACTCTTGCCGTGCTTCGCCGCGGCTGCTTCAAGCTTGCTGTCGCCGATGAAGCCCAGGCGCCAGGCGACTTCCTCGGGGCAGGCGATCTTAAATCCTTGCCGCTTTTCGAGCGTCCTGACGAACTCGGCCGCTTCGATCAGGCTGTCAGGCGTGCCGGTGTCGAGCCAGGCGTAGCCGCGGCCCATCAGTTCGACCGCTAAGTTGCCCTTTTCCAGATAGGCGCGATTGACGTCGGTGATCTCCAGTTCACCGCGCGCAGACGGTAACAGGTTCGCCGCAATGTCGACGACGGCTTCATCGTAGAAATAGAGGCCGGTCACCGCCCAGTTCGACTTCGGCGTCTTCGGCTTTTCCTCGATCGACAGCGCGGTCATGTTGGCGTCGAAGGCGACGACGCCGTAACGTTCTGGATCGGTCACGTGGTAGGCGAACACGGTCGCGCCGGATGTCCGCGCGACAGCCTTGCCAAGCAGTTCGGGCAGGCCGTGGCCGAAATAGATATTGTCGCCCAGGATCAGGCACGATGGACCGCCGGCGACGAATTCCGCACCAATGATATACGCTTGTGCCAACCCTTCGGGGCGCGGCTGTTCGGCATAGCTCAGCGATAGGCCCCATTGCGTGCCATCACCAAGGAGCCGCTGGAAATGCGGCAGATCCTGGGGCGTCGAAATGATGAGGATCTCACGAATGCCCGCCAGCATCAGCGTGGTCAGCGGGTAGTAGATCATCGGCTTGTCGTACACCGGCAACAGTTGCTTCGACGTGACGTGCGTCATCGGATGCTAACGCGTGCCGCTGCCGCCTGCCAGGATGATGCCCTTCATGGTGTCCTCAGGTTCCAGTGTTGCTGCGCTCACGCGAGGCGATCGAGTATGGGGGGCAGGGACGTCCGCCAGGATGGCAACGTCACGCCATGAATGGTCGCTAAGCGTCGGCTGTCCAGTCGCGAGTTGGCAGGGCGGCGCGCTTTGGTCGGATAATCGGCGGTTGCGATGTCGTGGACTACGACGGATCGGCCGCTGTGATCGTTGAGCCAGTCGCAGATGCCGCGCGCGAAACCGGCCCAACTCGTCGCCTCGGCACTTCCCATATGAAACAGGCCGCGCAATTCGTGCCGGTTTGGCTGGTCCATGATGTTGCGTGCGACGCGCAGCACGCCATCGGCAATGTCGAGCGCCGAGGTCGGCGTGCCGATCTGGTCGGCGACGATGCGCAGTTCGTCGCGTTCGCGCGCAAGCCGCAGGATGGTTTTGGCGAAGTTTGCGCTAAACGGGCTGTAGACCCAGGCCACGCGCAGCACGATGTTGTCGGGTGACGCGGCGCGGATGGCATTCTCGCCGGCGAGCTTGGATGCGCCGTAGACGCCGAGCGGGCTGGTGGCATCGTCCTCGGTCCACGGGGTCGCTTTGGCACCGTCGAACACGTAGTCGGTCGAGATGTGAATGATCGGAATGCCGAGCGTGGCGGCGCTGGCGGCAAGCCGGCGCGGGCCTTCGGCGTTGACCGCATAGGCGTGTTCCGGCTCGGTTTCGGCACTGTCCACCGCGGTATAGGCGGCGGCCGATACGATCACGTCGGGATGATGTGCGGCGAGCAGTCCGGTCGGGGACGTCGGATCCGCCAGATCGAACTCCGGCCGTCCGAGCAGTATAACCGTCGCATGCGCGTCCGGCCCGCGCTCCGCGAGCGACTGTGCGAGCTGTCCGGTCTTTCCAGTGACGAGGATGCGCATGGCGTCGTCTAAGCCTGCCTGGCGGCTGCGCCGAGACGCTCGCCGCCATAGACGTCGCGCCGCAGAGGCCGCCACCACCACTCGTTCTCGATGTACCAGAGCACCGTTTTCTCGATTCCGGATTCGAAGTGTTCCTGGGCTTTCCAGTTCAGTTCCGTTTCGAGACGCGTTGCATCGATGGCGTAGCGGAAGTCATGGCCGGGCCGGTCGGTGACGTAGGTGATCAGATCGGCGGGGCTGCGGCCGCCGGGCCGCACGCGATCGAGAATGGCGCATATGGTGCGGACGACGTCGATATTGCGGCGCTCATTGCGGCCGCCGACATTGTATTTCTCGCCGAGCCGGCCGTGGCTGGCGATCATGTGCAGCGCGCGGGCGTGGTCCTCGACATACAGCCAGTCGCGGACATTCTGGCCCTGGCCGTAAACCGGAAGCGACTGACCGTGCATTGCGTTCAAGATGGTCAGCGGAATGAGTTTTTCAGGAAAATGATAGGGACCGTAATTGTTGGAACAGTTCGACAGGATGGCGGGAAGCCCGTAGGTCCGGTGCCACGACATTACCAGATGATCCGACGCGGCCTTCGATGCCGAATATGGAGAACTGGGGTCGTATGCCGTGTCTTCCGTGAACAGGCCGTCTGCGCCGAGAGAGCCATATACCTCGTCGGTGGAGACGTGAAGGAAGCGAAAACCGTCGCGGCGATCAGCCGGCATGCCCAACCAGTAGTGGCGCGCCGCCTCAAGCAGGGTGTGGGTGCCGACGATGTTGGTGGCTATGAAATCGGCCGACCCGTCGATCGAGCGATCGACGTGGCTTTCGGCGGCGAGATGATAAATTCGGTCCGGCTGGAAATCCTGGAGAGCGGAAACCACAGCTTGCCGCTCGCAGATGTCCGCACGCAGAAACCGGTGATTGCCAGCGTTTGTGATTGAGCGGAGGTTTTCCAGATTGCCGGCGTAAGTCAGCTTATCGAACGTCAGCACTTCGGCGCCGATCTCGCCAACGAGATGGCGCACCACGGCCGAACCAATGAAGCCGGCTCCTCCGGTCACGAGAATGCGCATCAGTGTTCAGCTCCAGCCGCAGCAGGGTTCGACGGCAGCTAAATTACGGGAATATCCTTGGAAGATCACTAAGGGGACCGAGCCTGGTGTCCTTTTCAGACAACGTGTCCGCCGATGCGACAGAGGGCCAGGCGATGCCGAGAGCCGGATCGTTCCAGATAATGCCGCCTTCGCTCTGCGGGTTGTATCCGTGCGTCACCGCGTACCAGACCTCGGTATCCGGGGCGAGCGTGCAAAAGCCATGCGCGAAGCCGGCCGGGATCCACAGTTGGGTGTCGCGGTCGCCGGTCAGCTCGATCGAGATATGCCGGCCGAACGTCGGTGATGAGCGGCGCAGGTCGACGGCAACGTCGAAAATCGCGCCGCGAACACAGCGCACCAGTTTGCCTTGTGCGGCTGGGGGAGCCTGGAAATGTAGGCCCCGGATCGTGCCGACCCGCCGGGACAGGGATTGGTTGTGCTGCACGAATGAGACGTTGCCGGCATGCTTGCGGAACAGGTCATCGCGGAACAGTTCCACGAAGTAGCCGCGGTCGTCACTGTATCGCTTCGGCGTGATCTTGATTACGTCAGGAATATCGCTGGGTTCGAAAATCACTTGGCTAAATTCCGAGTTGAGGGCGCGCGCTGGCGTGTGATCGGCTGGATAACGTGAATCTGCAAGTCAAAATGGCACGCAAAGTTTACGAGTTATTCCGGTATCGAAATCGTGGCAAATAATCGTTTACCGCATCTCGACCTTATTGAAATAGCCGTACCACCACGTCGGGAAATCGCTCGTGAATATGTCACCGGATTAACGCCGTATAGATCGCATGCGTGCAACACCTGTGATCGTGGATGGTCTGGGACCTTGAGTACTGTGGCGTTGGATAGCGAATACGAACGGCCGGGCGACGCTCGCGATGCGCGTGTACGGCCGGACCATGGTGGCGCGCCGGCAGAAGGCGGTCGCCCGTCCGGTGCGCGCGTCGCCTATCTTGTCAACCAGTATCCCAAGGTTAGCCATACGTTTATCAGGCGGGAGATTCTCGCGCTTGAGCGCGCCGGCGTGCCGGTAACACGTATTTCGACCCGCGGCTGGGACGACACGGATCTCGTGGATCCCGATGATTTCGCGGAACAGGCGGTGACGCATTACATCTTGAAAGAGGGCATACCGGGGTTGCTGAAAGCAACCGCGCGCGAGTTCATGCGTGCGCCCGGTGCCGTCGTCGCTGCATGCGCCGAGGCGCTCCGGATGTCGCGCAACTCCGATCGCCCGTTGCCAATTCATTTAGCTTATGTCGCGCAGGCATGCCGAGTTCTGGAATTGACGAGGTCGGAACGGATTTCTCATATCCACGCGCATTTCGGCACAAATCCCGCTGAGGTGGCGATGTACGTTCGTCGTCTCGGTGGGCCAACCTACAGTTTTACTGTGCATGGTCCGGACGAATTCGATAAGGGCCATTGCCTCAACCTGGACAAGAAGATCGGCCGCTCGAAATTCACTGCGGCTGTCAATTCTTACTGCCGGTCACAGATGTTCCGACGCTGCGCCGAGGCGGACTGGGGCAAGGTCAAACAGGTGCACTGCGGCCTGGAGAAAGGCTTCTACACGGCGGCGGCCACGCCGGCTCCTGCGGCGCGGCGGCTTGTCTGCGTTGGGCGGCTATGTGAACAGAAAGGGCAGCTGCTCCTCGTCGAGGCGTTTGCGAAAGTCCAGAATGCTCTGGGGGATTGTCATCTTGTGTTTGCCGGCGACGGAGAAATGCGCGGCCAAATCGAAGCCAAGATTGCAGCGCTCGGCCTAAAAGATTCAGTAACCATCACCGGATGGATCAGCAGCAATCAGGTTCGAGAAGAAATCCTGGCGTCCCGGGCGCTGGTATTGCCGAGTTTTGCCGAAAGCCTTCCTGTCGTGATCATGGAAGCGATGGCCCTGCGTCGCCCGGTCATTACGACTTATGTTGCCGGGATCCCGGAACTGGTCATACCCGGCGAGACCGGCTGGCTGGTGCCGGCGGGCAGCATCACGCCTTTGGCACAGGCCATGCAGGCCTGTCTGTCGGCAGAAGCGGATGATCTCCAGCGCATGGGCGACAACGGATACGCGCGTGTCGTAGTGCGGCATTCGGCCGATACCGAGGCAGCGCGCCTTGCGCGACTGTTCTATAGCGAGACGATCAGCAGCGAGATTGAAGAATGGTCTTGATTGACTTCGCTGCGACGGTTCTGCTGCTGGTTGGCGTGCTGCTGCTGATCCCGTCTGCGGTATTTTTCGCCGAAGTCGTTGCCGCGCGGCAGTCCTGGCGCAGTGGGGATGTGACCTCGTTGTCCCGGCAACCCCGATTGGCGGTCTTGGTGCCCGCGCATAACGAAGCCGCGGTAATTGCCGGCACATTGCAGGCGATCCGCGTCCAATTAAGTCCCAATGACAGGATGCTGGTGGTGGCCGACAACTGCAGTGATGAAACGGCCGCGATTGCAAAAGCCGCCGGCGCCGAGGTTGTTGAACGGTTCGACGCGCATCAGCGCGGTAAAAGCTATGCGCTGGATTTTGGCGTCCGGCATCTGAAGCGCGATCCGCCGGACGTGGTCATTGTAATCGATGCCGACTGCGTTCCGGACGAAGGCACGCTAAAGACTTTGGGGCGGCACGTTGTCGAGCTGGGGCGGCCTGCACAGGCACTCGATGTTATTGTGCCTCCACAAAATGCAAACTCGCGTTACATAAAGATCGCAGGATTTGCGGCCAAGGTTAAAAATGTCTTGCGTCCGCTTGGCGCGCAGCGGATGGGGCTGCCGTGCCAGTTGATGGGCACGGGCATGGCATTCCCTTGGGCCGTGATCTCGGGTGTTCGTTTGAACTCCGGAGAACTGGCAGAAGATCTGGTGCTTGGGCTGGACTTGGCGCGCCAGGGGTTTGCGCCGGAGCTTTGCGCGACCGCGCGGGTTATCAGCGAGTTTCCGTTGAATTCGGAAGGGCAGGGATCACAAAGAGCGCGCTGGGAAACCGGCCATATCCAGACGATTGCCCGTCACGCGCCGGGAACGTTGCTTTCGGCTTTCCGGCAGAGAAACATGCGTCTTTTGGGGTTGGTCATTGATGCCATGGTGCCGCCGGTTGCGCTGCACATCATGCTGGTCGGACTGCTGTGCCTCGTGTCCTTGGTGCTCCTGATTGCTGCCGGCACATGGGCGCCATTTGTTGTCGCCTTGACGGCCGCGGCTTTGCTGGCATTTGGCGTCCTCATTGCCTGGTGGAAGGTTGGCCGCGATAGCCTGTCGCTGGCCGATCTCGTGAAGGCGGCTGGTTATATCTTATCAAAAATACCGCTGTATGCTCAGATCATCATGGGTCGGCACGTTTCTTGGATCAGGACAAAAAGGGACTGAGCCGGCATGACACTATTCGATAGCGCATTTGTTCGCGGGGTAGGAATAGGCGGCCGCACGGTAGCGTCGAACGCTTTGCGTAGATGGACTGCGGCGCAGGGGGCGGGTGGAATAGACATGCCATCAGGCGGTGACGATAAAAGAAGCAAGCTGACGCCCGTTATCGCGATCGCCGATAAACAGTCCGCGCGGATCATCGGCGTGACGAGTTGCCAGAACGACGCGGGCGTGAGCCTCGTCGCCAGAAGGCTGGCCCAGACATTTGCCAGCTTCGGGCGCCGGTCTTTGCTGGTCGATGCAAGCAGGCTCGCGCCGATCCAGCCGGGCACGGAGCGAAATGAGCTACCGTATAGTGACAGCGTTGTGGCTGATCCGTTTTTGGACGACCAAATAGAAACCCTCGATCTCGCCGCCGTTTCCGATTGGCCAGTCGGATCGCGGGAGGAGTGCCGACAAGCATTGGAAGCCCTGGCGCGCAACTCCTGTACGGTCGTCGTCGATCTTCCACCCATCATACAGCCCACGGGGAAGCCGACGCTATTGATGCAGACCGTCGGGGCCGCCTGTGATCTGACGTTTCTCGTATGCCTGAGCGGGAAAACGGAGCGACGTTCGCTCAAAGCGGCAGTGGAAGCTGCCGGGATCTTCAAGATGACCATTGGTGGTATCATCCTGAACGATTGGCAGTTGCCGTTGAGCCAAATGCTCGATCAATAGAGTTTGGATGACATAAGCCGTCTTCGACAGGCTTCGTGGCGATTGCGGTTTGGAGTATGTGCGGTGAGCTTTAGCGTCGAATTCATTCGCGAACTGCTGGTCGCATCGCTCGACATCATACGTCGGCGCTGGAAGCTTCTGTGTATTCCAGTCGTTATTGCCAGCGTCCTGGCTGCGGTGGCCGTGCAGCTTTCGCCAACCAAATATACTGCCAAAGCGCTGATCCTGCTGCAGGGTGCCAATCGCGCTAATGCGGGATATGGCGGCGGCGGCATTCAGCGGTCGCAGGCGTTGGAACAGGTCGGCGCCATCGATGCGTGGATCAAAAGCGATAATGTGCTGGCCGGTCTACTGCCGCAGCTCAGCGCTTTCACTGAGCCCGCGAGCCCCGCCGAGGCTGAAATTCAAATGCGGGTCTTCCGCACTGCCCTGACGCTTGAGTTGATGGGCGGAAGCGCGCTCGAACTTCGCCTTCAAAGCGTCAATCGAGAAGGATTGGCGCGTGATCTTGAAATCATTATCGCGCGACTGATGGAAGGCCTGACGGGGCCGGACCAGAGCATTTTCAGCGCGTCGCAATTCGTCATCATGCAACGTGCCGACGCGATGGAAGGCGCGGAAAAGGCATTGCTGGAGGCCATCGATCGCTTCAATCCGGCTGCCGCCGCGGGGATCAGGGGGCAGCTCGACCGGATTTGGGATCTGACGCACCCGCAGCCCGGTAAGGCGGCAGCGGATGGCGAGGGAAATGACGCCGCAATGCGCTTGCGGCGGGAGATTTCGACCGACGCCAGTATCGTCGGTGAACTAGAAAGGCTGAACGCGGTATATCGCGGCGCGCGTCATCGCTATCTGGCTGTGTCGACGCAGCCCGGTGCGGGCCGCCCGAACTACGTGGGGATCTTCGATGCGCCGGACAATCTTTTGGTTGTCGGGCGTCCGGAAGACCCGATCATTGGTGAAAGCGCTGCAAGGAAAATCGCGATTGCGGGCATTCTCCTGAGCATCATGATCGGGTTCGGCCTGGTTGTCCTGGTCGAATTCTTTCGCGGCGCGCCACGCATTCGCGCGGAATACGAAGCGGCGTCGGGACTACCGGTTGTTGCACGGGTGGGGCGTGAGCGCTGAATAGAGATGGGCCACTACGCTCGGGAGGGATGCTGGTGCTGAAGAACATCCTGCGCTGCGTGTTGACGGCGGCGCTCTATTGTTCGATCGGCGGCGCACAGGCAGAAACCAGCGGGCAGTTCGACGCCGCCACCGGTTTGTTCAAAATCCACCGCGGCGGCGCGCCTATAGTTGAAGCCAGCTTGCAATTCTGGCGCGGCGACTGGCACTGGGCAGGGCTTTCGACGGTCAGCGACGTGACCGAGCCAGCCCGCCGCTACACCTTCAAGTCCCGCGATTTCCGTAACGGCCTGACGATTGACGGAGACGCCGAGACGTCGTCCGATGGGACCGGAAGGTGGCGTTTGCAGCTCAGCGAGGCCGCCGACGGCGCTCCGGATATGTTTGGCGCGATTGTCTTCCGATTATCGCCGATGACAATAACCCGGCCTGGGTTTGTCCCGGTGGCGGAGTTGCGCGCCGATAACATGGGGTGGTCACTGGCGCTCGATCCGGATGGCGGCAAGCTCGAAGTCGCGTTCGACAGCCCGGTTGTGCGATTGGAGTTCGAGCGGGGGAACCCGAACGAAATCCGCGCCTATCTCGTCCAAAGGAATGCGCAGGTCGATACTGTCGACGTGCGCATGCAGGTAACATTTCCCGGCAGGTTCGATGCGGCGCCGACAGAGCGTCTGGCGCGCCCGTCCGAAACCTGGTGGGCGAATGATCTGCATTGGAACCGCACGCCCGTCGATCTCAGCCAACTGAATGCCGCAGACAAGCCGGCGGGCAAGCGCGGTTTCTTGCGCGCATCCGGAGAGAATTTGGTTTTCGCTGACGGGACCAAGGCCCGCTTCTGGGGGACCAATTTATCGGCCCACGCGATTTTTCAGTATCGCTCGCCGGAGCTCGTGCGTGTCCAGGCGCGGCGACTATCACAGCTCGGCTTCAATCTGGTCCGCATTCATCACCATGACTCGCACTGGGCGCAGCCGAATGTGTTCGGACGAGACGCCCGTGGAACCAGAACGCTCGATCCGCATGCCATGGAGCAGATCGACAGGTGGATCAAGGCGCTGAAGGACGAAGGTATCTACGTCTGGCTGGATCTGCATGTCGGGCGGGAACTCTCGTCCGAAGATGACATCGAAGCATTCGCCGAGATCGCCAACCGGCCCGGCAAGCGCACCGGCATGCAAGGCTATCTGTACGTCAACAACAGCCTGAAGGCGCGGATGCGGGAGTTCGCGGCGGCTTATCTGTCGCACGTCAATCCGCACACGGGACTGGCTTACAAGGACGATCCGGCAATCGTCACGATCCTCATCACGAATGAGAATGACCTGACGCATCATTTCGGGAACAGCTTGTTGCCGGACAAGAATGTGCCCTGGCATACCCGCCAATACATCGCGTTAGCGCGAAAATTCGCAGTCGATACCGGGCTTGACTACGACCAGGTCTGGCGAAGCTGGGAATTCGGCCCATCCAAGCTGTTCCTGTCGGATCTCGAACACGCGTATTTTAGCGATGTGACGCAGTTTCTGCGCGACAAGGGCGTGAAGGTGCCGATAATCGGCACCAGTTACTGGGGCGAAATGAGTGTCGCCGGGTTGCCGTCGCTGTCTCAAGGCGACATCGTCGACGCGCACGCCTACGGCCGGGCAGATGACGTTTCGGGGGATCCGCGATTTGCGGCGAACCTAGTCAGTTGGATGTCTGGTGGCTCCGTTTCCGGAAGGCCGTTTTCGGTCAGCGAATGGAACGTCGAACCGTTCCCGGTCTTCGATCGGTTCCAGGTGCCGGCCCATCTCGCGTCGGTGGCAAGCCTGCAAGGGTGGAACGCGCTGTTGCAGTACGCTTACTCCCAGTCGCCTCTGCACGGCGGCAGTCAGGCCGGGAACTGGGAATTGATCAGCGATCCTGCGATGATGTCGATGATGCCGGCCGCCGCCTTGCTGTTCCGCGCCGGTCACGTCAAACCGGCAACGACATCCTACGAGTTGGCGCTGCCGCCGGATGTCTTTTCAGGGCGTGAGACGAATGCGCGGACGTCGCGCGCCATAAGGACGCTGACCGAAAAATCCAAACTCAGGATCCGCATACCTGAGATCGCGGCGCTGCCCTGGTTGAAGGCGGCACCGCCCGTGCCCGGCGTCAAACAGATCGCCGACCCTGATTACGACGCGATCGGCGAGGGGGCGAGCAAAGTGTGTTCCGATACCGGCGAGCTGTGCCGTGACTGGAGCAGCGGCGTGTTCACGCTCAATACGGATCAGTCGCAAATCGCCAGCGGATGGCTCGGCGGCCAGACCGTGCATCTGCGCGATGTGTCGATTGCCCTGACGACGCCGAGCGCCGCCGTGGCGGTGCAAAGTCTGGATGATGCGCCCGTTGTCCAGTCCGCGAAGCTGATGATATCGCTCGCCGCGCAATCAACCCCCAGCCCGGGCTTGCGATTGCCCTATCGCTCGGAGCCAGTCGAAGGTGAAATCCGCATTCGCGCCGCGCGGGGGCTGAAGGCGTTCAAGGCGGACCGCGATGGCAAGCTGCATGCTGTTCCGTTCGAGGATACAGAGAAGGGGTACGTGCTGCGCCTGACGCCGGAAATCCGCACGCAGTGGCTGTTTTTACAATAAAGCAATCATATTGGCGTGACGCCGGAGGGTCGCGACCGGCTTTCGCGGTGTCTTGGCATGAAACTTGTTGTTGCAGGGTGACACAGCCATATGACCGGCCGTCCGGAACAGCACGCGGATTGGATGCATGACTTCCTCATCGCAGTCTTCTCACGTCGGGAATGTCCAAAGCGGCAAGCCTACCGTGATGATCGCAATTGTTAACTATTGCACGGCGGGTCTGACGATTGATTGCCTCAGAGCGCTGGAAAGCGAGCTCGCAAGCCATCCAGGCGCGCAGGTGATCGTCGCCGACAATGCGTCGCCGGATGGATCGGGCGCGGTTATCGCTGCGGCCATCGAGACCAACGGCTGGTCGCAGTGGGCGCGATTGCTGCCGTTGCCGAAGAATGGTGGCTTCGCCTACGGAAACAATGCTGCAATTCGCGATTACGAGTGCCGCAATGGCGCGGCGGATTACGTATGGCTGCTCAATTCCGACACGGTCGTGCGGCCGGGTGCCCTGACGGCTCTGCTCGACTTCATGGCGCAGCGTCCGCGTGTCGGTATTGCCGGCAGCTGCCTGGAAGATCCCGACGGCACGCAGCAGTGCTCGACCTTCAGGTTCCATACGGTCGCCAGTGAGTTCGAGGGCAGTCTGCGGCTCGGGCCGGTCACGCGGCTGCTGCAGAGGTATGCGGTTGCCCCGCCGCCAAACCGCCAGACGCAGCGCTACGACTGGGTATCCGGCGCCAGCATGCTGATCCGCGGTGAGGTGATGGAACGGATCGGGCTGCTCGATGAAGGCTATTTTCTGTACTTTGAGGAAACGGATTTCTGTCATCGCGCCTGCCGGGCCGGGTGGGAATGCTGGTTTGTACCAGAAAGCCGCGTCGTTCATCTCGTTGGCGCCAGCAGCGGCGTCACGGATCGCAGCAATCGCGTCCGCCGTCGCGCTTCGTACTGGTTTGAATCGCGGCGCCGCTATTTTGAAAAGCAGCATGGCCGCCTGCTGACAGTCCTGGCGGATGCGGCACTTGCCGCGGGTACGCTTGGCCGGCAGGTCATTTCAAGGGTGCGTCGCCAGCCGGCCGAGGTTCCCGAGCGCTTTCTGTCCGATCTCGCGCGTCATTGCGCGATCTGGCCGCGGCCGGTGCAGCACAGCGAAGGACAGTGAGCGTGGCGCCTCAAGGCAGCGAACTCGACGACGTTGCCGTTATTGCGATCGGCCGCAATGAGGGTCAGCGCCTGCGCCGGTGTCTGCGCTCGGCCGTCCCGCTCGGCGCGCGGGTCATCTATGTGGATTCCGGTTCAACCGACGGGTCGCGCGAGCTGGCGCGCGCGGAGGGCGCCGACGTCGTCGAACTCGATATGTCTCTGCCGTTCACCGCCGCGCGTGCCCGCAACGCCGGGCTGGCGCATGTGCTGCAGCAGGCGGAGCAACCGGCGCTGATCCAGTTCGTTGACGGCGATTGCGAGATCGAGGCCGGTTGGCTCGTTGCCGGACGCAGCGCTCTGCTCGCGGATACGCAGATCGGCGCCGTATTCGGGCGGCGGCGCGAACGCTTCCCGGATGCATCGGTCTATAACGCCTTGTGCGATGAGGAATGGAACGGCCCGGCGGGTGATGCGAAGTATTGCGGCGGTGACGTCATGTTCCGCACATCCGCGATCCGTGAGGTTGGCGGTTATCGCGAGACGCTGATTGCCGGCGAGGAGCCGGAGCTTTGTGTCCGATTGCGGCAGCGCGGCTGGCGGATCGTGCGTTTGGCGTTGCCGATGACCATTCATGACGCGGCGATGACGCGGTTTTCGCAATGGTGGAAGCGTGCCGTGCGCAGCGGCCATGCCTTCGCCGAAGGGGCGCATTTGCATGGTGCGTCCGCCGGACATTGGGTGCGGGAGACGCGCCGCATTTGGGTGTGGGGCGTGGTGATTCCGGCGCTGATATTAGCTGGCGCAGTCGTCGTGAATCCGTGGGTTTTCGTTATGGGGCTAGTGTACCCGCTTCAGGTCGCGCGCCTCTATATGCGCAAACGGACAGCATCCCGGATTCCATTCTGGTCTGCGCTCTACACAGTGCTGGCCAAGTTTCCCGAGGCCGTTGGACTGCTGACGTTCAATGCCAACCATATGCGCGGCAAAGCGACGGCGCTGATCGAATACAAGTGATGACGGAGGAGAGCCAGGACTTGGCCGGGATGATGTGTTGGAACGCTCGATTTCGTCGGGCGACGGCGGCAGTCATCGGTTTTTGCGCGATCCCTCTTATTGCTGTCGCAAGCACGTCCGCTACAACCGCAAGCGAGACGTCAACGAGAAATACCAGCCCGACTTCTTCAGACATGAAGCCGAAATCCGAGATAGCCGTCTACTGGGTCGGCCACAGCCTTGTCGAGAGCATCGCTCAATCCGAATGGGGCAAGATCAGCCTGATGTCGCTGGTCGGCCGCTTCGCGGAGGCGCGCGGCCTCGGTTATCGGATGGGTGACCATACCTTGTGGGGCTCGCCGATGTCGGCGCTGTGGCGCGGCAAGCCGCATGGCTATGCGCGCGATGCCGCCGCCATGGTACCGAAGCGGGCGCAGTTCCAGGCAACGGCGGCTCAATACGACACGCTGGTGGTCACTGAAGCGCTGCCTGTTCACGCCGCGCTGAAAGGCGAGTACAGCCCCTACTATCTTCGCCGGTTCTATTGTGCGCTGAAATCAGCGAGCCCGTCATCGCGGGTCTACCTCTATCAGACCTGGGTCAATCTGCAGGGGGCGGATCCCTATTCCAGGTTTCCACCGGCCCACCGTTTCGACTGGCGCGCAGAAATGGTGGCGCAGCGAAAAGATTGGGAGGAACTGGCGGCACAGGCCGCGCGCACAGTGGTCCGTGCGCCGGGCTGGTTTGACCGGCTCGGCTGGACGCGGACGAGCAACGGCGGCTGCGATATCGAAGATCCAATCCATATCATACCGGCGGGGCAGGCGATGGTGACGCTTTGGGACCGCCTTAAGGGACCACTGCCGACGGACGATTTCGTTCTGCCGGATGGCAATCGCCTGACGCTGGCCGACCTGTTTGCCAATCCCTATCAGGACTGGCCGAGCGACTGGCCGTTGAGCCCTGAGGCTGCGGACGTCGACGCGACGGCAATCGTGGCGCGACTCATGCCAAGGGACGCGTCCCATCGCCATGACGATATCCACCTCAGCGCGCACGGGATCTACTTCGTGGCGCTGGTGCACTTCGCCACGCTCTATGGCCAGTCGCCGGTCGGCTTGCCGGCCCTCCCAACCATCGGGGAGGCGGTGGCGAGGACGTTGCAGTGCCTGGTTTGGGAGGTGGTCAGCAGCGATCCGAAGTCGGGTGTCACTGGCCCGGGATCATGCTGATCACGGCGTTTTTTTGGGAAACCGTTGGAGGAAGTCAGGAGTTCAGTCGCCGAGTTAACCATGGTTAATATTTTCTTAAGATTGATATTGCAGGCGCTAACATAAGCTCCTACTACTGAGGTGAAGCTGCGCAATGGTGGCACGCAACTTGCTTCAACCCTTGTATGTGATCAAATCTCGCTTTGCGCGAGATCTATCAGTGATCCGGCAATGGTACTGCGTAGGGGAGAGTAAGCAGGTGATTAGAGCTGTACGCGGCGCTGCGGTTCGGCGTGTCCTCGCATTTGTGTCTCCTCTGTTCGTCGCGGTCTGCATTCCCGGCGCCTCGTCCAATGGGCAGTCCGTCGGTGAGCCGCGCATGAACATGCTGGCAAAGGTCGAAACGCCTTTGACCGGACCGTTGGCACGTTCCGAGGTCGTCAGAGTATCCGAGCCGGATATCCGCGTGGCGCAGGACGCCGTCGCAGCAACACCGTCGAAGCCCGAAACGAAACACGTCGCCTCCTTCGATATGTCCCAGGTTGAACGCATCCGCGTTCGGGTTTGGGGCGCGAGCGACCTCACCGGCGAATACAGCATCGATCCGGACCGCTCGTTCTCGTTCCCGCGGATCGGCCGCATCGACGTGGGCAGCATGTCAACGGCCGATCTTGAGACACTTCTGGCTCAGAAACTGCGGGCTTTGATGCGGATGGACGTCGCGATCGCGGTCGAGGTGATGACTTTCCGTCCCTACTTCATCGTGGGCCATGTCGCCGAACCCGGCGCGAACGAATGGCGTCCGGGACTGAAGATCATCCAGGCAATCTCGCTGGCCAGGGGGCTCATTCGTCCGGAAGCCAGTGACGGCGCGGCTCGCGGCATGACGCGGCAGCAGGCGCAGACACAACTTATGTTTTTGCAGGCCCAGCTCGCGCGTCTGAAGGCGGAGCGGGATGGCGGCGACGTGGCCGAGGCGACCGACCGGATGACCGCGCTGCTTTTCAGCGTGCCAGAGGCAACTCGTGCCGCGTTGATGACGCTGGTCGATCGCCAGAATGGCATCCTGAGCGAGCAGCGGCAGATGGTTCAGACGCAGCTGACCGGACTGCAGCGCGAACTCGAAGCCGCCAAGCGCGAAGTCGCGGCGGGCGAAGCGCAGGAAAAGGCTGTCATCGAGCAGCTCGAAATCACCCGGGCCCAGTTGGCGAATATCGAAAACCTGCGGGAACGCGAGCTGGTATCGAAGAGCCGCTATCTCAGCCAGCAGTCCGAATTGCTGGCCAGCGAAGTGCGCGCTGCGGAAACCCGTGCGCTGCTCGAGCGTGCCCGCGCCCGCGTCAGCACCGTTGAGCAGCAGTTGGCGATGGTGCCGCAGGAGCGGCGCTCGGCTCTGAATGAGCGGATCGAGGCGCTGGAGCGCGAGGTCTCGCAGGTTGAACTCACGGCCAATGTCCGAGGTGGCGATGCGGGTCAGAGCGACATCATGCGGCTGAGCTATCACATCGCGCGGGATGGCAAGAGGGGCGTGCAGACGATGGCCGCCACCGTATTTTCGGAGATCCTTCCTGGCGACGTGCTGATCGTGTCCGAAACGCCGCCGGCCAGCCCCGCCATGGCCATGGATCGGCCAGCCGGTCCCAATACAAGCAGCGCTGCGGCCATTGCGCAGCGCATGATCGAGGCGGCCGCCGTTGCCTCGCCGTCCCTGATGACGGGCAGCAGCCGGAGATCCGGTGCACAGTCGGGCGCCACGCGCGCCTACTGATCCGCTTTGCTGCGGAAATCCGAATAACTTTGAGAACGCGCGTCATCTGCACATGCATATGATGCGCGTTGTCCGTTGCCGGACCGGTTTTCCGGCGTGGTAACCACTTGCGTTGTAGCGTAGCCGGCCCGATGCGTTGGCGGTCGGTCTATCGCATGCATTTGCCGCTTCTGGGACGAGGAGAATTGGTGCCATCAATGCGCCTTGCCGCATCATACTGGTCCAGCCTCTCGGGGCTCGGTGAGAAGTTCAAGCACAGCCGCTTGGCCAAAGCCGCCAGTGTGAGCGTCGTCGCGCACGTGGTGAGCCAAGTCATCCGGCTTGGCGGCAACCTCATCATGACGCGCCTGCTCGTGCCGGAGATGTTCGGTCTCATGAGCATCGTGCTCATGGTTCAGGTCATGCTGGCCAACCTGTCCGATATCGGTATCCGGACCGTCGTCATCCAAAGCCGGAGCGGCGATAATCCCGAGTTTCTCAATACCGCGTGGACGGTCCAGATCATCCGCGGTGCTGCGATATGGGCTATCAGCCTGCTGTTTGCTGCCGGGCTCGTTGCCCTTGCCAATGCCGGTATGCTGAGCGGTGATACAGCCTGGGCCGCGCCGGAGTTGCCGTACGTCCTGGCTGTTGCCGCGTTGTCGAGCTTGATCACCGGCTTTCAGTCAACCAACCACATCACAGCCAGCCGCAACATCAGCTTGAACCGGGTCGTGACGATCGAGCTGATCGGGCAGTTGTGCGGTCTCGTCCTGATGATCGTGATCGGCCTGGTCACCCGCTCGATCTGGTCGCTGGTTGTTGCCGGGCTAGGTTCGGCGATTGTGACGACTGCGCTCAGCCACGTTGTCCTGCCCGGCATCCGGAACGCTTTTCATTGGGACAACGAAGCGTGGCGGGAGATTTATAAGTTCGGCATCTGGATCATGATTTCGTCGGTCACCTCGGTGCTGGCATTCAACTCCGACCGCGCCGTGCTGGGGGCTTTGGTACCCGCTGCGACGCTGGGGCTCTATTCCATCGCGTTGAGCTTCAGCCAGATTGCCGAGGGTGTGGTCGGCCGTCTTTCCGAAAGCGTGATCCTGCCAGCCTTGAGCGAGACACATCGTGCCGGCCAGGGCGAAGTGGCGCGGAAGCTGCGACGGATCAGAGTGCCGTTCGATCTTTGGTATCTGATCGTTGCCGGTGGACTATTCGTCCTCGCGCCGTCGGTCATCTCGCTCCTGTACGATCACCGCTACGACGGAGCCGGCCGGATTCTGCAGATTCTGTCGTTCTCGGTGGCGCTCACGCGATACGGGATCTTCAGTATTGCCTATCTGGCGATGGGCAAACCGAAGTACACGACGGCGGCCAGCACGGTACGCTTTCTGGCACTGGCCATCGGAATGCCGATAGGGTTCCACCTGCACGGCGTGGAAGGCGCCATCTGGGCGATCGCACTGCATCAGCTTGGGCTGCTGCCGCTCTATTTCATTCTGAACAAGCAGCTCGGGCTGAACGATCTACGCTACGAGGCGGTCATTCTTCTGGGATGGCCGGTTGGGTATCTGATGGGCCAAGCGGTGTTGCTGATGGCGACGCTGTTATTCGGATAATCAGGCAACGGAGTGACGAACCGCGGTCATCAGCACAAGACATTACGTGCGAGCAAGGCTGATCTGATCAACCGAATCCGGAAAACGCGCTGTCGCAAGCCGGTGCTGTCGATGGGCGATGGTGAACGCACATCGGCCAAACGCAGCGAACAGTATGCCCAGATGTATCGTCAGCGCGACGTCGCTCGTGGTTGCGACAAGCACAAGCCAGCCGATGAGACAGGCCAAGATGACGGGATTCAACGTCGCATAGATCGGATCTGCTGCGGTTAACCGGGCCGAAAATGACAACAGAACCACGGTACCCGCGTAAATCGCGAAGAACAGACTGAGCCCGATCAGCCCGAAAACCAGTCCGATTTGGAGATATAGGTTTGTGACGTCGACGATCCCTTGCCCCTGCACGAGGTGATCGAAGCGGCCGCTGGCCAGAAAGTGGAGGTCGCCGAACAGCAGATGCTCGCGCATGTAAGCCAGCGACGTGATGACCAGTTCCTGCCGATAGTTGAACGTTCCGTAAGGATCAAATGCGGAGTGGTCGGCCTCCAGCAGCCAATATCCGGCGATTGCCACGGCGACCAGTGACAGGGTGACCGCCAGAAACCAGACGAACACGCTGCGGAGCATGAATACGAAATACACGCCGTAGCCTATCACCAGGCCTGCAAGCGCGCCCCGAGAACCTGTCGCCAGAACGCCGATCAGCAAAAGCCCGCGCAGCGCGACGCGCGTGATGAACGACCAATCCAAACGGGTTTTGAGGTGTTCGATGAGGAGGAGCGCGGCCGCGAGATGGAAGCCGAGGGAGTGTGTATTCGCGACACCGGCAATACGCAGAAACCCGCCGCGATAATCAGCGACCGCGAATGCCGTTCCGCTGTTTGGCAAGGAATAGAAATCCCATTGTTTGAGCGTGGCGATAAATGCGATTGCGGCGAGAATGATCGAGCACGACAGGTAGGCCCGGAGCGTGTCTTCGAGATCATCCGTCGTGTGCAACGAGCGAACAATCGCCGAATACGGGATGATCAAAAGCAGGACCTGCTCGATCAGGTAGCGCAAGCCGCCAGTCACGTTGACGGACAGCGCCACCATCGTTGCCGAGTAGATCGCGTAGGCGATCAGGGCGAAATCGAAAAAGCCCCAATTGGCACGCCTTGCGCTCGGGTAGAAGAGCAGTGGAGCCAGGATCAGAACGGCGGCGATCCGCTGATGGTTGAGTGACATCAGATAATTGATGCCGGGAAATGGCACATCGAACTGGACATAGAAAGGAACGGCCGGAACGACGAGAATATAAAACGCGATTCTATAGCTTGCCTTGATCGGTGCCAATGCCAGCATCGCTGCTGCGGCGACGGCCAGTGTCAGAAACCCATTTGATAATAGAAAGAGGGGAAAAAGGCACAGTACCCAAACGAAGAACGCGCGTATTCCGCCTAGGCGCGCATAGAGGATGACACAGAATGCAAGCCCCTGTGCAATCAATGCCAGCAGTAAAGCGATAATACTCGGGCCCATGCCAACGTACTGCTAAGCGAGCGACAAAAACCTGGCACCATGCAAGTCGATTAAACGGCGATGCGCGATGCCGGCACGGTGAAAGAGTTTCCCAGCATCGAATTCGGTCGGACTATCCTAATCGGGCAGGCCGACGATTGTGTTAATGAAGCGGCGTAGGCTTACTTCGCCGTGCAGGTGCTGTGCCACGCCCACGCGGTTTCGACGATGCGGGTCAGATCGGTGAACTGCGGCCGCCATCCGAGGTCGCGGGTGACTTTGCTGGCGTCGCAGATCAGCACGGGCGGGTCGCCGGCGCGGCGCGCGGCCGTTACGGCGGGAACGGTGAGGCCGGTGACGGCCGATGCGGTGTCGATGACTTGGCGCACGGAATAGCCGATGCCGGTGCCGAGATTGAAGGCGTCCGAACTGCCGCCGCTTTCCAGCATCTGCAGCGCCAGGATATGCGCGCTGGCAAGATCGTTGACGTGGATATAGTCGCGGATGCAGGTGCCGTCGGGGGTGTCGTAGTCGGTGCCGAAGATGGTCAGGGGCGCCGCCTGCCGGCGTGCGGCTTCCAGCGTCAGGGGTATCAGGTGCGTCTCGGGGATGTGCAACTCGCCGATCTCGCCATCCGGGTCGGCGCCAGCCGCATTGAAATAGCGCAGCGCGACGAACCGCACGCCATGCGCGGCCTCAAAATCGCGGAGCAGGCGCTCGGTGGCCAGCTTGGATTGGCCGTACGGATTGACCGGCAATTGCGCGACCGTTTCCGGGATCGGCACGACATCGGGAATGCCGTATGTGGCGCAGGTGCTGGAGAACACGATGCGGGAGATGCCCTCCTCGCGCATGGCTTCCAGCAGGTTGAGGCTGCCGCCGATGTTATTGCGATAGTAGGCGCCTGGATCACGCGTGGACTCGCCGACGTTGGAGAGCGCCGCGAAGTGCATGACGGCAATCGGCCGATGCCGCGCCATCACCTGACGCAGGCGTGCCTGGTCGAGGATATTGCCCTGCTCGAACGGTCCCCACTTCACTGCCCAGGCGTGGCCGGTATGCAGGTTGTCGTAGGCCACGGGAAGGTAGCCGGCGCGGGCGAGGGCCTTGCAGGCGTGGGAGCCGATATATCCGGCGCCACCAGTGACGAGTACGGCTTTCATGCAGGCTCGCGATCTGCGACGGCGGCAACTGGTAGTCCCCGGGTGTCGCAACCCAATGGGGTGTCCGGGGACCGACGGCGGTTCAAGTCGGACGGCACGAGGCCCAACACATTGCCCTATACCTTGGTTGCACGGGCAGGGCGGGTTCGCGCTCGTCCAGTCAAACGCCAACCCACCGCGGGTGAGACGGTGCGTTTGGCGGCTGCATCTTATCGGCTGATCCTAGCCTATCCCGGTTGCCGGATCGTGAACCCGTGGGGGCGCCGCCAGCGGGGTGTCAGATGTCGCCTTCCGCCTTCATCCAGCGAACCGCATTGCGGAAGCCGTCGAGCGTGCGGGCAACATCTTCCGGACCATGCGTCGCCGAGACGAGGCCGCCCGGCGCGCCCATGACGTCGACGCCGTTGGCCAGCAGCGCGATGCGCAGTCGGTGCGACAGGTCGGGATTGCGCGCGCCCTTGAGGCCAGCAAATCCGAGTGCTTGCGGATCGAAGGTCGCCGGATCGATGGTGAGCTTGTTGGGGTTCTGGAACACCAGGAAGGCCGAAGCCTCGCCGTAGATGCCCCAGGGGATCTGCTCTTCGATGAGGATCTGGCGCCAGCCGGCGCGGATCTGTTCCGCCGTTGCCTCGGCCTTGGCGGGCAGATCCTCCTTCTCGATTAGCGACAGGGTCGCAACGGCCGCGGCGGCGCAAATCGGGTTGGAGTTGAACGTGCCCTGATGCGGGATCTTCTCCCGGCCGTCGCGCTTGGCGGCTGCTGCGTCGAGTTGGTCCATGATGTCGGCACGGCCGCCGACCGCACCGCCCGGCATGCCTCCCGCGACGATTTTGGCCATGATGCACATGTCCGGCGTGATGCCGTAGCGGCCCTGCGCGCCGCCTTTCGACCAGCGGAAACCGGTGATTACTTCGTCGAAAATCAGCGCCACGCCATGCTTGGCGGTGGTGGCGCGTATAGCCTGCAGGAAGCCTGCGGGCAGCGGCACCTGACCCCAGGCCGCGCCGGACGGTTCGAGCAATACGGCGGCGACGTCATCGCGCCGAGCCAGCGTTTCGGCGACACGTGCCGGATCGTCGGCGGGCAGCAGGATGGTTTCCTCGACGATACCGGGCAGCACACCGGCGGGCACGCCGCCATCAAAATGCGAGTTCGAGCCGGCCGTCACCTGATCATGCCAGCCATGGAAGTGGCCGACGAAGCGGATCACCTTGGTCTTGCCGCTGTAGGCACGCGCAAGCCGTAGCGCCAGGTGCGAGGCTTCCGTGCCGGATGCGGTGAAGCGCACGCGCTCGGCGCACGGCATCAGCCGGTTGACCAACTCGGCCCACTGCACTTCGAGTTCGTGCGAGGCGCCGAAATGCGTGCCGATGGTCGCCTGTTTCTGGACGGCCTCGATCAGGGCGGGATGCGCATGGCCCAGCATCAGCGCGCCGTGACCGCCGAAGTAATCGACATACTCGTTGCCGTCGACGTCCCACTTGCGCGGGCCCTGCGCGCGTGCCGCGTAGATCGGGTAAGGCAGCAGGGTGCGGGAATCGTGCGTCAGCCCGGCCGGAATGACCTTGGTGGCGCGGGCGTAAAGTTCGGCTGAACGTTTGGTGCGGGCGCGATACTCGGCCTCTATCCGGGAGTTTGTCCGCAGCGTCGACATGGGCGTGCCTTTGGTTCGGTTCGTTTGGTGTTCGCCAGTTTGTGGGATGAGACGCGAGAGATTATATTGCGCCTATTCAACCCTGGGCGTCGGGGGTTCGCAAGGACAGGATGAAGGCCGCCAGGGCCTCCATCTCATCGCGCGACAGATGGTGATTGGGCATCATCGGCGGGATCGACTGCAGCCAGGCCATGATGCCGTCGAAGGTCTGCTCCGGCCGCTTGGCGACGGCTGAAAAGCTCGGAATGCCGCTCCGACCGGCTTTCTCGCCCTGGCCGGGATTCATATGGCAGTTTGCGCACAGCCGCTGCGCCATGGCTCGGCCACGCTCGACTTCCGCGTCGGCTGCGGTGGCGCGGCTGGCATCCGCCACAAGTGCCAGCAGGGCGAAGATCGCAAGCATCACGTGCGGCATATCAAATCCGTCTCAGTCAGAGTGCTGCCCCGCCGGATGGAAACCGGCAACGGCTCGTCCCGTCGGCACCGCATAAGGCGAGCGATTGCGGGCGAGATGATGACCGTGTGTCATCTCGCCGATCAGCTTGCCGCCGTCAACGATGCGCCGCCCCCGGACGATCGTCGTCACCGGCCAGCCCTTCACGGCGATGCCCTCGTAGGGCGTATAATCCGAACCCTGGTGCAGGATTTCCTGGGAGATCATCACCTCGCGCTCCGGATCCCAGATCGCGATATCGGCGTCGGAGCCGACCGCGATGGTGCCCTTGCGCGGATACAGCCCGTACATCCGGGCATGGTTGGTCGATGACAGCGCCACGAACTGATTGAGCGTGATGCGGCCCTTGCCGACGCCTTCCGAGAACAGGATTGGCAGCCGGGTCTCGACGCCCGGAATGCCGTTCGGCACCCAGCGGAAGCTGGTGCGACCCTTCGGGTTCAGCTTGCCCTGCGGGTCGTCGTAGCGGAACGGGCAATGGTCGGACGAAAACACCTGGAATACGCCGGTTTCCAGGCCCTGCCAGCAGGCTTTCTGGCTCTCGGTATCGCGCGGCGGCGGGCTGCAGACGTACTTAGTGCCCTCCATGTTGAGACCTTCCATGTCCTTGGCGGTGAGCACGAGATACTGCGGGCAGGTCTCGCCGAACACCTTCAGCCCGCGGCTCTGCGCCCAGCGGATCTGCTCCATGGCCTCGCCGTTGGAGACGTGCACGATCATCACCGGAACATCGACCATCTCGGCTAGGCTGATGGCGCGATGCGTCGCCTCGCGCTCGACCGGGATTGGCCGCGACGTGCCGTGATAATGCGGCGCGGTTTTGCTGGCGCGCTCCAGGCGTTCGGTGAGGAAGCGAATGGCGTCGTAGTTTTCCGCATGCACCATGACCAGCGCGCTGGTTTCCCGCGCGGTGGCGAACACCTCCAGCATCTGGATGTCGGACAGCGCCAGATCCTCGTAGGTCATGAACACCTTGAACGAGGTGTAGCCGTCATCGACCATGGCCGG
>JAEZBZ010000235.1 GCA_023412745.1 Pseudomonadota bacterium | reverse complement strand
ACATATAGGTTTCTGTGCTGGGTTCGCTGCGAACTCGGGCGGTGACAAGATCAGGTTTTTTCTGTGACCTGATTGGAATTTCCGCTTTAGTCGCGCGACTTGGGCACCAAGAATTAGGGCAGAGTTTTGGAACCTGAGCCGCGGGTTCCAGAACAAACGAGATGCGATGAGGGAGGCTCAATTTGACCTCACATGCCGAGGAGCCAACGCGCCGAGATTTCCTGACCATCGCAGGCACGGCTTTTGCCGCCGTCGGCGGAGCGATGGCACTCTGCCCGTTCAATGCTCAGATGAATCCGGATTCTTCCACGCAGGCGCTGGCGTCCATTGACGTCGATCTAGCGCCCATCAAGGAAGGCCAGGCGATCACCGCGATGTGGCGCGGCAAGCCGGTGTTCATCCGCAATCGCACGGCGGAAGAAGTCAAGAATTCCGTCGCGACGCCGCTAAGCGAGTTGCCGGATCCGGAGACCGACGCGCACCGCACCAAAAAGGGCCATGAGAACTGGCTGGTGATGGTCGGCATCTGCACCCACCTCGGCTGCATTCCGAAGGGTCAGAGCCTCAACGATTTCAAAGGTGACTACGGCGGTTGGTTCTGCCCCTGCCATGGTTCGCACTACGATCAGTCGGGCCGCATTCGCAAAGGTCCGGCGCCGCGCAATCTCGAAATTCCTCCGTACGAGTTTGCGTCCGACACCAGCATCAAGATCGGCTGAGGGCTCGACCAAACATGTCTACACATCCCTCCAGCTACCAGCCGAAATCCAAGCCGGAACAATGGCTCGATGAGCGCCTGCCGATTCTGCGCATGGCGCACGGCCAGTTCGTCGATTTCCCGAGGCCGCGCATCCTCAACTACCTCTGGACATTCGGCGGTATCCTGACGTTCGTCCTGGCGTCGCAGATCCTGACCGGAATCGTGCTGGCGATGCACTATGTGCCGAGCGCAACCGACGCGTTCGACTCGATCGAACGCATCCGCCGTGACGTCAACTACGGCTGGCTGATCCGCAACCTGCATGCGGTCGGCGCGTCGATGTTCTTCATGGCCGTCTACATCCATATCTTCCGTGGCCTGTACTACGGTTCGTACAAGGCGCCGCGCGAGGTGCTCTGGATCATCGGCGTCATCATCTATCTCGTCATGATGGCCACCGCGTTCCTCGGCTATACGCTGCCGTGGGGCCAGATGAGCTTCTGGGGCGCCACTGTCATCACCAACTTCTTCTCGGCCATCCCGGTCGTCGGCACCGCCATCGTCGAGTGGCTGTGGGGCGGCTACGGTGTCTCGGGCGTTACGCTCAACCGCTTCTTCAGCCTGCACTATCTCCTGCCGTTCGTGCTGGTCGGCCTCGTCGCGCTGCATATCTGGGCGCTGCACGTGACCGGTCAGAACAACCCGACCGGCATCGAGCCACAGACGAAGTCGGACACCGTGCCGATGAGCCCCTACGCGATCTCGAAGGACATCTTCGCGCTGTCGGTGTTCGTCATCCTGTTCGCATGGTTCGTGTTCTTCGTGCCGGACTACCTCGGCCACGCTGATAACTACAACCGCGCCAACCCGCTGGTGACGCCGCCGCACATCGTGCCCGAATGGTACTTCCTGCCATTTTACGCGATCCTGCGCGCTATTCCGTCGAAGCTCGGTGGTGTGCTCGCGATGTTCGGCGCGATTGCGATCCTGGTGTTCGTGCCGTGGCTGGACACCTCGCGTGTTCGCTCTACGAAGTACCGGCCGATCTACTTCTGGTTCTTCTGCCTGTTCGCCTTCAGCTGCTTGGCTCTGGGCTATCTGGGTTCGAAGCCTGCTGAAGGTGCCTACGTCTTCTGGGCCCGCGTCTTCACGCTCTACTACTTTGCGCACTTCCTGATCGTCATGCCGATCGTCGGCATCATTGAAACGCCATCCAAGATGCCACGCTCGATCAGCGAGGCCGTATTGGGCAAAGGCGGCGGTGCCGCGCCTTCGGCAACAGCGGCTGCTGCCGCCGAGAAACGGTGAAGGCGAGAGGGTGAGGATCGAACCTATGATCACCATGTCCAAAACCCTACGGGTTCTGTTGGCAACCGGCCTGATGGCGTTTGGCGCGCAGGCGGCAAACGCGGCTGAAGCGGTTAAGATCGAGCGCCAAAACTGGCCGTTCGCTGGCTTCTTCGGCACCTTCGACCGGGCCCAGCTCCAGCGCGGCTATCAGGTCTACACGGAAGTCTGCGCAGCCTGCCACGAGTTGCAGCGTATCCCGTATCGCAATCTGTCCCAAAAGGGCGGACCGGAGTTCCCGGAAGATTCGGTAAGGGCGCTGGCTGCCTCGGCTCAGGTTCAGGATGGACCGAACGACCAGGGCCAGATGTTCAAGCGCCCGGGCCGTCTGTCCGACAAGCCGCCGCCACTGTACGCCAACGAAAACGAAGCACGCTCGATCCACAACGGCGCATATCCACCGGACCTGTCGCTGATGGCGCGCGCACGCAACACCGAGAACATCGCGTCTTGGGTCGTGCATCCGTTCCTGATGCTGCGTGACATCGCGGTCGGCTACCAGGAAGGTGGCGCCGACTACCTCTACGCGCTGCTGACCGGCTATCACGAAAAGCCGCCGGCTGGCGTCGAGGTTATGGACGGCATGCATTACAACGCGGCTTTCCCCGGCCATCAGATCGGCATGGCCAATCCTTTTGCTGCGGGCGACGGCCAGGTGACCTACACCGACGGCACCCCGGCAACGGTTCAGAACTACGCCAAGGACGTGTCTGCGTTCCTGGCTTGGACCGCCGATCCGAACCACGACCAGCGCAAGAAGCTCGGCTGGGCGGTCATTCTGTACCTGCTTGTCACAGCCGTGCTGCTGTACATCGGCAAGAAGCGTCTGTGGGCTCGGGTGCACTGAGCAGCGCACTGATACAGAATTGAACTGGAAAGGCCTCGTCAGCGGGGCCTTTTCTGTTTTAGGGGTTGGGCAGAGACCGGACAGCACGAGGCAGATCATGACGCAAGCGGTACTCGGCATCGTCGGCGGCAGTGGTCTGTACGATCTGCCCAACCTGAAGAACCAGCGCTGGACAAAGGTCGCCAGTCCATGGGGTGAGCCCTCCGACGAGATCCTGTTCGCCGATGTCGATGGATTGCCGGTCCGTTTCCTGCCGCGCCATGGCCGCGGACATCACCGCTCGCCGAGCGGCATCAACTACCGCGCCAACATCGACGCCCTGAAGCGGGCCGGAGTGACGGACCTGCTTTCGGTTTCGGCATGCGGCTCGCTGCGCGAGGATTTGCCGCCGGGCAAGTTCGTGATCGTCGACCAGTTCATCGACCGCACGTTCGCGCGCGAAAAGAGCTTCTTCGGGAACGGACTGGTAGCGCACGTGTCGGTGGCTGATCCGGTCAGCCCGGCGTTGGCCGACGAGGTCGAGCGCTCGCTCAAGGCCACAAGCCTCGACTACAAGCGCGGCGGTACCTACCTCGTGATGGAAGGCCCGCAGTTCTCTACGCGCGCCGAGTCGAATCTCTACCGTTCATGGGGCTGTGACGTGATCGGCATGACCAACATGCCGGAAGCCAAACTCGCGCGCGAAGCCGAGATCTGTTACGCCACCATCGCCATGGTCACCGATTTCGACTGCTGGCACGACGAACACACGCACGTCGATATCGCCGCTGTGCTGGCGGTCATGAAGACCAACACCGAGCATGCTCAGCAGGCGCTGGCGCATCTGACGGCGCATTTCCCGCGCGAGCACATACCCTGCCCAATCGGTTCGGACCGCGCACTCGACGTGGCGCTGATTACAGCGCCTGACAAACGCAATCCCGCCCTGGCGGCAAAACTGGATGCGGTCGCGGGCCGAGTTCTCAGAAGCTGAGCGGCAACAAAACTGTCATCCGCCCGAGATATGACCGTCTCAATTCGGCGGGAACAGAATAAGGATCTGCATCTTCACCAGGTCCGGAAAATAGGCCTGCACCGCCTGCGCGCCCATCCACAGCATGGCCGCTAGCACGATCAACGCCGGGACCGCTGCGAAAACGGCCTTGAGAAAAAACCGCATGAGATGGAAGAAAGGCAAATCGAAACGACCGACGGAAACGGCCGGTGGACCGTATGCGGTCATGTCCTGCTCGTAGGCCTGGTAAGCCACGGACGACGCTGAAACACCCAGCGCCTGTTCGCGGGCCTCACGCTCGCGGACCTCGCGTTCCTGGGCTGCCTTTCGCTCCCGCGCCTCGCGTTCGCGTTCATCGCGCGCCCGGCGCAGAGTACGCGGAAGATCGTCCGGCCCACCATCCGCTATGATGGTACCAAATGGAGGATCAGAAATGGCCATGACAACATCCTTCAACCGCTACAGTGCAGGACAACGCGTTCGCATCCCCCGGCGACGCCGCCCCGCAACTCACACGCAACTCCCTACCGTCAGTCCACCAATA
>JAEZBZ010000231.1 GCA_023412745.1 Pseudomonadota bacterium | reverse complement strand
GTATCGCCATCGCGCTGGCGCTCGAAAACCCGGATCTGGTCGCTGGTGAGCGTTTCGGCATCGCCGGTAACGTCGGCTTCTGGGAAGGCAACGTTGCTCTCGGTTTCACGGCAATGGGTGTGCTCGGCAACAACGTGCTGGGTGCAGGCGAACGTTGGGCTTTGAGCGGCGGCGTGGGCTTCACGGTCAAGGAAGACGCCTACGGTGGCCGTGGTAGCCAGAACTCGGTTGGTGGTCGCGCTGGTCTGCAAATCAGCTGGTGATGACTGCCTGACTGGCGAAGGCGGCCTATGCCGCCCGCGGGCCGCCTTTGCTTCTACTCTCCGCCGATGTTGCGCTAGTGGCATCGGCGGAGGGGGAATTTCTAAGCAGGTCATCGAGGCTGCAGGAGGCTTCACTGTGTATTCGGCATTTGCGCGCGTGTCAGCCTTTCTGAGAATGAGCAGACGGTTCGTCCTCATCGGGGCGATTGGGGCGTCATTCCTGGTTGTGAATGCGCAGGAAACCGACGCGCAGACCGCGCAATCGAAGCCGGGGTCCAGTGCATCGTCGATCGCCATGCCCTCTCCGGCGCGGCAAAGCATGCTGATCCGTTCGACGTTGATCGCGCTCTCCCAAGCCAATGTAACGGGGAATTACTCTGTGCTCCGCGAGCTTGGCGCGACGCAGTTCCAGGTCAATAACAATCCTACGCGTTTGGCTGAGATCTTCGCCGACCTGCGGCGTCGTAAAGTCGATTTTTCGCCGGTCATGTATTACGAGCCGAAGCTGGTGAAGCCTCCGCATATCGATGCTGAGGGGCGCCTGCGATTGACCGGATTTATCGACTCCAAGCCGCAGCAGATCGCGTTTGACATGATGTTCGTCAGCGTCGCCGGCACATGGCAGTTGTTCGGCCTCGCCGTCCGCATGCAGCAAGCGACGCCAATCGCATCCGCCGTGCCGCCCGCGGGGCAGCGAGAGGCCCGCACGGCGGAAACGGCGCCTGTAAAGGCGAGCGCGCAATCCAAGGCAGAGCCTAAACCCGCTCCGGCATCGCGAGGGTGGCTGACCAGCCAGCCGACGCCCCCGAAGAAATAGCCGGGATCAGGGGCTGCCTTTGCTGCGGAATAGGGCCGACGCGGCCTGCTCATGCTGGCGCTTCGCCGACACTTCGCTGCGGACACGCTGGATTTCCTGCTCAAGGGCTGCAATCCGGTCCTCGAGATCCTTGAGGGACAGCGTGTGCAAAGGCTCGCCGATGGTGATGGCGGTTACGCGGTTTGGCCGGACGTCGTCCCAATCCATGGTCGCCTCTCCCGTGTCTATTCTCGCGCGAACGAAC
Source organism: Pseudomonadota bacterium (assembly GCA_023412745.1). Classification (GTDB taxonomy): domain Bacteria; phylum Pseudomonadota; class Alphaproteobacteria; order Rhizobiales; family Hyphomicrobiaceae; genus ZC4RG25. Next base: position 2,985 of record JAEZBZ010000231.1, on the reverse strand, counting down.
GCAAGGCTCCCGGCTGAAAGCCGAGTTCGAGTGTTTGTGGCCTAAGGATGCCGACGTTGGCGCGGATCGGCAAGAGGCGAGGCGACCGTCGCGGGCTACCAAGCCAGGGCCGACATGGCGGCGACGGGATGCTTCTTGCTGTCGGAAAACAGCACCGTGAGTTGCGCGTCATCGAGCGGTGCGGTGACGTGGATGGCGCTGGCGATGAACACCGAATCCAGATCGGCATTGACGGCACCGCGCATGTCGGTGCGCATGCCATCGCCGATGGCGAGGATCCGTTCCCGCTGCACGCTGCCGCCGCGCAACTCGGTCAGCCGCGACAGCGCGAGGTCGTAGATTGGCAGATGCGGCTTGCCAGCGTAGATGACCTCGCCGCCGAGCCGCTCGTATTCCGCCGCCAGCGAACCGGCGCAATAGACCAACCGTTCGCCACGCTCCACCGTGAGATCCGGATTGGCGCATATCATCGGCGCCCCCCGATCGACGAAGCGCTGGAAGCGCGCGGTGTAGGTCGACGGCGTATCGACGGTGTCGTCCAGCAGGCCGGTGCAGACGAGAACGTCGGCGGTCTGCTCGTCGGCGAAATTCAAATCGAGGTCGGCGAAAATGCCGAGATCACGCGCGGGTCCGATATGGAACAGCCGGTCCGGGCGGGCGCTGATGAGATGGCGAGTCAGGTCGCCGGAGGTGACGATGCCATCATAGGCATCGCGCGCTACGCCAAAACCGTCGAGCTGAACGGCCACGGCGCTGTCCGGCCGTGGCGCATTGGTCAACAGTAGGACGGTGCCGCCTTGCTGGCGGAAGCTGCGGCAGGCCGCGACAGCCGCATCGAAGGCGTGGACGCCGTTGTGCATCACGCCCCACACGTCACACAGCCACGCATCATAGCGCGGGGCAATGGCCGAGATCGAGGGCAGGATCGGGATGTTGAGCTCGGATGTGGTCATGCGAGCCCAATACCCGTGACGGTCGCAGCAATCAAGCCGCTACGCCGCGCATCTGCTGCAGGGCCTGTGCTTTGATCGGCAGGCGGGGACCGAACAGCGGCCCCTGGCCAAGCGTGACGCCGGCGTCATGGAGCTGCGTGAACTGCTCATCGCTTTCGATCCCGACGGCGATCGCGGTCAGCCCGGAGGCTGCAAGCAGCTTGGACAGATCGCTGCCGGTCACCGGTCCGCCGAGGCTTGCAACACCCGCGATCAGCGCTTGGGCGCGGAAGCGGAGGAAGGCAAAGCCCGCGGCCTTCAAATCGGGCAGATCGGGATCGATGGTGGCGACGTCGTCGATCGCCAGACGGAACCCGGCTGCCGAAAGCTGCCTCAGCGTTGCCAACTGACGCGGCGAAAGGCTGCGTACGTCGGCATGCTCGAAGGACAGGATCATCCGATCATGCAGACGCGGCGAGTGGCGATGCGCTTCGGCGAGTTCGCCCAGGAATGCTTGATTCTCCAGCGATTCGGCGCTGAGAGGTACGACCAAGGCCCCGCTGCTGCCGCCGCGATCATCAAGCAGGCGCGCCATGCAGGCGGCCCGCTGGACGCGAATCGCGTCGAGCAGCGGTAGCATGCCGGTGCCTCGCGCGATCGTCGCGAAGCTCTCCGAGGCCGGACCACCGGGGCCGTCCGAGCGCAAGCGCAGGACGATTTCATAATGCCGCGCCTTGCGATCGCCAAGACCGACTACAGGCTCGAGGTAGACGTCGAACCGTTGGGTTGCAATGCCGTCGGCCAGCGCGGCGAGGCGCGCATGAGACGGATTGATCGGCGGCGGAGGAGGGCCGGCAAGTATGCTGTCCGGCCGCAGTGGCGGCAGCACACCGCGTTCGATGGCGTTTGACGCCTCCGCCGCTGGAGGTCGGCGCATTTCGTCGGCAGCGGCCTTCAGCGCATCAACGGAGGCTGCGAGCGCAGCTTCCTCATCTGCCGGGGCTTCAATCGGCTTCTCGGCAGCCTCGCGCGATTCCTGTGGGGGTGCCTTGGCCGGGGGGCCCATTTCGTCCGCAAAGCGGCGGATCATACCATTGATGACTTGGACGTCGCCCGGCACCGTGCCTTCATCAAGATTGAGTTTGTGCGGTGGCGCCGACGCGCGCTGGGCCGGCCCAACGGGGTCGCGCTGCATTTCGGGCATGGCCCCCGAGTGCGACTGATCCGGTGGCGGCGGAGAGGCATGAGTGCCGGCTTTGGTAACCGACGGCACATCCATCGGCCGGAAGGCCCAGAATCGCGATATCGATTCATCCGTTGCACTGCTAGCCGACCCGGATTGAGCGCCGGCAAGCGGCGACCGGCTCGCGGGGCCAGTCATAGGCATCCCCGCGTGAACCTCGCCGAGCTTGGAAGACATTGCATGCGCTGGGGCGAACGTAGGCTCCGATGCAAGGGGAGCAGTTGCCGGCGCAGACGGCGGGCTGCTGGCGCTATGCTCAGCGGCTGCCGGCTGCTGGGCTTCGCGCATGGTGTCCTGCGCGGGCGCTTCCGCCATGGACTGCGGCCGCATGCCCGGAGAAGCTGGCTTGGCGGCATCCATTGGGCCGACGCGTACTGGTTTCTGAGAACCTGGCATCGGGCCAAGCTGCGGCCCGGCGGGGCGGGCATCCGGGCCTTGCGGCGGAACACTAGATGCGCGCGGACGATCCAGGGTCGGCATGACACGCGCCTGAGCCCCGCTCCGGCGCATGGAGGACACCTCGCCTTCCAGTCGCTCGATCTCGCTGCTGAGTTCGTGAATGGCGTCCGAGCGGCGCAGCAGCGCGTGGGTCGAGACCAGCGCGATGTAGAGAGAGAGCGCGGACAGGCCGGCGCTCCACAATGGCCACCCGAGCTGAACTGCGAGACCTACGCCGACGGCGGCGGCGACCAATGTCATCGCCCCCAGCACAAATGCCTCCCGCAGCGGATGTCGGCGTGCTGTTTGGCTATGGCTCTTGTCGTCTGGTGTCATGTGTCCGGCCGCCCTCGAAAGGGTTGATTCTGTGAG
>JAEZBZ010000194.1 GCA_023412745.1 Pseudomonadota bacterium | reverse complement strand
CGCGGCGCGCATCCTCAATCGCACGCAGGCAGCCGGAAGTCTGCAGATCAAGCGCCTCGAAGACCTGTTCGGAACGGAGCTTTTCACGCGTGAACACAAGAAGTTCTCGCTGGCGCCGGCTGGCGAGCGGCTCCTTGGCAGCGCGCAGCGTCTCGTCGCGATGAACGACGCTACCTGGGGCGCAATGACCACGCCGCACTTCGAGGGCGAGGTGCGGCTCGGCGTGCCCTACGACATCGTGACCAGTCTCATCCCGCCGGTTTTGCAGCGCTTTAACCAGGCCTGGCCGCGCATCAACGTCACGCTGGTGTGTAAGTCCACGACCGAATTGCTGCAGGATCTCGCCGAACATCGCATCGACCTGGCGCTGACGACTGAGATCGATCGCGAAGAAGGCGGCGAAACGCTGCTCACTGATCGACTGGTGTGGGTTGGCGCGCCGGGCAGTGACACCCACAAGCTGCGGCCGCTGCCGGTGTCGCTCGGGTCCAGCCGTTGTCGGTTCCGGCCCGTCGTGATCAAGGCGCTGCGGGCTGCCCAGATCGATTGGCGCGCCGTCAGCCTCGATTGCAACATGGAGCCCATCTACGCGACGCTTAAGGCCGGGCTCGCGATCGCGCCGCTGTTGCGCACCTCAGTGCCGGAATATCTGTCGATTGTCGGCGCAGAAGCAGAGTTGCCGGCTTTGCCCGACTTCATGGTCAATCTGTATTTGTCTAACGGGGCCAGCGAGATAACCGAGGAACTTGCACGGCATATCCGGCAAGCCTTTGAGCAGCGGTTCGGCGTCAACCGGCCGCCGGTTCAACTTCGTCGAAGTGATCGGGAATCGCCCGCCGAGCTGAAACCGCGCGCGGTGCCGTTTCCGACGCGGCGCGCCGGATGAAGCTGTCGAGCCGGTCATGGCCGGGCATCATCGGCCAGCTGTACGAGCCGTGGCTGCGCCGGCGCTGGCAAGCGGACGCCGAGCAGTTGGAGGAATGGGCCAACTTGCGGCCGGCGGTGGTCGTCACCGGGGCGTCAGAAGGCATCGGCCTGGAGATCGCGCGCCGCTTTGCCAAGCGTGGCCTGACGGTTGTCCTGGTGGCGCGTCGGCAGCAGGCGCTCGAAAAGGCGGTCGCATCGATCGCCCCGGATGCTGCGATGCCTCCAGTTGCGCTGCCTTTGGACGTGACGCATCCGATGTCACCGGATCATCTGGAGAACGAGCTGCAGCGGCGCGGACTGTACGTGGATATCCTGGTCAACAATGCAGGCGTGGGGCTGAGCGGTGAATTCGCCAGCCATGATCCCGAGCAAATCGCGGGCCTGCTCGATCTCAACGTGCGTGCGCTGACGCTGCTGATGCGCCACTTCCTGCCGGGCATGTGCATGCGCGGACGCGGCGGCGTGCTCAACGTAGCGTCGATGGGTGGCTTCGCGCCGGGGCCGTATCAGGCGGCGTACTACGCCAGCAAGGCTTACGTCCTGTCACTGACGGAAGCGACGGCGTGGGAATATCGCGGGCTCGGCGTGCGTATCGCGGCATTCGCGCCGGGGCCGATCCGCACCCGCTTCCACGCCAAGATGGGTGCGGAAAATTCGACCTATCGCTGGGTTTTGCCTGCACCGTCCGCGGCGATGGCGGCTGGATCCGCAGTGCGCTGGTTTGCTTGGGGACGGACGGTCATCACGCCTGGTATAATGGGGCCGTTGATGGCGTTGGCGATGCGCTTGACCCCGCATCCGATTTTGGTACCGATTGTGTCCTGGCTATTGAAGCCGAGGGATTCTGCGAAGAATGTTGGACGCTAGACCTGCCGACGATTCCGCTTCCCAGCACGCTGATGATGGGGTCCGTGCCGGTCACGCTGCTCCTCCGAAATCCGTCGTCGTGGTGCTGCACCAGCTCCATTCCAATCCGGGCGCGATCGGTCAGTGGTTGCGCTGCCGTGGCTATCATCTCGACATCCGCCGGCCGCGCTTCGGTGATCCATTGCCCGAAACGCTGGAAAACCACTCCGGGGTGGTCATCTTCGGTGGTCCGATGAGCGCCAACGATCCGGACGACTATATCAAGACCGAAACCGATTGGATCGGTGTCGCGCTGCGCGAGGACAAGCCCTATCTAGGCGTCTGTCTCGGCGCGCAGATGCTGGCGCGGTACCTCGGCGCGCGGGTCTACGAGCATCCCAATAAGCACGTCGAGATTGGCTATCACGCCATTCATGCGACGCCGGACGGCCTCGCGTTCGGCCACTGGCCGGAGCGGGTCTATCAGTGGCATCGTGAGCATTTCGAGCTGCCGAGCGGTACCAAGCGGCTGGCAACCTCGAAGGGTGACTTTGAAAACCAGGCGGTCGCCTACGGCAAGGCGGCGGTGGGCGTGCAGTTTCACCCCGAGATCACCTATTCCATGGTCAATCGCTGGAGTGGGACCAATCCGCACCGTTTGACGGCCACGGGCGCCCACGACCGGCCGGCCCAGCTCGCCGATCATCTTTTCCATGGACCGAGTGTGCGCGGCTGGCTGGACCGTTTCATGCCGCGTTGGCTGGCTGGGGGCCGTACGCCAGCCTGATGTTCCGCGAAGGCGGCGACGAAGATTAATCTGCCGCAAATGATTCGTTTGCTAAGTCGAAAGGTTCTCGGCTTAAATTATGCCACGCTGAGAACTTGGTATTGCGTATCCCGGCGTGGGCGCGGCGAGGCAGCGGGATGG
>JAEZBZ010000138.1 GCA_023412745.1 Pseudomonadota bacterium | reverse complement strand
GTATTGAGCGCCGTCTGCCCGCCCATCGTCGGGAGCAGCGCGTCGGGGCGCTCAGCCGCAATAATCTTGGCAACCACCTCGGGCGTGATCGGCTCGATGTAAGTGGCGTCTGCCAACTCGGGGTCGGTCATGATCGTGGCTGGGTTGGAATTCACCAGCACGATGCGATAGCCCTCGGCTTTCAGTGCCTTACAGGCCTGCGTGCCCGAATAGTCGAACTCGCAGGCTTGGCCGATAACGATCGGCCCCGCACCGATAATGAGGATCGATTTGATGTCTGTTCGTTTTGGCATGTCGGGGGCGTCTTCTATTGCAGCGCAGCGCTTTTGGCTATAGCCCGCGCACAGCAAACTTGCCTCTGTTATATTTGCACATGCCGCAGGCAATGCTTGTAGCTAGCCGAATTTTCGCGCAGCTTATCCAAAAATGCCCGCGCTGGTTGCCGGATACCCAATCGGCATCGCGGCGGAGAGCGGACTTGGAACAGAATATTTTCCGTTTTGTATGGGCTCACAGCAAGCGCGAGCAGCTCGCGATTCTGCTGCTGATCGTGCTGTCTCTGCCGTTCTACTGGGCGGCACTCGAAATCCCCAAGCGGATCATCAATGAAGCCCTGCAAGGGCGCGCCTTCCCCCCCGGCCAGCCCAACGTGCCCGCAACGACGGTATGGAACTGGATTCCGCAGTGGCTGGTCGACGGCATTCAGCTCGATCAGATCGAATTTCTCTTTGCGCTGAGCGGCATTTACCTGCTGCTCGTGCTCATCAACGGCGGCTTCAAGTACGTCATCAACCTGCGCAAGGGCATCCTCGGCGAGCGCATGCTGCGCCGGCTCCGCTACGAGTTGCTGGGCAAATTCCTCAGCTTCAAGCCGGAGGAAATCCGCACGGTCAAGCCGGCGGAAGCCGCCACCATGGTCAACAATGAGGTCGAGCCGATCGGCGGCTTCATCGGTGACGCTTTCATCCAGCCGGCCTTCCTCAGCGCCCAGGCCCTGACCGCGCTGTCGTTCATCATGGCGCAGAACATCTGGCTGGGCCTCGTGGCCCTGGCCATCGTCGTGCTGCAGGCGGTTATCATCCCGATCCTTCGGCGCGAGCAGGTGAGGCTTGGCCGTGAGCGACAACTGGTCTCACGGAAGCTTTCCGGCCGTATCGGCGAACTGATCGAGGGCGCACCGGCCATCTTCACCCATGGCACCCTGCCCTACACCCAGGCCGAGATCGGGACCCGGCTCAGCAGCCTGTTTTCCATCAGGGCGAATTTGTTCAAGCGCAAGTTCGCGGTCAAATTCCTGAACAACCTGATGTCCCAGTTCACGCCGTTCCTCTTTTTCGCGGTCGGCGGCTATTTCGCGCTCACGGGGCGGCTGGACCTGGGCCAGCTCGTCGCCGTGATCGCGGCCTACCGGGACCTGCCGCCGCCGATCAAGGAGCTGATCGACTGGGATCAGCAGCGCATGGACGTCAACGCCAAGTACCAATTGATTGCGTCACAGCTCGGCAATGACCGCCTCATGCCGCCCGGTACGCCTCCCGAGGAGGATCTGGCGGCCCCAACGCCCATCAAGGTCGAGGGCCTGCAGATCGCCAACCAGCTTGGCACGACCGTGCTCGAAACCGTCAACGGGCTGATCGAGCGCCCCGGTCACGTCGCGCTCGTCGGGCCGGCGGGCAGCGGCCGCAGCGCCTTCGCCCGTGCACTCGGACGGCAGATGCTGAACTACAAGGGATCGATAGCGGTGGGTGGCCGGTCGCTGGCCGACCTTCCGATTGCGCAGTCCAGCACCCTGCTCGGATATGCCGGCACCGAGCCCAGCATGTTCCAGGGATCGATCCGGGACAACATCCTGTTCTCGCTGAACCGCAACCAGCCAACCCGCGACCCGAGCGCAAACCACGACAGGAAAACCCGCTGGCTGCTGGCCGAAGCTGCAAAAAGCGGCAACCTCGTCATTTCCGACAAGGACGACTGGATCGACTACGCCGCAGCCGGCGTTGATGGCCCAGTCGCGCTCGACGAGCGTTTGCTGGAGGTGATCGCGGCCGTCGGATTGCGTGACGACATCTACCGCCTCGGCCTGCTCGGCCACCTGGACACTTCCGATGCGGATACCCAGGTCGCCGTCGTCGCTGCGCGCCGCACCATGTCCAACCGCCTGAGCGCGTGTGGCCTGCAACGCTATGTCGAGCCGTTCGACCCGACCCGCTACAATGCCAACGCCACGATGGGCGAGAACCTGCTATTCGGAAAGCCGATCAAGGGCGCGCTGGAAGGCAACACGCTGGCCTCGCATCCGGCTTTTCGCGCGGTGCTTCAGGACGCCGGTCTGGTCGCTCCGTTGACGCTCATCGGCCGTACTATCGCGGAGAATACCATCGAGATGTTCGACGGCGTGGCGCCCGGCGATCCGCTGTTCGAGCGCTATTCGTTTCTGGGCGCCGAGGAAATGACCGCCGCAAAGCAACTCATCGCGGGTCTATCGCCCGGCACGGAGCCATCCGCACTCCCTGGTGATGGCCAGGCTATGCTGATCGGCTACGCCCTGGAATATATCGAGCCGCGGCATCGCTTCCGGCTGCTGGATGACGACCTGCGCGGTCGCATCGTCGAGGCCCGCGGCCAGATGCGTGCCCGCTTGAGACCGCGGCCCGATCTCATCGAGTACTACGATCCGAACGCGTTCATGCCATCGGCCTCGATCCGCAGCAACCTGCTGTTCGGCAGGCTGGCCTTCGATCTGCCCGATGCCGAACTCAAGGTGTCAGAGGTCATGCGCGAGGTGCTGGACGCCAGCGGCCTTTCCCCTGCGATCCATCAGGTTGGCCTGCAATTCGACGTCGGCCCGGCAGGCAAGCAGCTCGACCATCGCCAGCGTGTCGCGATCGACATGGCGCGCAGCCTCATCAAGCGCCCGGGGGTGCTCGTGATCGATGGTGCGCTATCGGCCTACGGTCGCCACGAAGTTGCTGACATTATTGCCAATTTACGACGCGAGATGGACGGCCAAACGCTCGTTGTGAGCCTGCCCGAGCACATCGATCATGACCGTTTCGATCAGGTGCTGACGTTCGAGGGTCCGCACGCGCGATTGACTCCCCGCAAGATGCATCATGAATTGGCAGTATAATATGTCAAAACAACAGATTACGAAAACACCACCGAGGATAAGGTGAGCGCGTGTCGATAGAAGACGAAATCAGAACTCTGCAACAGATCCCCATGTTGCGCGAGATCGAGATCAGCAAGCTCAAGTTGATGGCCTTCGCTGGGCAGCGCATCCACTACCAAAAGGGCGAAGTTCTGTTCGACCAAGGCGGTTCCTCGGATGCCGTATTCATCATCCTGGACGGAGAAGTGGACGTGCTGCGCGTCACCGATACCGGCGATGTGCCGCTAGCGCGGCTGGGCGTGACCGAGCTGATCGGCGAAATGGGCGTGCTGTGTGACAAGCCGAGAACCGCAAAAATCGCCGCCTACACTGACGTGCAGGCGCTGCGCATCGACAAGATGACCTTCTTGCACATCGTCCAGCAGGTTCCGGCCCTGTCGATGGCGATCATCCGCGAGCTCAGCGAGAGGCTGGAACGGGCGAACGACCGGCTGGCCACGCGTGTCCGTTGAGTAGGCACCTGTGATGTTGGGGGATATCTCGCAGCCAGCGTGCGCCCTGGCATGGGGCGCCCGGCGTTTGGCTCTATCGGGTGTCTGAAAAGAAAAAGGGTGCCTCGTCGGGGGGAGACCTAGAGGCACCCTCATGACCACCGATCATGGTTAGGGGGCGTGACCAGTGGCATCAACACAACCTGCGCTTGCCAATTTTGTTCCCGCACAGACGGTCAACAAACAACCTTTGGTTGCCATTGTTGCCCTTGCGCAACACGCAGCCGATCGGCGGAGTGGCGCGGCGCGGCAGCGGCGCGATCCGGAGAAATACATCTGTCATAACGAGAAAAATTGCCCCAAAACGCAAGAAGGGTGCCTCGTCGGGGGGAGACCGCGAGGCACCCTATTTCGCTACCGGTCATGGTTAGGGGGCGTGACCGGCAGGCACACGTACAACGTGCATACCCTTAGTTGGTTCCCGCACCGAGCACAGACACAACCTAGGCGTGCCATTCAAGCAACACACCGTGGTTGCCTTCGTCAGCTCATCAAGCCTTTGATTGGGCCAGTCAACGGCTTAGCCTCACCGCGCTGATACCCGCCCCGTTTGGACGTGTGGTGTCCTAGGCTGACCAGCATCTCCGCCAGCTTCACCGCCGCCCCAACGCCATCAATCACCGGGCAGCCATGGCGGGCGGACAGATCCTGCGTCAGCTTGGCCATGCCGGCGCAGCCCAGCACGATCGCCTCGGCGCGATCCTCCCGCAGCGCGCGGCTGATCTCGTCATCTATGCGCGCGCGTGCGTCCGACCGTTCGTCCTCCAATGCCAGCACCGGAACCTCTGCCGCCCGCACCCGTGCGCAACGCCGGTCAAACCCGTACTTTAGGATATTCGCCTCCAGCGCCGGAACTGACCGCTCCAGCGTGGTGACGACGGTGAACTTGTGGGCAATCAGCGTCGCCGCGTGATAGGCCGCCTCGCCGATCCCGATGACGGGCGCACTGGCGATCTGGCGCGCAGCGTCGAGCCCTGTATCGTCGAAGCAGGCGATCACGTGCGCATCGGCACTCGCCGCCTCCCCAGCACGAATTTCCATCAGCAGGCCTGGCAGGCACAAAGCCTCGTCGTAGTATCCTTCGATCGACACCGGCCCTGTCGGCGAAGTCACCGCCTCGATCACGGTGCCTGGCGCGGCGCAGGCAGCCGCAGCGCGTTCGATCGTCGCGGTCATGGCCGCCGTCGTATTCGGATTGATAACCCGGATTTTCATCGTCTAGCCCGCAGCGGCCGTTTCCCCGGGCGCAGTCTCGCTCGTATTGAAGCAGCGCACCAGATGTCCCGCGGCCATTCGCGACGGCTCGGGCGCCTCCGTGCGGCAGCGGCTGGACACAAGCGAGCAGCGCGGCGCGAATGCACAGCCCGGCGGCAGGTTGGCAAGATCCGGCGGGCTCCCTGGAATTGTCGGTAGGCGGTGCCCCGTCAGGCGGCCGCCATGCGCACGCGTCGACAGCAGGCCGATCGTATACGGATGCCGCGGCGTGCGGATGACGTCGCGCACCGGCCCCGTCTCGACGATACGCCCTGCGTACATCACGGCGATGCGGTCGGCGACTTCGACCGCGACACCGATGTCGTGCGTGACGAAGATCACTGACAGGCCGAGCTCGCGCTGCAGATCGCGCAGGAGCAACAGGATTTGCACCTGCACAGTGGCATCGAGCGCGGTCGTTGGCTCATCCGCAAGAAGGATCTTCGGGCGGCACGCCAGGGCAAGCGCGATCATGGCACGCTGGCGCATACCGCCAGACATCTCGTGCGGAAACGCGTCCAGACGGCGCTCGGGGCTTGGAATGCGCACGCGTTCGAACAACTCGATGGCGCGCGCGCGGGCTTCGCTGTGCGAAATCGGCTCGTGCTGGCGGATCGCCTCGCTGATCTGTTGGCCGAGGGTATAGACTGGATCCAGCGCCAGCATTGGCTCCTGGAACACCATGGAAACCGCCTTACCGCGAAAATCCGCCAAGGCCCGCGGCGTCAGCGACAGCACCGCCGAACCGGCAGCCTGCACGCGTCCTTCGACGCGGGTCTTGCGCTCGTTGTGCAGCCTCAGGATCGTGCGCAGCGTCACGCTCTTTCCCGAACCGGATTCGCCGAGCAGAGCCAGGACCTCGCCGCGCTCCAGCGACAGGTCGACACCATCGACCGCACGCACCGGCTTGGCACCGCCCAGAAAGGTGACACGCAGGTTTTCGATCTCGAGAATGCGGTCGCTCATGCTGCCGCCCCCAGTCCGGCCCTCGCCGGCGCGGCCTTGCCATGGCCTGACCCCGGCACCGCCATGTGGCAGGACGCCAGTTGTCCCGGCCCGGCAATCGATAGCGTCGGCGCCATTTGCGTGCAGACGTTCTCCATGAACTTGCACCGGGTGTGGAAGCGACAGCCCGGTGGAGGATCGATCGGATTTGGCGGATCGCCGGCAAGCGGCGCCTCCATGGTGCGGTGATCCGGGTCCATCGACAGCAGCGAGCCCAGCAGCGCTGTGGTGTAGGGATGCCGGCTCGTCGAATAGAGTTGCTCGGTCGGTCCGACCTCGGCGACCTTACCGAGATACATCACCATCACGCGGTCGGAGACGAAGCGGACCACTTCGAGATCGTGGCTGATGAAAATGTAGGTCAGCCCGAATTCTTCCTTGAGGTCGAGCAGCAGATTGAGCACCTGCGCTTCGACTGACTTGTCGAGCGCCGACACCGCCTCATCAAGAATGACGATCTTCGGCTGTAGCGCCAGCGCGCGCGCGATGTTCACACGCTGGCGCTGGCCGCCAGACAGCTCGTGCGGGTAGCGCCCGGCAAAGCGGTTGGGCTCCAGGCCGACGCGGCTGAGAAGTGCGCGGGCGCGGGCGATCGCGTCGCGCGCCGGCAGGCCATGCACCCGGGGACCGAATGCGATCGTATCCTCAACCGTCAGGCGCGGATTGAGCGAGGAGTAGCTGTCCTGAAAAACCATCTGCACCTGGGCGCGGAAGTTTTTCAAAGACAGATCCGGCGAGCCGACCGTCTTGCCACGCAACGTGATGCCGCCGCTGTCGGGCTTGATCAAATCCATGATCAGCCGCGCCGTCGTCGACTTGCCGCAACCGGACTCGCCCACGATGCCCAGCGTCTCACCCGCCAGCACCGAGAAGCTGACGCCGTCCACCGCGCGAACCACGGCCTTGGCCGCTCCAAAACCGCTCGATTTCACCGGAAAGTGCTTCACCAGATCCTGCACATCGAGTAGCGGAACCGGCGTCCCGTCGGCATTCCATTCAAGGATTTCCTTGGCTGTCAGCATGTCACGCCTTGATGTCCATGGCTGAACGAAGACCGTCCGTCAGCAGGTTGAACGAGATCGACGTGATGAAAATCATCAGCCCCGGCAGCGCGCACAACAGTGGCTGGGTATAGATCGCCGTGCGCAGCGTATTCAGCATCAAACCCCATTCCGGTTCCGGCGGCTTGACGCCAAATCCGAGGAACGACAGCCCCGACGCCAGGATCATCGACACGGCGATGAGGCTCATCGCGTAAACGAAGATTGGGCCGAGGACGTTGCCGAGGATGTGCTTGCGGATGATCAGGAACGCGCTCGCTCCGCTCGCCCTCGCGGCTTCGACGAAGTCGCGGTTACGCATGCTGGTCGTCACGCTTTCGGCAACCCGCGCGATTGGCGGAACAAAGACAACCGTCAGCGACACGACGCCGTTGAGGACGCCGGCGCCCAGCGCGCCGGACAGTGCGATGGCCAGCAGCACCGAAGGGAATGCGAAGAACACGTCGATCGTGCGCATCAGGATGGTGTTGAGCCATCCCCCGGCGTATCCCGCGACGATGCCGATGGCCGAGCCGATAAACAGCGCGATGAACACGGGCGTCACGCCCATGAACAGCGACAGCCGCGCGCCATAGATCAGACGGCTCAGCATATCCCGGCCTAGCTCATCGGACCCGAGCAGATAGCCCTCCGTGCCGATCGGACGCAGACGCCGCAGGGTCATGCCACGGTAGGGATCCTGCGGCGCGATATAAGGCGCCAGTATCGCCATCAGGATCAGCAGGATGATCACGACGGCCGCGCCGATCGCGACAGGATCTCGGCGGAAGCGTCGCCAGACCGTCGCCCAGTAACCTGGCGAGCGGACGACAACTTCGGGCGGGCTCGTGTCGAGTACGATCGCCATTCGTCAGCTCCGCTGCACGCGCGGATCGAGCGCCGTCTGCATGACGTCAACCGCAAGGTTCAGTAGGACGAAGAACAGCGCCAGCACCAGGATCGTGCCCTGCAGCAGGGGCAGGTCGCGCTGGAAAATGGCGGAGTTCAACAGCAATCCTGTGCCCGGCCATGAAAACACCGTCTCGATCAGGATCGAGCCACCGAGCAGATAACCGAGCTGAATGCCCATCACCGCCAGCGCGGTCGGAGCCGCATTTTTCACCACGTGCTTGAATACGCCGAACTCGCTCAGCCCCTTGGCCCTGAGACCGGCGATGAATTCCTGGCTCAGGATTTCGGCGACCAGCGCGCGCACGGTGCGGGCAATGATGCCCATCGGGATCACCGACATGGTGATCGCCGGTAGGATCAAATGGCGGATGTGCGCCCAATCGAGCGCCCATTGATCGGACGCGCCCGGCCCGGCACCGGTCGGCGGCAGCCAGCCGAGCGTCGCGGAGAAGATGATAACCAGCACCATGCCGAGCCAGTAGTGGGGAACGGAGACACCGAACACCGAGAGGGCTGATGCCGTCTTGTCGATCCAGGTGTCGCGGAAATATCCGGCAACGAACCCGAACAACGTTCCCAGCACAAACCCGATCACGGTCGCGACACTGGCCAGCAGCAAGGTGTTGCCAACGGCGCGCGTCACCTCGGCCACGACGGTGCGGTTGGTGGCGATCGAGGTTCCCAGATCACCTTGCAGAGCGCGTGAAATCCAGCGGAAGAACTGCTCATGATACGGCCGGTCGAAGCCGTACACGGACATGAGCTGGATTTTCATCTGCTCCGAGGCATCGGGTGGCAGAACGGAAACAAGTGGATCGCCTGGCGCGATATGCACGAGCGCGAAGCACACCACGGCAACGCCGAACATGATCGGCAGCGTGTAGACGATGCGCTTCAGCAGATACATCAGCATGGGGGACGGGTCCTCTCGCCCGCCTTTCCGATGCCGCCGGGGCGGATCGAAAAGGAAGGGGGTAAGGGTCCGCAACTAGCCTAGCTGCGACGTGAAAAACAGACCCCCTCCCCTGGCCGCAGCCAAGGGAAGGAAGCGCATCTTCGAGCCTATTCGATCGTCATCGGAGCCATGTCAATGAACCAGCTCTTTGGCTGCACGACACCCTTCACCTTTGCTGACATGGCACGTGGACCGACATCGTGGGCGATCCAAACGAACGGCGCCTCTTCAACGATCCGCGCATGCAGCTTGGCCAGCGCATCGTCACGCGCCTTGTCCTCGAAGCTGGTGCGCGCATCCGCGATCAGCTTGTCGAACTCATCATTGCCGAAGAAGCCCCAGTTGTTCGACACAGGCGGGAAGGTCTTGGTCGAGGTGAAGCGAACCATCGCGAAGAACGGGTCCATCGCCGCGAACGATACGTTGATGGCGTGTGCGCCGCGCGCCGACTCGTCCTTGGCCCCCTTGCGCCAGTTGGTGAACAGCGTGTTCCACTCGATCACGTCCAACTCGACGTCGAAGAAGCAATCCTTCAGCGACTGCTGGGCGTATTCATTCATCGGAATAGGCTGCATCTGACCCGATCCGGACGCGGACGTCTGGATCTTGACCTTGAGCGGCTTGGACGCGCTGAAGCCGGCTTCCTGCATCAGCTTCTTGGCGGCGGCAGGATCGTACTTGATGTCGAACTTCGGATTGCCCCACCAGGGATGCCCCGGAGGCACGGTGCCCTTCGGCACTTCCATCAGGCCACCCAGCAGCTCCTTCAACTCGTTGCCGTTGATGCAAAGATTGGCAGCGTGCCGCACGCGCTTATCGAGCCACGGAGACCCCTCCACGAACGACAACTGCCACGGCCAGACGTGCGGTTGCGCATTGGCGTGCACGACAAAGCCGCGCGACTTGATCTCCGGTACGGCATCAGGCGCCGGCGCTTCGATCCAGTCCACCTGACCTGACAGTAGCGCCGCGGTGCGCGCGTTGGCTTCCGGCATCGGCAGCAGCACGACGCGATCAATCTTCGGCGTCCGCTTCGGATCCCAGTACTTATCGTTCTTTACATATTCGAGACGTTCGCGCGGCGTGAACTTGTCCATCTTGAACGGGCCGGAACCCGAAGCGTCAGCCGAAAAGGCGGTCCAGGCCTTGCTTGGCGCGCTCGGCCTGATCCGTCACGGAGGCCGGAACAGCGTCGAACTTGGCTTTCCAGTGCGCCGGCGATGCGATGAACAGGTTGGTCAGGTTGATGGGCAGGAACGAATCCGGCTCCTTGGTAGTCAATTCCACCGTCAGGTCATCGATCTTGCGCGCGGATGCCAGCGTCGGCATACGCGAGACTGTGACACCGATCTGATCGGGCGCGTAATGCGGCGCGTCCTTTTTCAGAACCTTCTCGACGTTCCAGACAATGGCATCGGCATTGACCGGCGAGCCATCATGAAAAACTACGCCCGGACGCAACTTGAACGTCCATTTGGTTTTGTCGTTGGCATCGACGGCCCATTCGGTCGCCAATCCAGGAACAAGAACACTGGGCTTTTCAGCTGACGACAGGTCCCAATGCGTCAAGGCATCGAACATCGGAATGCCGGTAAAGCGATTGCCTTCAAAACCCTGGTCGGGCTGGCCGTTGGTCTTGGGGATATCGGCGGCGGTCATCGCGACACGCAGAACCTTTTCCTGCGCCTGCGCAGCAGAAACGAGAAGGCTCGATGCCAAAAGTGCGCTCGCCAATCCGGCAAGCCAACGAGACGGTTTGAAATTGCAGTGCGGCATGTGCGTTCCCTTTTTTCGCTTTTCGCATTGCGTGATGATTGGTTCGGCAATCTTCAATGCCCGATCGAAGCACGTCATCTGATGATGAGCAAGGCATAGGCAGAGCAAAAATAATTCGCAGTCTGCCGATTTTTCGCGCACACGGGTCGCATGAGCGAGATGACAAGGAGCAATATCTGCGTTTAACGTCTCCCCACCAGGGTAGGATTGAATGGAGCCCCGCGCTTGACCGCGTCCGCACGTTCCGAGCAGCCTCAGCTATTCGCAGAACTCGATCCAGAGCCACGCCTGCTCATGGGGCCGGGGCCAGTGGACGTTTACCCGCGCGTGCTGCGTGCCATGGCCGTGCCTCTGCAGGGCCAGTTTGACCCGCAATTCACCGAGTACATGAACCAGGTTATGGCGCTGTATCGCCATATCTACCGCACCGATAACCACTGGACTTTCCTGATCGACGGCACGGCACGGGCCGGCATCGAAGCCTGCCTTTCGTCCATCCTTTCGCCGGATGACAAGGTGCTGGTGCCGATCTTCGGACGCTTTGGGCATCTCAAGGTCGAAATCTGCCAGCGTCTCGGGGCTGATGTCGTCTCCGAGGAAATCGAATGGGGCACGGTTTTCTCGCCTGATCAGATCGAAAGCCTGATTATCGCGCATAGGCCGAAAGTCGTAGCAATCTGCCAGGGCGACACATCGACAACGATGCTGCAGCCGCTCAAGGAGATCGGCGCCATCTGCCGCAAACACGACGTGCTGCTGTACGTCGATTGCACCGCATCATTGTGCGGCAATGCCTTCGAGACCGATGCCTGGCAGATCGACATTGCCTCCGCCGGACTGCAGAAATGCCTGTCAGGGCCGCCTGGAAGTTCGCCGATTACGTTTAACGACCGCGTGGTGGAGGTGCTGCGTCACCGTAAGCATGTCGAGCAAGGCATCCGCCCGCCGGATTTCGTCGAGGGCAACGGGCCGGTGATCCGCTCCAACTACTTCGATCTGGCAATGCTGATGGACTACTGGTCTCCGCGCCGCCTCAACCATCACACTGAGGCTGCCTCGATGCTGTATGCGGCTCGGGAATGCGCGCGCGTCATTCTGGAAGAAGGGCTCGATCGCGGCATCGCGCGGCACAAGCTGGCATCGTCCGCGCTGCGCGCCGGCCTGGAGGCGATGGGGCTGGTTTTGTTCGGCGACCCTGTTCATCGCATGGCCAACGTCACCGGAGTTCATATTCCGTCCGCGATTAAGGACGCCGACAAGGTTCGCGGTGAGATGCTGAACGATTTCGGCATCGAAATCGGCACCTCGTTCGGGCCGCTGCACGGCAAGATTTGGCGGATCGGCACCATGGGCTATGTCTGCCGCAAGGCGAACATCCTGCGCTGCCTGACGGCGCTCGAAGCGGTACTGCGCCGCAACGGCTTCGCCGCGCCACCGGGTGCAGGCGTGGACGCCGCTTACAACATCTATCAGGGAGTGCAGGCATGACCGGCACGGAACGACAGGGCGGAGCAAAGGCGCTGCTGAACCAGCCGCCGCGTGTCATCAACGTCGGCCTGGAGCGCTTCGCCGCCGATCTTGCCGATCACGGTGCATTCGTCACGCAGCTCGCCTGGGCGCCGCCGGCCATGGCCATCGCCGGCAAGCTTCCCCTGCCGGCCGCGATCTCCGCACGCGTCGATGCCGCCAATCGCGACGCAGTCAACCGCATCCTCACCGGCGACCCGGTTCTGGTTGATGTCGTCCCCGCGCGCGACGCTATTCC
>JAEZBZ010000119.1 GCA_023412745.1 Pseudomonadota bacterium | reverse complement strand
GTGCTGCCGGTGAGGATTGAACTCACGGCCTCTCCCTTACCAAGGGAGTGCTCTACCACTGAGCTACGGCAGCAGCCTGTTGCCAGATGACGCCTACAAGCGGCGCCTGGGCTCCGGGTGCCAAAGGGCACTGCGGACCGGCGGCTCTCGTCTAAACCATTGGCCGGAGCTTCGCAAGCGCAACGGGAGCGGCAAAGCGGAAGCTTTCCCCTGTAAAGGTCTACCTTCTTGAAGCGAGACCAGGAATGCCCGAGTCCTCACCCGAGCGAGCTGACGCGAGCCGGCTCATGAACAACTGCGGCCGCGCCGAGTCCAACCGCCTTCTTGCCTGCCAGACGATCGAGCAATTCGATCACGCTGCCAGATTGATACGGCTTGGCCAGACTGGGAACGCCACGCAGATGTTCAGGGATCAACACCCCTTCCGAGTAACCCGTGGTGAACGCGAACGGGATCGCGCGGGCCAGCAGTTGATCGGCGATGGCGACACTGAAGTCGCTTCCCAATCTCACGTCCAGAAGCGCGACGTCGAACGCCTCTTTACCGGCCAGCTCCAAACCCTGCTTGAGATTGTAAGCAGGCCCTGTCACCTGATGCCCTGCACTCTCAAGCTCGGACTGCAGGAATAGCGCGATGAGCGGCTCGTCTTCGACGAGGAGCACGCGCAGTGAGGTAGTGTCGTGGGACGCTCTCAACATATTTGTACTTCCTGCCTCTTGGCTGCGACTACTGTTCTTTCGTAATTGACTGGCGAACGAACTGTGCCCCTTGCCGAATGGGCCAGTGATGACACACACTAATCCGTCCTCGTTGAAATTGCTGTCGACCTGCGCGCCCATATCCGTCGCTGCAAGCTGAAGCACTATCAGTCCAAAGCCGCCTCTACGCGGCGCGACGACAGGCGGACCACCGCTCTCTCGCCAGACGACTGACCAATTGTCCGTCCCTTCAGCCGGCCGCCAGTCAAGCGTTACGCGACCATCGGTATGGGACAGTGCGCCATGCTTCACGGCATTTGTGGCGAGTTCATGAAGCACGAATGCCATCGACTGAGCTTGCTTGGGGTCCAGCGGCAATACGCCGCCGTGGATTTCGATGTTGCGATCCGTTTGCGAACGCAACGGCTGCAGCGTGACTTTGGCCAATTCCGAAAGGCATGCCCCGGTCCAGTTGCTGGCCTGCAGCAACCCGTGCGCCCGCGACATCGCCTGGATACGGCCGTCAAGCGCATCCACGAAGGCATCGACGGTCGCCACCTGCCGGCTGGACAACCGAGCCATGGCAGCGACGTTGCCGAGCATGTTTTTCACGCGATGGTCGAGTTCGGCAGTAAGCAGACGCTGCTGTTCCTCGGCAACCTTGCGTTCGGTGATATCGACAATGGTGCCCATGACGCGCGTCGATGCATCCGAGCGTGCAAACGACGCACCGCGATCCAGCAGCCAACGGATACGGCCCCCCGACAGCGGCACACGGAATTCGATCTCGTGGCGCGCCAGGCCTTCGTTACTGACGGTCTGCATGGAGCGGCGCACGGTCTCCCGGTCGTCGGGATGGCAGAACGTAACGAATTCCTCCAGGGTCAGCTCGCCCGCCTCGTACGTGCCGAGAAGACGCTTCAGGTGCGGCGAGCAGTGGAGACGGTCCGCGGCGAGATTGTAGTCATAGGTGCCGAACTCGGCAGCCTCGCTCGCCAGCCTCAGGCGCTCTTCACTTTCCTTGAGCAACAGCGTTGAATTCTCCAGCTCCGCGGTCCGCGCGGCGACGCGCGCTTCCAGTTCTCTGTTCAACCGTTCGAGCTGGTGCGTCTTGCGATACAGGTCGACGAACACGCGCACCTTGGCGCGCAGCACCTCAGGCACGACAGGCACCGGCACATAATCGACGGCACCTGTTTCGTATCCGCGCACCAGATCGATTTCGGACTGGTGGATCGCCGAGATGAAAATGACGGCCGTTTTCTCGAACCGCGGATGCTCGCGCAACATCCGCACGAGCTGAAAACCATCCAGCTCAGGCATGCAAACATCAACGAGGATGACGGCGACATCTGTCTTCAGCAGATGCGCGAGAGCCTCCTTGCCGGAGTTCGCCTTGATCAGATTTGCGCCGAGATCGTTGAGAATGACCTCGTACGTGAGGAGCTTGCCCGGCTGGTCGTCGACCAGAAGTATATTCACCGGGGCCTGCGGGCTCATAATGCTCTCCCCCTTCTCAACGGTGCAACCACATGCGCAAGACCGCCAGGAGCTGTTCCGTATTGACCGGTTTTGCGAGATAGTCGGAAGCGCCTGCATCAAGGCATTTCTCGCGATCACCCTTCATGGCTTTCGCCGTCAGGGCCACGATGGGCAAGCGCCTCCATTTCGGTTCGGCGCGAATGACCTCCATTGTTTGATAGCCGTCCATATCAGGCATCATGATGTCCATAAGTATAATGGCGGTCTCCGGCGACGCCTCCAGCAGACTTATCGCCTCCTTGCCTGTCGTTGCCGTCAGCACGCGCATGCCGCGGCGTTCCAGGACACTGCTCAGTGCAAAGATATTACGCGCATCGTCATCAACCAACAATGCGGTGCGTCCGATCAGCCCTTCATCCGAGTTGTTCACACTGTCGAGCATCCGTTGCTTTTCCGGCGGCAGGTCGCTGACGACGCGATGCAAGAAAAGGGCCGTCTCATTCAGCAGGCGTTCCGGCGATTCAACGCCCTTGACCAGAACGCTGCGCGCCATCGCATGCAGCCGCTGTTCTTCCTCCACCGACAGCTCGCGCCCGGTGAAAACCACGACCGGAATGTGCGCGATCGCAGCGTCATCGCGGATCTGCTCCAGCACCTCGAAGCCGGAAATATCGGGAAGCTGGAGATCGAGCACGACACAATCGCTGCCGTGCGCGCGCAGAAACTCCAGCGCCTCGCGGCCATTTGCAACTGTCGTGATCTCGAGATCGGTATGGCCGAGCAACACTTCTATGCTGAGCTGATCCGCATCATCATCCTCGACAATCAGCAGACGTTTGCGAGGTGATTCCGTAAATGACTTGATCCGTGCCAATGCCGAGCCGAGATCGCCGGCACTCGCCGGCTTCGTCAAAAAGGCAAATGCGCCGCGGGACAACCCGTGCCGGCGATCGTCATCCAGCGTCACCATCTGAACCGGGATGTGCCGCGTCGCCGGGTTGCGCTTCAGCTCCCCAAGTACGGTCCAGCCCAGCATATCCGGCAACTGCACATCGAGCGAAATGGCGGTCGGGTTGTATTCATTTGCCAGTTGGATCGCTTCGGTGCCATGGGTCGCAGTGAGCACCTTGAAGCCGTTGTTACGGGCAAGTTCGACGAGAATACGCGCATAGTGCGGATCATCCTCGACGATCAGAAGCGCCAGATCTCCCGGCTGCAGATTATCGCGATCGTCCTTGATCTGCTCGACGTTGCGCGCTTCGATCTGAACCGGCCGCGAAGCTCGCGACTGATGGCTCAACGTTTCTCTGTCCCGGTCGGTCGCCGGTAAAGTCACAAGCCGTTGCGGCAGAGTGAGCGTAAACCTGCTGCCTTCTCCGTGCACGCTCTTGAGCTGGATCTCACCGCCGAGAAGCGTCGCCAGTTCCCGACTGATCGCCAGTCCAAGACCAGTGCCGCCATACTTGCGACTGGTTCCAGCGTCGGCCTGCTGGAAAGCTTCGAAAATGATTTTCTGCTTATCCGGCGGAATACCGATCCCAGTATCGGAAACCTCGAATGAAATCGCCTGTGATGCGTTGATAACAGCCGAATGCACAGCATTATTCGGGACCGCCACATTCAGCGTTACACTGCCGCTCTCGGTGAATTTGAATGAATTCGACAGGAGATTCTTCAGCACCTGCTGCAAACGCTTCGCGTCGGTCACGATGGTGCGCGGAACATTGTCGTTGATCGTGACACTGAAGTTCAGACGGCGCGTTTCGGCTTCATGACGGAATGGACGTGCAATCGCATCGACGAGGTTCGCGACATACACTTCCTCCGCTTCGACAGTGACAGTGCCGGATTCGATCTTGGACAGGTCGAGAATATCGCTGATCAGATTGAGGAGATCGGTACCAGCCGCGTGAATGGTCTTTGCAAACTCGACCTGCCGCGGGGAAAGATTTCCATCGACATTATCGCCGAGCTGCTGGCCAAGTATGAGAATACTGTTCAACGGTGTCCGCAGCTCGTGGGACATATTGGCCAGAAAATCTGATTTGTATTTCGAGGTCAGGGATAGTTCCCTTGCCTGCTCTTCCAGAGCACGGCGCGCGTCCTCGACCTCGGCATTGCGCTCGACAAGCTGCTGCGCTTTCAGCTCGATCTGCTCGTTCGTCTGCTGCAGCTCGATCTGGCGCGTCTGCAGTTCGGCGGCGAGTTGCTGAGACTGCTTGAGCAGGCTCTCGGTCTGCATCGTCGCTTCAATACTGTTGAGAACGATGCCGATACTCGCGGAAAGCTGTTCCAGGAAAGTCAGATGCACGGCGTCGAATTCGTTCAGCGACGCCAGCGAGATCACCGCCTTGACGCGATCCTCAAACACAATCGGCAGCACGACGAGGCTGCGCGGCACCGCGTCGAAAAGCGCTGATCCGATCGGCACTGTATCGGGTGGAAGCTTGCTGACCAGGATGCGGCGCTTGTCGATGGCGCATTGTCCCATCAATCCGGCGCCGAATTCGATCCGGGCCGGATAGCCACGCCCCGGATCATCCGCATACTTTGCAAGCAGCGACAGATACGGCGAACCGTCATCGTCAGCCTTGTAGATCAGGCCCT
Source organism: Pseudomonadota bacterium (assembly GCA_023412745.1). Lineage (GTDB taxonomy): Bacteria > Pseudomonadota > Alphaproteobacteria > Rhizobiales > Hyphomicrobiaceae > ZC4RG25. The sequence continues at coordinate 10,893 of JAEZBZ010000119.1, read as the reverse complement.
TGTGCGCATTCACCAGCGGCACCAGCTCCGACAACAGCAGCTTGCCGACAGCAGCCAGATCGCGCTGGCCCTGCATCATGCTGGTAAAGCGCGCGAGATTGGTTTTCAGCCAGTTCTGTTCTTCGTTGCGCTCAGTCGTCAGGCGCAGGTTGCCGATCATCGTGTTGATGTTGTCTTTGAGCTCGGCCACCTCGCCGCGGGCATCGACCTGGATCGAGCGCGTCATGTCGCCCTGTGTCACAGCCGTGGCAACTTCGGCAATGGCGCGCACTTGATTGGTGAGATTCTCCGCCAGCAGGTTGACGTTGCCGGTCAGCGCCTTCCAGGTGCCCGATGCACCCGGGACGTTGGCCTGGCCGCCGAGGCGCCCTTCGACGCCAACCTCGCGGGCCACTGTCGTCACCTGATCGGCGAACGTGGCCAGCGTATAGGTCATGTTGTTGATGGTATCGGCTAGCGCTGCGACCTCGCCCATCGCGCGCACGGTCAGGTTCTGCTTGAGATCGCCGTTTGCGACGGCCGTCACCACCTTGACGATGCCGCGCACCTGCTCGGTGAGATTGACCGCCATTACGTTGACGGTGTCGGTCAGGTCTTTCCAGGTGCCAGCAACGCCCGGAACCCGCGCCTGCCCGCCAAGCCGGCCTTCCGTGCCGACCTCGCGCGCGACGCGCGTCACTTCCGAGGCGAACGCATTGAGCTGGTCCACCATGGTGTTGATGGTGTCCTTCAGCTCCAGAATCTCGCCCTTCACACCGACGGTCAACTAACGCGACAGGTCTCCACGCGCCACTGCGGTCGTCACCTCGGCGATGTTGCGCACCTGATCGGTCAGGTTGGTCGCCATGGAATTGACGCCGTCGGTCAAGTCTTTCCACGTGCCGGCGACGCCTGGAACGACCGCCTGACCTCCAAGCCGGCCTTCGGTGCCGACTTCGCGGGCGACGCGCGTCACTTCGGCGGCGAACGAGCGCAACTGCTCGACCATGGTATTCAGCGTTTCCTTCAGCAGAAGGATCTCGCCGCGCACGTCCACGGTGATCTTCTTGGACAGGTCACCGCCCGCGATGGCGGTCGCGACCTCGGCGATGTTGCGCACCTGCGCGGTCAGGTTCGAAGCCATGAAGTTGACGCTGTCGGTCAGGTCCTTCCACGTACCGGCGACTTCCGGCACCTGCGCCTGACCGCCGAGCTTGCCGTCGGTGCCGACCTCGCGCGCCACACGCGTCACCTCGGAGGCGAACGCATTGAGCTGGTCAACCATCGTGTTGATGGTGTCTTTCAGCTCCAGGATTTCGCCGCGCACATCGACAGTGATTTTCCGCGACAGGTCTCCGCGCGCGACCGCCGTGGTGACTTCGGCGATGTTGCGCACCTGCGTGGTCAGGTTGGCCGCCAGCAGGTTGACGTTGTCGGTCAGGTCCTTCCAGATGCCATCCACACCGCGCACCATGGCTTGACCGCCAAGTTTGCCCTCGGTGCCGACTTCACGCGCCACACGCGTTACTTCCGAAGCAAAGCCGTTGAGCTGATCGACCATGGTGTTGATGGTCTGCTTCAGTTCCAGCACCTCGCCGCGCACGTCGACGTCGATCTTCTTGGACAGGTCGCCGTTGGCGATCGCGGTCGAAACCTCGGCAATATTGCGCACCTGTGCCGTCAGGTTCGACGCCATTGAGTTGACGTTGTCGGTCAGATCCTTCCACGTTCCGGCAGCACCCGGCACGTTGGCCTGACCGCCAAGACGTCCTTCGGTGCCGACCTCGCGCGCCACACGCGTAACTTCGGATGCGAACGCGTTGAGCTGGTCCACCATCGTATTGATGGTTTCCTTGAGCTGCAGTATCTCGCCGCTCACATTGACGGTGATCTTGCTCGAAAGGTCTCCGCCCGCGATTGCGGTCGCCACGTCGGCGATGTTGCGCACCTGGGCGGTCAGGTTCGACGCCATCGAGTTGACGTTGTCGGTCAGATCCTTCCAGGTCCCGCCGGCGCCGGGCACATTGGCCTGGCCGCCGAGCCGGCCTTCCGTGCCGACCTCGCGAGCAACACGCGTCACCTCGGAGGCGAACGCGTTAAGCTGGTCCACCATCGTGTTGATGGTGTTCTTCAGCTCCAGGATTTCGCCTTGAACATCGACCGTGATCTTACGCGACAGGTCTCCGCGCGCCACCGCGGTGGTAACTTCGGCGATGTTGCGCACCTGCGTGGTGAGGTTCGCGGCCAGCAGGTTGACGTTGTCGGTTAGATCTTTCCAGGTGCCTGCGACGCCCGGCACCACGGCCTGACCGCCAAGTCGGCCTTCGGTGCCGACCTCGCGGGCGACGCGCGTCACTTCGGCCGCGAACGATCGCAACTGATCGACCATCGTATTGATGGCTTCCTTCAGCAGCAAAATCTCGCCACGGACGTCGACGGTGATCTTCTTCGACAGATCGCCATTGGCGACTGCGATCGTGACTTCGGCGATGTTGCGGACCTGACCGGTCAGATTGCTCGCCATGGAGTTGACGCTGTCGGTCAACTCCTTCCACACACCCGTCACTTCGCTGATTTGCGCTTGGCCGCCGAGCTTGCCGTCGGTGCCGACCTCCCGTGCGACGCGGGTCACTTCCGAGGTGAAGATGCCAAGCTGCTTGATCATCGAGTTGACGATGTTGGCGGAACGCAGGAACTCGCCACGCAGCGGCCGGCCGTCGACATCGAGCCGCATGGTCTGCAGCAGGTTGCCTTGCGCGACCGCCTCGATGGCACGTGTAGCTTCGGTGGTTGGCCACAGCAGATCATCGATCAGCGTGTTGACGGACGCTTCCATGCCCGCCCACGACCCATTCGCCAATCCCAGGCGCACGCGCTGGCGCGTCTGACCATCGCGGCCAACCGTCTGTCCGACGATTTCAAGCTGCTGCGCCATGCGCTGGTTGCTGGCGACGATATCGTTGAAGCTCTCGGCGACGCGGCCCATCAGGTCGGGCCAGTCAGACGGCAGACGAACGGCGAAATTTCCCGCGCGCACGGCTTGAAGCGCGTCGAGCAGTTGCCGCAATTCGCGAGGCTGGCGGGAGGAGCCGTTGAGCGCCGAAGAGGCACCGGCGGACTTGGCCTCGACTTGGCCGGTTACGTCGGTCGCAACGTCTGCTGAAGTCATAAACTCGCTCACTCGGCAAGGATATCAAAACCGAAACGCGCTCAAACACTCCTTGCCTCGACTTAAGCGGCTCACGGACCGACACACGTCAAAGATGGCAAAAAGTGTAAAAATCAACCAGTGCGTGAATTTGTTTCCCCAATCCCTGATCCCTCGGCAATCAACGCATCATCCGCAGATCGGTTCCGAACAAACTTCGAAATTGCCTTGCCCGGTCAGGTTGTAATGCGCGGCTCAGCATGATAACTGCGCAGCAACCGGAGATTGCCAACTAGGGGGAAGGATGGCAGATCACCTCATTCCCGAGGAGGTGCGAGAGTTCATCGACAAGTACATCGACTCGATCGCCCAACTGGAAGCGCTGATCCTGCTGCGCCAGAACCGCGAACGATCCTGGGATACGGCGAGCACCGCCCACAGATTATACGTCCAGCCGGAGGAAGCGACTGAACTGCTCGCTAAATTGTCCACCAATGGCTTCGTGACGTCGACCACCGGAGGCGGCTATCGCTTCGAATGCGCCGATCCGAGCGTAGAACTCCTAATCGACAAACTTATAGAGCTTTATTCCCACCACCTCATTCCGGTGACCAAGCTTGTGCATAGCAAGCCGGATCGGATCAACCAGTTTGCCGATGCCTTCAAGTTGAAGCGGGGGAGCTAACGCATGGCGGTTTTCACCTATACATTCTGTGCGCTGACCGCGTTTTTCTGCACCGTGCTGCTGCTGCAGGCTTACGCCCGGAGCAGTTACCGGCTTTTGCTCTGGAGCGGGCTTTGCTTCGCGGGATTGACCGCCAGCAACCTGCTGCTGGTGTTCGACAAGCTGGTCGTTGACAATGACCTACAGGTCTCGCGTACCGCCATCGCCTTGGCCGCGATGTCGATCCTTCTCTACGGTTTGATCTGGGACGCGGAGTGAAATATGGCGGATACGCTGATGGGTGCGGTGGCCATGGCGTCGTTCGTGGCCGCTCTGTTCTTCGTCAAATTCTGGCGGCGGACTCAGGACCGGTTCTTTTTGCTGTTCGCCTGCGCCTTCGGCCTGGATTGCGCGACGCGTGTCGCACTCGGCATGAGCGAGATATCCGACGAGCAGCAGCCCTACTATTACGTCGCCCGGCTGATCACGTTCAGCCTCATCCTGTTCGCCATCATCGACAAGAACCGTGACTATCGCCGCGGATAGCCGGTCCTTGCGCGACAGGGGTGTCGCGAGGGCGAAAGCAGCAAAAAACCCGGATCGCGCAAAGCAATCCGGGCTTTGAAATGAAACTGCGTTTGCGGCGCTGAGCGCAGACTACTTCGGCTGCACTTCAGCCATGTAGTCGTTCAGCAGCGTCTCGCAGATGCGGCCCGGCTGATAGTTGTGCTCGCCGATCTCGCGCACCGGCGTCACTTCGGCGGCCGTACCGACAATGAAGCATTCCGAGAACGTGCTCAGCTCTTCCGGCATAATGGTCCGCTCGTTGACCGCGATGCCGCGCTTCTTGGCGAGGCCGATCACGGTTCGGCGCGTGATGCCGTCGAGGAAGCAATCCGGGGTCGGCGTGTGCAGCGCGCCGTCCTTGATGAAGAAGATGTTGGCGCCTGTGCATTCGGCGACATGGCCGCGCCAGTCAAGCATCAGGGCGTCGGCATATCCGGCGCGCTCGGCGCGATGCTTCTCCAGGGTGCAGATCATGTACAGGCCGGCGGCCTTTGTCTTGGCCGGCGCAGTGCGCGGGTCGGGACGGCGGAACTTCGCGTTGGTGATGCGGATGCCACGCAGGCGCTCGGCCGGGTCGAAGTAAGACCCCCAGTCCCAGGCCGCGACCGCCAGGTGGATCTTTGCCTGCTGGGCCGACACGCCCATCTGCTCGCTGCCGCGCCATGCGATCGGGCGCACATAGCAATCGACCAGATTGTTAGCTTTCACGACGTCGCGGCACGCCGCATCGATCTCGGCGACCGTGAAGGGGATCTCGAAATCCATGTCGCGGCCGCCTTGCGACAGACGCTCGCTGTGTTCGGTCAGCTTGAAGATCTCGCCTCCGTAAGCCCGCTCGCCCTCGAACACCGCGCTGGCATAATGCAATCCGTGGGTCAGGACGTGCAGCGTTGCCTCGCGCCACGGCACCAGCTTGCCGTCCATCCAGATAAACCCATCGCGGTCATGATACGGGACGAGCGCAGCGGCCATCACACTCTCCTTGGAGCAGCCAAAGTTATAATTATACGGCGAAATCCGTCACGCCGCATTGGGGCCGGATCGAACCGATCCAGCCGGTCGCGGGCAGCGATGTCTCGCAATCCGGTGCGCGAAGGCACTTGCCACGGGTAACAATGGCCTCCTAATAAGTCAACATGACTGACATATATGCCGGATCTCCTGCGCGCGCACAGCCAGCGGCGGGCGGCGACAGCGATGGACAGCACGCGCAATCGGCCAGCCGCGACGGTTTGGTCGAGTATGTCGAACTGATGTTTTTCGCCTATCGCGACTTTACCGGCGAGGCCGACGCCATGCTGGCCGAGTTCGGCTTTGGCCGCGCGCACCATCGCGTCCTGCATTTCGTCAACCGGCGTCCGGGCCTGAGGGTCGCCGATCTCCTTGATATCCTCAAGATTACCAAGCAGAGTCTGGCCCGTGTTCTCAAGCAACTGGTCGACGAGGGCTATGTCCTTCAACAGGCGGGCGAAACCGACAGACGCGAACGTCTCCTGTTCTTGACACAAAAAGGTGCCACGCTGGCCAACAGGCTGGTCGCGTTGCAGGTCAACCGCATTGCCAGGATACTTGATACGCTTGGCGCTGACGCCGGACCGATCGCCCGGCAATTCCTCGCCAGCATGATTGCAGAACCGGAACGGCCGCGGATCGAGAAGCTGCTGACCAGCGCGGTCAACGGGGCGTCCGACAGGGAGGGGTAGACATGACCGACGTGGAGGCATCGCAGCGTCGCGATTGTCCGCCCGACGACGCGCCACATGTGCTGATCGTCGACGATGACCAGCGCATCCGCGACCTGCTCTCGCGATACCTATCCGAGCATGGCTTTCGCGTCACCCCGGCCGGCGACACGACCGCGGCGCGCGCCGCCATGCGCGGGCTGCGCTTCGATCTGGTCATCCTCGACGTCATGATGCCGGGCGAAAGCGGGCTCGATCTCGCCCGCTATCTGAAGTCCACCTCGGAAGTGCCGATTTGCATGCTGACGGCGCGGTCTGAACCGGAGGATCGCATCGAGGGGCTGGAAGCCGGCGTTGACGATTACCTTCCCAAGCCGTTCGAGCCGCGCGAACTGGTGCTGCGGGTCAAGAACATCCTGCGCCGCGGTCGCGCACTGCAGAGCAATCACGATGAAGTCCGTATGGGCGAGTTCGTGTTCCATATCGCACGCGGCGAGCTCAAGCGCGGCGAAGAGACCATCAAGCTGACCGAGCGCGAGCGTGATCTGCTGCGCCTGTTTGCCCAGCGCCCCGGCATCGCCATCGCCCGTCACGAACTGGCCAGCGACGATTCCACCGGCAGCGAGCGCGCCATCGACGTCCAGATCAATCGTCTGCGCCGGAAAATCGAGGTTGACCCGTCTAACCCGGTTTATCTGCAGACTGTCCGCAGCAAGGGCTACATCCTTTACGCCGACTAGCGGCACCAGGCAGGCAGGTCACGCATGGTCGCCGCCCGCGACAACGCACCCGAGATCACGACACCGACGTGGTGGAGCCGCGCCAAGTCCGCGGCCGAGTGGCTGAAAGCCAACGCCGCCATCGGCGCCAGCAATCTCGTGCCCAAGGGCCTGTATGCACGCTCGCTGATCATCATCATCGCGCCGATCGTGTTGCTGGAAAGCGTCGTCGCATTCGTGTTCATGGAGCGCCACTGGCAGGCCGTGACACGGCGCCTGTCGGAGGCGACCGCGCGCGACATCGCGGCAATCATCGACGTCTACCGCTACTATCCGCACGAAGACGAATACAGCCGCCTGATCGAAATGGCGCGCGACCGGCTCAACCTGTCGATGCAGCGACTGCCGGCCGGCGATCTGCCCGCGGCGCAGCCCAAGCCCTTCTTCTCGCTACTCGATCGCACGCTTTCGAATGAGATCCGCAAGCAGGTGCAACAGCCCTTCTGGGTCGATACGGTCGGCAATTCCCGCCACGTCGAGATCAAGGTCAAGCTCGACGACGCCATCCTGCGCTTCGTCGCGACGCGCACGCAGACCTACGCCTCCAACTCGCACATCTTCCTGATGTGGATGGTCGGCACCTCGATCGTTCTGCTGACCGTCGCCATTCTGTTCCTGCGCAATCAGATCCGGCCAGTGTTGCGCCTTGCCGATGCCGCGGACGCCTTCGGCAAGGGCCGCCCTGTACCCGACGACATTCGCCCGCGCGGCGCCCGCGAAGTGCGCCAGGCGACCCAGGCGTTTCTCGAGATGCGCGATCGCATCCAACATCATGTCGACCAGCGCACCACCATGCTGGCCGGCGTCAGCCACGATCTGCGCACGGTGCTTACGCGCTTCAAACTCGAACTTGCGCTGCTTGGTGACGGGCCGGAGGTGCGCGCGCTGCAGACCGACGTCAAAGAGATGCAGCACATGCTCGAGGACTACCTCGCATTTGCCAAGGGCGACGGCGGCGAGGAAGCCAAGCCGACCAACCTGCGCGAACTGCTGGAAGAAATTTACGACGATGCCCAGGTTTTCGGCACCTCGATCGACCTGAAGTTTCGTAAGCGCCGCCGTAATCTGGTACTGCCGTTGAAACGCCAGGCGTTCAAGCGCGCGGTCATCAATCTGGTCAGCAATGCCGCCCGGTTCGGCGACCGCATCGTCATCCGCGCCGCCACCGAACGCGAGTGGCTGCGCATCGAAGTGGATGACGACGGTCCCGGCATCCCCGCGTCCGAGCGCGAAAACGTGTTCCGGCCGTTCTATCGATTGGACCATGCCCGCAACCAGGACACCGGCAACACGGGCCTCGGCTTGGCGATCGCCCGTGATATCGCGCGCAGCCATGGCGGCGACGTCGCGCTCGGCGAAAGCTCGATGGGCGGCCTGCGCGCCGTGATTACTGTACCGCTGTAAGGCATGGGCCTCTTTCCTCGCGGCCATAGAATGAACGCCCGGCCGGGATAGGCCGCCCGCACTGCATGGGTGTTGCGTCACGGCTGACGCATGCTAATCATCATCGCAATCAAGAACTTTATACCGGGAGGATAGATTGGCCACACGCTCCGAGCGTCCTGTCGTTGCCCTGGCCATGGGCGACCCCTCCGGCGTCAGTCCAGAACTGACGGCTAAAATGCTGACCGACAGCGCGGTCCGGGCGGCGGCCGACTTTATCGTGTTCGGTGATCGCCGCGTGCTGGCGGAAGGCGAGAAAGTCGCCGGTGCCAAGGTTTCCATTCCTGTCTGGACGGCCGGCAGCGCAGCCGCGGAACTCAGCGATGGCGCGCTGTTCGTCGATTTGCAGAATCTCGATCCGGCGGCAGTGAAGCTCGGCGAAGCCACGGCAGTCGGTGGTCGCTTTGCGCTCGCCAACTTCCGCAGCGCGCTTCGACTGGCGGCCAAGGGCGGCGCGGGTGCCGTCACCTTTACGCCGTTCAACAAGTTCGCCATGCGCCAGGCGATGCCGAGCTACGACGATGAAATCGCGGTGATCACGGAAACGATCGGCGCGAGCGCCCATGGTCGCGAATTCAACGTGCTGCCCAATCTGTGGAACGCGCGGGTCACCTCACACGTGCCGCTGTCGGGCGTCGCGCCGCTGATCACCAAAGAGGCGGTCGTCAAGGCACTGATGCTCACCGATAAATGCATGCGCGCCGCCGGTATCGCCAATCCGCGCATCGCCGTTGCCGGGCTGAACCCGCATGCGGGCGATGGGGGCAACTTTGGCCGCGAGGAGATCGAGGAGATCGAGCCGGCGGTCGCCGAGGCCAAGGCCCGGGGCATCATCTGCGAAGGCCCCTACCCGTCCGACACCGTGTTTTTGCGCGCCAAGCGCGGCGATTTCGATGCGGTCCAGACCATGTATCACGACCAGGGCCAGATCGCGATGAAGATGATGGGCTTCGAGGAGGGCGTGACGCTGGTCGGCGGATACCCCTTCCCGGTCTGCACGCCGGCGCATGGCACCGCCTACGACATCGCCGGCAAGGGCGTCGCGCATCCGGGCGCGACCCGTAACGCCATGCTGATCGCGGCCTCCATGGCGTCCGTGATACCAGCACAATCCGCGGCCGACCGTGCACGGCTGATCAACGAAGCCTTGACCGAGGCGCTTCAGGCCGCTGCCTGAAGAGCCCGGGTCAAGCACGACCGCCGCTTCAAGCGGCCCATCGCGACGGCTGTTGAAGGCGCTTCTCAAAGCATTTTTGACAGTCGATCCGGCGCAAAACCAGCGCTCACAGAAACCAACGAGGAAACGTAAGGGAAGGTCCCCAACATGCTGACAAGACGCCTACTGATAAGCGCCGCGGCCGCGCTGTCCGTCACCGCCCTGACCGCAGGCGCTGCGCTGGCCCAGTACCCTAACCGGCCTATCCAGATGATCGTGCCATGGGCGGCCGGCGGCGGTAGCGATACCGTCGCGCGCATTCTGGCCGCCAGCCTCGAACGAGAACTTGGCCAGCCGATCAACGTTGTCAATCGCACCGGCGGCAGCGGCATTACCGGTCACACCGCAATCGCCCACGCAACGCCGGACGGCTATACCATCGGCTTCGCCACCGCCGAGATCGCGACCTATAAAGCGCTCGGCATGGGCGATATTTCACCCGACTCCTTCGATCTCGTATCGCGCGTGTCGACGATCCCGTCCGGCATCACCGTGAAGGCGGACGGACCGTACAAGGATGCCAAGGACGTCATCGCGGCTATAAAGGCCTCCAAGAAGCACGAACTGTCGGATTCCGGCACCGGCATGGGCGGCGCCTGGCACCTCGCGGTTGCCGGTCTGAACAAGGCGATCGGCATGCCAGCCGATCACGTGAAGTTCGTGCCCAGCCAAGGTGGTGCTCCGGCGCTCAACGAACTGGCCGCGGGCGGCCTGTCGTTCCTCACCGTGTCGCCGATCGAGGCGAAAGCCCTGTCGGACGGCGGCAAGGTCAAGGTCCTCGCGATCATGGCACCGGAACGGCTGTCGAGCTTCCCGGATGCCCCGACGCTGAAGGAAGCCACCGGCCTCGACTGGACCTATCTCAACTGGTTCTCGCTGGTGCTGCCGAAAGGCATTCCGGATGACGTCCGCTCCAAATTGGTCGCGGCTGCCCAGAAGGCCCACGCCAATCCAGACACTCGCAAGATGATGATGGATCGCGGCATCACGCCGATGTGGGAGACGTCGGAGGAGTTCAAGAAGGCCGCCGCCGATTTCACCAAGACGGCGGGCGAGCTGCTCAAGGAACTTGGCTTGGCCAAGAACTGATCTCGCGAACCGAGGGCGGGTCATGCAAGGCCCGCCCCTTTTTTCAATCGCCTGGAGCCGCGCCGTGACCGATCGTGAACTGCCGATCATCGACGCCCATCATCATTACTGGGATCTAAGCCTTGGCCGTCATCCGTGGCTTTCCCCGCACGAATTGATCCCGTTTCGCTACGGCGATTACAGCTCGATCAAAAAGAACTTCATGCCTGCCGACTATCGCGCGCTCACGGGCAGCCACAACGTGGTGGCCACCGTGACGATGGAAGGCGAATGGGATGAGCATCATCTGGTTGAGGAAAGCGCCTGGATCACCGAGGTTGCTGAGA
>JAEZBZ010000057.1 GCA_023412745.1 Pseudomonadota bacterium | reverse complement strand
CATTGTACAGCACCTGCTTGCCGCCGGTGCCGACGCTGACCTGCGAGGTCTTGTAGTCCAGGCCGTTGTCGCGCTTGAACTTGGCGACGATCGCGGCTTTCAGCTCCGGAATGCCGTCGACGTCGGTATAGCGCGTCTTGCCTTCCGACATGGCGCGAACAGCCGCGTCCTTGATGTTGGACGGCGTCTCGAAATCCGGCTCGCCGGCTGACAGAGCGATGATATCGCGACCCTGCGCTTTGAGTTCGCGCGCTTTCGTCGAAACCGCAATGGTGGCGGACGGTTGGATCCGGTTCAGGCTGTCAGCGATAAATCCCATGGCGTTTGCCTCGATATAAGCGCGAAAGAGCGGGCGCAACCTAGGCGCATGGCCCGTCGCCCGCAAGGCTTTTGCCGTGGTTTATCCGCTACAGGACCGCTCGACAGGCCCTGACTTGCGAATTACCAGCCGTTGAACGGCGTCTCGGGCACCGGTGTCAGCGGCGGCTTGCCTTCGTCGAAGGCCTTGAGATTGTCGACGACGAGCTGGCCCATCTTGTTGCGCGTCGGGATCGACGCCGATCCGACGTGCGGCAGCAGCACCGCATTCTCCAACTCGAAGAGCTCCGGGTTGACCTTGGGCTCGTTCCAGAACACGTCGAGACCGGCGGCCAGTATGGTGTTGTCCTTGAGCGCCTTGATCAGGGCGGTCTCGTCCACCACCGTGCCGCGCGCCATGTTGATCACTACGCCACGGGGCCCAAGCGCCTGGAGCACCTCGGCGTTGATCATGTTCTTCGTCTCAGCGCCGCCCGGTACGATGACGATGAGCGTATCGACCGCTTTAGCCAGTTCCACCGCGTTCGGGTAATAAGCGTAGGCCAGATCCGGCTGCTGCCGGCGCGTGCTGTACGAAATCGGCAGACCGAATGCCTCACAGCGTTTGGCGATAGCTTTGCCGATGCGGCCCATGCCGAGAATGCCGACGCTACGGTCACGCAAGCTGCCGGGGGTCAGACGATAGTCACCGTTCGTCGCCCACTTGCCGGCACGCAGATAGCGCTCGGATTGCGGGAACTCGCGCACGGTCATGAGCATCAAGCCCAGCGTCGTATCGGCGACTTCCTCGGTCAGCACATCCGGCGTATTTGAAACGACGATCCCGCGCTTTGCGGCGGCCGCTGCGTCGACGCTGTCATAGCCGACACCGAAATTACCGATCATGCGCAGTTTGGGCATACGCGCCATCATGGCGTCGTCGACCTTCACATTGGCATGACCGCCCGTGCAGATCGCTTCAATGGTCGGGCCCACCTTGCTGATCAGTTCGTCACGGTTCTCGGCCTTGTGCAGACGATGCACCTCGAAAAGCTGATCGAGCTGATCCTCCATCAACTGCATCATATAGCCGGTCATCAGCAGGGGCCGTTTGGCCATTTGTTCCTCCAGGTATTTTTCTTTGACTAGGCGTCGTAGCATCTGGCCGCGAACGCTTCAACGACCGCGCAGCCGGTCGATCCGAGACAGATCGTGGGACGGGCGAAACATGGCCGATACACACTACGACGTTGCAATTATCGGAGGCGGCCACAACGGCCTGACTTGCGCCGCCTACCTAGCCAAGGCTGGCCTTGAAGTCGTAGTGCTGGAAAAGAACCCGGTCGTCGGCGGTGCGGCCGTTACGGAGGAATTTCACCCCGGCTTTCGCAACTCTGTCGCGTCCTACACCGTCAGCCTGCTGAACCCGAAAGTCATCGCCGACCTCGAACTCGCGCGTCACGGCCTGCGGATCCTGGAGCGCCCCGCCGCCAACTTCTGGCCGATCGATTCCAGCCGCGGGTTGCTGATGCCTTATGGGCTAGCCAATCGGCAAGCCGCGATCGCGACATTCTCGCGCCGCGATGCCGAGCGCCTTCCGGCCTACGACGCAGCGCTCGACCGCGCCGCCGGTATCCTGCGCGACCTGGTCCTGCGGACCCCGCCCAATGCCGGCGGCGGTATCCTTGAGCTGATCAAGGCTGGGAGCATCGGCCGCCGTCTGCTCGGCCTGTCGCTCGACGACCAGCGTCTGATGGTCGATCTGTTCACCAAGAGCGCAGCCGATTTCCTCGCCGAATGGTTTGAAAGCGAGATCGTGCAGGCTGCCTTCGCCTTCGACGGCATCGTCGGCGCCTATGCCTCGCCCTACACGCCGGGCACGGCGTATGTGTTGCTGCACCACTGCTTCGGCGAGGTGAACGGTAAGACTGGCGTCTGGGGCCACGCTGTCGGCGGCATGGGCGCGATCACACAGGCCATGGCCGCCTCGGCGCGCGATCGCGGCGCCGCGATCCGCACCGGCGCGGCCGTCGCTAAGGTGACCACCGCAGGCGGCCGCGTCTCGGGCATCCTGCTGGAAACCGGCGAGGTCATCCGTGCCCGCGCGATTGCCGCCAATGTCGGCCCGAAACTGCTGTTCCGCGATCTGGTGGCCGACGGCGACATCGACCCCGCGCTGCGCGCCCGCTTCACCGGCATGAAAACCGGCTCCGGCACCTTCCGTATGAATGTCGCGCTGTCGGAATTGCCCGATTTCCTGTGCCGGCCCGGCACGGCGGCCGCGCCGCATCACGGCTCGGGCATCATCATTGGCCCAACCGTCAACTACCTGGAGCGCGCCTATCTCGATTCGCGTCTGAACGGCTGGTCGGCCAATCCCGTGGTCGAGATGCTGATTCCGAGCACGCTGGAGCCCGCACTGGCGCCGCCCGGCCAGCACGTCGCCAGTTTGTTCGTGCAGCATGTCTCCCCTCATCTGCCGGACGGCAGAAGCTGGGATGACGCCAAGGACACCTTCGCCGACGTGGTGTTCGATACGGTGACCGCGCATGCGCCGAACTTCAGGACCAGCGTCATCGCCCGGCAGGTGCTGTCGCCGATGGATCTCGAACGCCGCTTCGGCTTGATCGACGGCGACATCTTCCACGGCCAGCTTTCACTCGATCAACTGTTCTCCATGCGCCCGGTGCTGGGCCACGCCAATTACCGGATGCCGGTGACCGGCCTGTATCTGTGCGGCTCGGGAGCGCATCCCGGCGGCGGCGTCACGGGCGCGCCCGGCCACAATGCCGCCCGCGAGATCATCGCCGACCTGAAGGGCGGCTGGAGCCGGCTCCGCAAGACCTGATTTTCAATCCGTCGTCCCTGTATCCCGCGGAACAGCGCGCGCGGGCCAACTCCGTCATTCTGGTCCCGTTCAGATCCGACCCGGCACATAAGCCGAGCGGACACCAGAAAAGACGGAGACGATCATGTACGGGCAGATCACCAAGTTTCATCGCGAGATTGGCGCCGGCATCATTCGCGCCGAGGACGGACGCACATTCCGTTTTGTCAGCTCCGAACTGCAGGACAGCCAGAACACCCGAATCGGCGACGGCGTCGATTTCGAACTGGCCGACCGCCGCCCGCAGCAAATCATCGTGCTGAACGGTTCGCCCTGGACCGCCTTCGGCGCCATCAAGCCAAACTGACGAGATGCAGGAGACACGCGTTATGGCCATCACCTGGGATCCCAGCGACGTACCGGTCGTCCCGGCCGAAGATCTCGCCGCCGCGATGGAAAGCCTGATCACCGAAGGTTTCGGACTGGTGCTCCTGCGTGGCCGCCTTTCCAGCCGCGAGCGCGCCATCGTCGAAGCCAGCCTGTACAGCCGACTCGGCAAGGAGCCTTCGCGCCAGTTGGCGGCCCTGATGCGTTTCCGCGCCATGATCGAGGTGTTCACAGCACGCCGCTTGTGCGACGTGTTCATGGAGCACGGTCACGACACGATTGCCTACGCGATCCAGGCGTCAGCCAGCATGCGTCTGAACGCGACCTGGGGCTTCAACCCGCAGAAGTTCGCCCGCAAGCTGATCGCGCTGATCGAGGCGGACGACATCGAGCCAACCCTTACCCCTGCCCCATTGAAAGTGGCGTAAATCGCGGCCTCGCGCCGTTCCACAAGTTCCCCCGAATGCAAATCGCCCGGCACATTAGATGTGCCGGGCGATCTGTTGCGTCACGCGGATCGCGATGCTGCTTACCAGTGCCAGGGCCTGATGCGGCCGTGGTAGACGCTGTGGAACTCGCGATGGTGCCAACGGTGGCGCTTTTCGTAGCCCCAGGCCTTCCAATACGGCGGCTGGAACGCGGTCGGCACGCACGAATTGCGCGTGCTGCACTGCGGGCGCCAGTAGCCCGAGTCATAATAGGGATAGTAGCCGCGCGGCTCGTAGCGATAGGCATACGGGTCGGTGACGATATAGGCCGCAACGACCGGACGACGGGCGTGGTACTTCCGGCGCGGATAGGCTTTCTTGTAATAAACAGGCTGATACGCCGGGTAATAGGAATACCCGCGATCGTAACCTCCGGCTCCGGCCGGCTGTGCGGCGACCATGCCGCAGGTCAGCAGGGCCGCGAGCGCGACGAACAGGTGCATGGGCCGCATTCTCAACTCCTCGCCTTTCGCGAATGGGTGATCTCTGATTAATCACCATATACCAGCGAATAAAGGCTTAAGCCCTTGCTATTCTGATTATATGCTTACCGTTATCTCACCCTGCAGTTGCACGAAATCCACGATGACTTGCCGAAATCACCGATTTTTCCGGTCCTTGGTCAAATCTGGCGCGACCGCTGGCCAGAGCGTGCACCATTCGATATAAGGCGGCGCAATCGAGATACGCGTTTCGCCGGCATAGCTCAGTTGGTAGAGCAACCGCCTTGTAAGCGGTAGGTCGGGGGTTCAAGTCCCTCTGCCGGCACCACTTTTGATTTCACGCCGATGCGCGCACCCGCGCGCCGGCTCTGATGGGGCGGCGCGCGCGCCGGCAATCCGGCTATTGCCTCAGGAACATCGCATCCTGTTCTGCGCGCAGGCGCCACAGGGCCGAGTCGGTCGGCTTCTCGACGCAATCCGCAGTGATGTACTCGCCGGCTTTTACCGCGCGCGTCAGCGCACCACCGACCGCCATGTAGTACGGCAGCGGCTGACCATCAGCGACCGGCGCCGCCGGTGACAGGCCCGGCTCCAGATCCGGCACGGCGTGGCGCATGCCGACGATATCCAGGCGACGACCGGCCGGCAGGTCGCGCATGGCACGCGCGGTCAGATCGACGAGCGGACGGTAGGTGTCATCCAGAATCGAATGGTCCAGCCGCGCCGCCGCCATGATCGAGATCGGCGCTTCGACACCGAGCAGATGCGATGGGTTATAGACGAGGCCATACTTGCCATCCGCCGTAGTCGGAATGCCCTTGCCGCGGAACAGCGCGCCCGAGCGCTCATCTGCCCATCCCACCACCACGAACACGCCGCCAGCGAAACTTGCCTCATCCGGCCGGCGCAAGCAGTTGAATACGTCGATCTTGCCGGGACCGCTCAACAGGCCGCCATCGGACGTCGGAATGTAAAGCTCCGGCAGCTCACCGGAGCGCGTCAGAGGCGCATGAAAATCAGGGCGATCCGGCAGCAAGCCAGTGGCGTTGGCGACCAGCGCCATCTCGCAGTTATCAGGCACCGTGCGCAAAGGCAGCCCCGTCACGGCCTCGGCGCGCGCCTGCACCGTCAGCGCGCGGTTATCGCCGAGCCGCCACAGGCCAGAGATGCCCGGCGCGTTCACGCGCTCGCTGGTCCAGGTCACCTCATGTGTGTCGGGATCGTAAACGTAATCATATTCGCTCGACTTGCCGGCGCAGATGACCGGCAGCCCGAGTGTTCGCGCCCAGCTCACCAAGCCGATCAGCAACGCTGGCTGATCACCATCGACCAGCGTATAGGCGACGCCCGCCGCGCGCGCCTTGGCGGCCAGGATCGGACCGACGACGCACTCGGCTTCCTTGGTTACCATGGTCACGCCATGCCCCGCCTCGATCGCGGCCAGCGCAAAGCGCGTCCCGGCTTCGGCATCGCCCGTCGCCTCGACCACCATCTCGATCGGGCAAGCCATCAAATCGGAAACGGACTCGCACAGCGCAACGGCGCCTGAGGCGATCGCATCGTGCGCGGCCTTGGCGCTGTCGCAACGTTTCGCCGGGACACCCATGGCGGCCAGCGCGGCAGCGACGCGGCCGAGATCCTTGTCCGCAACCGCCGTGACGTTGAGCCCCCGCATGCGCCGCGTCTGGGCGATCAGCGACAAGCCGAACTCGCCAGCGCCAATGAGAGCGACCGAAGCGGGTTTCTCTCGCGCCGGGCGGAACAGCGTCTCGAACTGCATGGGGTTTCCTCGGCTGGCTATTTTGCGCGCAGTAAACGCAAGCCGCGTTCGCTCCGCAACGACAAATTGCCCTGCCCCGGCCACGCCACCGGGGCAAACCCTTGACGCGGCGCCGCCGCACCCCTAGCCAATCTGCATCGGCCGGACGAGGCCCGCAGGAGACGACGCAGGCGACCCATGCATCATTTCAGCTATCGCAATGGCGTTCTGCACGCTGAGAATGTAAATCTGGTACGCCTCGCCGAAGAGGTCGGCACTCCCTTCTACTGCTATTCCACCGCAACGCTGGAACGCCACTACAAGGTGCTGTCGCAGTCGTTTCACGGCTCCGAGCACTTGATCTGCTTCGCGGTCAAGGCCAATTCCAACCAAGCCGTACTACAGACCATGGCGCGGCTCGGCGCCGGCATGGACGTGGTATCGGAGGGCGAACTGCGCCGCGCCCGCGCCGCCGGTGTCCCAGCCGACAGGATCATCTTCGCCGGCGTCGGCAAGACCCGCCAGGAGATGGACTATGCCATCAGCGAAGGCATTCTCGGCTTCAACGTCGAAAGCGAGCCCGAACTCGACCTTCTGAGCGAGGCTGCGGTCGCGCAAGGCCGCACCGCCCGCATCGCGATCCGCGTCAATCCCGACGTCGATGCCAAGACGCATGCCAAGATCTCGACCGGCAAGTCGGAAAACAAGTTCGGCATTCCCTTCCTCGACGCGCCGCGCATGTACGATCATGCTGCCAAGCTGCCGGGCATCAAGATTGCCGGCATTCACATGCATATCGGCAGCCAGATCACCGAACTCGCGCCCTTCCGCGACGCCTTCCGGCTGATGCGCGAGCTGGTTCTGGATCTGCGCGCCAAGGGGCATCACCTTGAACATCTCGATCTCGGCGGTGGGCTTGGTGTTCCCTACAGCGGCACCAACGACGTACCGCCGCATCCGGATGAATATGCGGACGTGGTGCGCAGCGCGGTCGGCGATCTCGGCCTGAAGCTGGTTCTCGAACCCGGCCGCATGATTGTCGGCAATGCCGGTATCCTGGTGACGCGGGTGATCTACGCCAAGCACGGCGCGGGCAAGGTGTTCACCATCGTAGACGCCGCCATGAACGATCTGATCCGGCCGACGCTGTATGAGGCCTATCACGATATCTGGCCGGTAGAGCAGGCCAAGCGCGATCTGCCACCCGTCAATCAGGACGTGGTCGGACCGGTTTGCGAAACGGGTGATTACATCGCGCAGGATCGCCGGCTGCCACCGCTGGACGCTGGAGACCTGATCGCGGTGATGACGGCCGGCGCCTACGGTGCGGTTATGTCGTCAACGTATAATTCGCGCCTGCTCGTTCCCGAGGTGCTCGTGCGCGGAAACGACTATGCCGTCGTGCGGCCGCGGCCCAGTTACGAGGATTTGATCGGGCTCGACAAGATCCCTGGCTGGTTGACCGGAAACTGAGCCAAGCCGCCCTTTTCGCGCCGCTTTTTGCATCGCACGATGCAACTCACACGCGATACGGCTGTTAGGTGAGGCAGAGTGCAGTGCAAACATGCTGATGCACTTTAGTGAGGCCGTGCTAGGCTAAGGCATGCTCAGGAATCAGCAAGTCACGTCTCCTGAAGGGCGTCAGTTCGAGCGCAAGGTCGGGCTGAGCCGCTTGGCCATGCTGTTCGAGGCCGTCTGGCCGCGTATTTGGCTGGTTCTCGGCGTTGTCGGCGTGTTCATCGCAGTTTCGTTCTCGGGCCTGTGGACGCGGTTGCCGCTGCTGGCGCATCAGATCGTGCTGGGCGTGTTCGCGCTCGCTCTGCTGGCGGCCTTGATCGCCGTGCTGCGAGTCCGCTGGCCGACGCGCGACGAGGCACTTCGCCGTATCGAGCGCCGATCGGGCGTGCCGCACCGCCCTGCCTCATCATACGAAGACACGCTGACGTCCAGCGCCGACAATCCAGAGACCGCGCGCATCTGGCAGGCCCACAAGGCACGTTTGGCAGTCCTGATGGACCGACTTCAGGTCGGCACGCCGCAGCCGCGCACCGACCGCAAGGATCCCTTCGCGCTGCGCGCCCTGCTGCTGCTGGGTGTCGTGCTGCTTCTCGCCATGGTCGGTGACAGCGCAAAGGATCGCCTGCTAGCGGCCTTCCGCTTCGGCCCCGATGCATTGGCCAGCACCGCCCGCCTCGATGCCTGGGTCGCGCCGCCGCCGTATACCGGCCGGGCGCCGGTATTGCTCGCGGATGGCGGTCAAAGCGGCTTCAAGCCGGCAATTCCGCAAGCGGGCGCGTTCGAAGTCCCCGCCAAAAGCGTGCTGATCGTTCGCGCCAGCGGCGCCGGGCAGCTCTCCCTGCAAGTGACGCCAGAAGGCGGCGAACCCGCCACCGTGCCGGGGCAGGAACCCAAGCAGGCCGGCGACGTCTCCGAGGTTCGCACCGAATTGACCGGCACAGGCACGGTCCGCGTGCTGGGTGGCAGCAGCCATGTTACCGAATGGAGCTTCCGGGTCATTCCCGATAGCGCGCCACGCATCGTGCTGACTAAGGAGCCGGAGCGTACAGTGCGCGGCGCCATGAAGCTTTTCTACAAGATCGAGGACGACTACGGCGTCGCCTCCGCCGAGGCACGCTTCGAGCGTCCGCGCACGCAGCCGGGCGACCCGCGCACCAGTTGGGCGCGCGAAGACATTCTCCAAGGTCCGCGGCCGCCGCTGGAACGTCCGCCGTTGCTGAATTTGCGCCTGCCGCGCCACAACGCCAAGGAGACCGAGACCACGAGCTTTCACGAGCTTGGCGCGCATCCCTGGGCCGGCATGAAAGTGCGCATGACGCTGCAGGCCAAGGATCACGGCGGCAATGTCGGCAAAAGCCAGCCGATCGAAATCGTGCTGCCGCAGCGCCGCTTCAGCAAACCGCTGGCCAGGGCCGTCATCGAGCAACGCCGCAAACTGGTTGAAGACCCGCGTTATCGCCAGCTCGTCGCCAAAGCGCTCAATGCACTGACGCTGGAGCCGGACGGCTTCATCCAGGACCGGCACGTCTATCTCGGCCTGCGTTCCGTTTATCACCGGCTTTCCAACGACGGCTCGCGGGTCACGCTGCGCAGTGCGGTGGAGCAACTCTGGCACGTCGCGCTCAGGATCGAGGACGGCGGTGGACTGACTGATGCCGAGCGCCGTCTGCGCGAAATTCAGGATCAGCTCTCGAAAGCGCTGGAAGAAGGCGCATCCGACGAGGAGATCGCACGCCTGATGCAGGAGCTTCGCCAGGCGATGGCCGAGTTCATGCAGCAGTTGGCGCGGCAGGCTCAGAACCAGCCGATGCAGCAGATGCCGGACGGCATGAACCCGAACCAGCAGTTCCTCCGCCCCGAGGACCTGGAGCGGATGCTGCAGAACCTGGAGAACATGGCGCGGCAGGGCTCCAAGGAAGCCGCCCAGGAGATGCTGAGCCAGCTTCGCGAGCTGATGGAGCAACTGCAGGCTGGCCAGATGGCAGGTCAACAGGGCGGCCAGCAGAACCAGCAAATGATGCAGATGATGGACCAGATGGGTGACATCATCGGGCAGCAGCAGCGTCTCTATGACGACACCTTCGGCGAGCAGCGCCGCCAGGGCGAAGGCGACCAGCAGGGTCAGCAAGGTCAACGCGGGCAACAAGGTCAGCGCGGCCGGCAAGGCCAACAGGGACAACAAGGTCAGGGCCGGCAAGGGCACCAGGGCCGTGGCGGTCAAGGTCAAGGCCAGCAGCCCGGCGCCGGTGAACTCGGGAACCGGCAGGGCCAGCTACGCGATCGCCTCGGCCAGATGCGTCAGGGCATGCAGCAGTTTGGCATGCGCCCACCGAGCCAGTTCGAAGGCGCCGAGCAATCGATGGAAAACGCCCAGCGCGCGTTGGAGCAGGGCGACCTGGAAGGCGCCACGCGCGAGCAGTCACGCGCACTGGAGCAGCTCCGCCAGGGTGCCCAGTCGATGGCGGAGCAGATGCTGCGCCAGATGCCATCCCGGTTCGGCCAGGGGCCGGCCGGCGACGCGCCACGCGATCCATTGGGCCGTCCCCAGCGGTCCGAAGGCCCGGATCCAGGCACGTCAGTTCGCGTTCCCGACGAGATTGACGTCCAGCGCGCCCGCGAGATTCTGGAAGAGTTGCGCAAGCGACTCGGCGAACCAGCGCGCCCGCTGCTGGAGCTGGATTACCTGGAGCGGCTGCTGCGCCGCTTCTGATTGCCGGCGACATACTTCGCGTCTACTGCCAAAGGCGGAGAGATCGCCGGCCGGGTGTCTATATTTTTGACACGATCGGTCATTCTAGTCTGATATTGTTGGGGTAGTTTCTCCTATCGGCGTGCTCGGGGGAGCGCGCGATAGGGCGTTTTTGCGAGCGCGTGACAGGGAGGCCCGCTGATCGTACGCCAGGATATATGGCGCGACAGCACAAGCATCTCTCATTTCCTGCACCGCGCTTGCTTCGTCAGGATGCCCGACAACGTTCTGGGGGACTGGGGAAGTTGATATGGACATACAGGATTTGCGGATTTTTGCCCGCGTCGCCGCGGTGCAGAATCTGTCATCCGTCGGAACTGAGCTCGGTTTAACACCTGGCACGATATCCAAGCGCATTCAGGCGCTGGAAGACGAACTGCGAGTCCGCCTCTTCGATCGCACCACGCGCTCCATCCGCATCACCGAGGAAGGCGTCACCTTTCTCGCGCATGTCGAACGCATCCTGCTCGAACTGGAAAGCGCGCAGGCCTCGGTCGGCGACAATGCCACCCGCCCGAAAGGGAAACTGAAAATCTCGGCGCCGGCAAGCTATGGACGCCTGTTCGTCGCGCCGGCAATCAGCGCCTTCATGCGCACCTATCCCGACATCGAAATCCAGATCGATCTCAACGATCGCAACGTCAACCTGCAGGACGAGGGATACGACGTCGCCATCCGCACCGGCGTGTTGACCGACTCGGTCCTGATCGCGAAAAGGCTGGCGGACGCCTATCAGGTCGTCGTCGCCTCGCCGCTCTACCTCAAAACCCATGGCACGCCGCAGACGCCGGGGGATCTGGCCCGCCACAATTGCTTCGTGCTTGGCGACGACTGGAACTGGTCGTTCACCCGCGGCGAGGAGCAGGTCCAGATCCGGGTAAGCGGCCGCCTGCGCTCCAACAACGGCGAAATCCTGCGCCACGCCGCGCTCGACGGCCACGGACTGCTGCAGACGTCGGAGCTTCGCGTGCGCGAAGACATCGCCTCGGGGCAGCTTGTCCGAGTCCTCAAGGATTATGAGCTGCAAACCAACTCGGCTGTCTGGGCGGTCTATCCAAGCCCCAAGCATGTGCTGCCGAAGCTGCGCGTGCTGCTGGACTTCCTGGCGACATGGTTCCGCGATGCCTGCGCCGAGCCTTCGCAAAACACCTTGTCGCCGGCCAGCGGCGATCATCGCTACCCAACGGTCAAGCCGGTGCAACAGCGGCCCGCCCAGTTTTAGCCGTCCGGCCTCAACATACGAGCCAGCAACCGGCTTGGCCGGTTGCGCGCTTCACCGCGCGGTACGCCCGGGTATGGCGTGGACCATGACGCCGCTGATGGCGTGATGCGTCGACAGCGTCGTGGTCAGCGTACCGCCCGGCGGCTTCTCGCCGCTCATCCAGGCGCGGAATTGCCGCCACAGATCGGTGACCAGCAGATGCCCGTACGGTTCCTGGGACAGCGGCACGCTGTAGGGGGCATAGCTGAACTTGTATTCAAAGAACAACGAAACGCGGCCCAGCGGGATCTGCACGCCCACCAGCCCTTGCCCGACGAATCCTGCGAACTGATATTCGTAGGTCCGCGACGGCGCGCTGTGCAGCCCAACCTCGGAATGCGGCAGCGAGACGCCGCCGCCCAGCCCGAAGTACGGCCGCACCGGCCACCAGGACGACGGCATGCGCAGCAGGCCGTTCAGCGTCAGCATGTTATGGCCGTGACTGAATTCCAGGTTCTTGAAGACGCCGCGTACCTGGCCCGACTGCGGCAGCGGCTGGCCATCCAGCTTGCCGGAGAATTGGGCGACGTCATCGGCTACGGCGATCGCCTTGGCGTGGGTGAAATCGACCATCGTGCCGGTCATCGCCTCGGGCAGCCAGTGCTGCGTGCGGACGCCGTAATAGATCGGAGATTTGAACGGACGGCCGATCCATTCGAACCCGGACATCGTGAAATCCGTGGCGTCCGGATTGCTGAGGCGAACAGCGCTTGGCATCGTATAGGTGACGCCACCGTAACCGCCGATCAGGTGCTCGCGGCTTGTGCTGCGCACGGGGCTGGGGTTCTGACTGCCATCGCGCGCAACGGTGCGCTCATCGGTGTGCGTTTCCGACATGACGGTCGGCGACATGATCGCGGAGGCGACCCACAGGCCGAGCGCGGCGAGGCCCACAACGGCGGCGCCTGCATCGCGTCTGCCAGACTGCCACTGCCAATCCCTGGTCCAACCTTTGGCCCGGTCCGTGGTATGACGTGGCGCAATTCGCCCAGCGTAACTCAATTTCCCCCTCCCCGTCTGACGTGCGCTGCGCACGGTAGAAGATCGCGCAAGCTCACGCACGCACAATGGTCCCGGCCGTGCCGCGCGCATTGCGCTAGATCATGGATCGCGGCGCGGCCAGTCGTTCCAGCATCCGTCTTACAGCAATGATCTGCGGTCCCGCCTGCGTCAGGAACTCGCGGCCGGTATACCCCCACCAATCCCAGCAGGCCTGCGGGTTGGCCGGCGTGCGCTTGACCTGCGGAAACAGAACGATCAGCGCATTGCTGTCGGCCCAGGACAGATACCCCGTGTCGGTGGCGAATGTGGTGCCGATAGAGCCTGTATTCTGCGCGCAGCCATGAAACACGACATGCACGCGGCAATCCGCCGACGACTGGCATTGCGGCGGGATGTAAACGAGACCAGCGTCGCCGAGGCCGTGATCGCCCAGATCCTTGACGAACTCACCCTGGTTGAACGTGTGAAGCTGTCCCGCGGGCTCGGCCACGCGCGGATTGAGCGGCCCATACAAATGGCCGAGCAGCGCGCCAGCCTGATCGTACTTGCAGTTGACGATATAGGGCGACGCGGTCTCATCGCAGGCTTCGCCCTTGCCATCGGTCACGAAGGCATGACCAGCGGGCAAATTGCGCACGAAGGCGATCTGCTGCTGCGGCACGCCGAGCGCCACATAATAATCAACGGCAGCCGAGACGATCGCCGGAACCACTGTGCGATCCGAAGTCCCCGAGAACAGATAGATGCGGTCGCCGCGCACGTGATCCACCGGGTCGATCTTGCCCTGCTGCGCCAGTTCGCCCGCGCGCTTGGCGAGTTGCGCCGGATCGGGGACGCCCCAGTTCTGCTGCAGCGCGTTCAGCATGCAGCCGTTGACGGCCTTGGACAGGTTGAAGAACGCCCCGCCCGGCCCCGGCATGATGTCCGCATAGAAGCTTTCGGCGCAGCCATACGGCCCTCCGGCAATGATGCCAGCGCCGATCACGTCCCGCGCATGCGCCATCTGAAACTGGCCAGCCATGTAGCCGCCAGCAGATACGCCCGAAACGGTGGTTTGATCTAGCCTCGCTTGGGCTTCGGGAAGTCTGGCCGCTGGTTCTTCGCAGGCTGCGAGCAAGGACGCGGCAGCAGCGACGGCAGCGATCGTCAAGCTCCGACGGGCAAGCGCGCCGATGATAGGTACCGCGATCATCTGGTTCGCCTTTCGTGGCCCTCCTTGGATGATAGCCTACGCGCCATCGGCAAGACCGGCCAGTGCCTCTATGTGACAGTCTGCCGATCAAAAACAAGTTATAGGCAGCCGGATGTCTCCGCCTGACGATCGATGCGGCGGACTGTCAGCTACCGCAAACGCACGGTGACGCGGTCAACCCGGCCTTTAGCGTCGGTCACGGTGAGACGAACGAATCCGCGACCATCCGGCTGCCAGGTGACATCACGGCGGTGGCCTTCCGAGGCAATCGGGGCGCCGTCTACCATCCAGGTCAGCGGGAGCACGCCGCCGTCGGCCTTGAGCTGAACGACGTCATCGGCCGCGTCGACTTCGAGCTCGGAACGATCCGGCGGGAACGAGATCAGCACCGGCGGTTCGAGATGCCCACTCGCCTGCCTGTCCTCTCCGGGTTCGTTGAAACGCTTCAGCGGCGGTGGCAGGTCGGCGCCCGCGACACACAGGGCGCCGGGCGGCGCCGAGGCCAGCGGCGCGCGCGACTGGCCGACGCGCTGGAATGCGTCGAACAGGATCGGCGCGGCGGCGGTGCGGCCCGTCATGCCCGGCGTCGAGGCGCCATCGGGGCGTCCGACCCACACGGCAATCGTATGCTGGCCGTCGTATCCGATCGCCCAGGCGTCGCGGTAGCCATATGACGTGCCAGTCTTGTAGGCGATGCGACCGCCGATAGTGTTGGCGGGCGGCGGCGCGTCCTTCAGGATGTCGGTGACGTACCACGCAGCGGTCTGCGACAGCAGCCGGCGCTCGGCCGCAATCTGGCGTGCGGGCAGTGCCAGCCGGCCTTCCGCCTCGCGCCGGTGCATCAGCGTCACGGCTTCGCCGCCACGTGCCAATCCGGCATAGATCGCGGACAGATCGCGCAGGCTGAGACCGATGCCACCGAGCGCAATGGCCAGCGTCGGCTCCTCGTCATTTGGCAGGACCGGGGCCAGGCCGACACGTGACATGCGGCTGACTAGCCGCGCCGGCCCGACGGCATTCAGCGCCTTCACCGCAGGAATGTTGAGCGAATGCGCCAGCGCATCGCGGATCGTCACCGCGCCGCGGAAATCCTCATCGAAGTTCTTCGGATTGTAGAGCCCGAAACGGGTCGGCCGGTCCTCAATCAACGTTTCGGGGTGAGCGAGACCTGCCTCGAAGGTCAGACCGTAGATCATCGGTTTCAGCGTGGAGCCGGGCGACCGGATGGCGTTGACCATGTCGATAGGGCCGAGGCGCGACTTATCCAGGTAGTCGGACGATCCGACATGCGCCAGCACCTCCCCGCTGCGATGATCGACGACCAGCATGGCCGCCGTCAGCCGCTGGCCCAGCGCACGCGCATGCTGGTAGGCGAGCGTTTCGAGCTGGCCCTGCAGGTCACGTTCGATGGTCAGGCGATGCAGCTTTTGCTGCGGAAACTGCGCCGTTTCGGTTTCCGACAGATGCGGTGCCAGCTTGGGAAAATCGCGCCGCGCGTTCGGTACGATCTCCTGCCGCGCACGCTCGGCTTCGATTTCCTTGATCACACCGCCTTCGACGGCACGCTCCAGCACGCGGTCACGGGCGCGCCGTGCGGCATCGGGTGCGCGATCCGGACGGCGCACTTCTGGCGATTGCGGCAGCGCCACCAGCAGGGCCGCTTCGCCGACCGAGAGGCGGCGCGGCTCCTTGCCGAAATAGGCCAGCGACGCCGCCCGCACGCCCTCGATGTTGCCACCGAATGGTGCCAGGCGGAGGTACAGCTCCAGGATCTCCGCTTTCGAGAGCTGCTCTTCCAGTTGCAGCGCGCGGATCGACTGCCACCATTTGCCGGACGCGGTGCGGATATGCTCGCCATCCAGCAGACGCGCGACCTGCATGGTCAGCGTCGAAGCGCCTGAGACGATGCGCTGATGGGCGACGAGCTGCCACCCGGCGCGCGCCATGGCCAGCACGTCGATGCCGCCATGCTCATAGAACCGGCGGTCTTCGAAATTGAACAGCAAGTCGAGATAACGCTGGTCCACCGCATCGACCGTGACCGGCAGCCGCCAGCGGCCTTCCGGCGTGGTGAAGGCGCGCAGCAGGTTGTCGTTGCGATCGACGACCGTCACCGACAGCCGGTCGGCGCGTTCCAGCGGCGGCGGCCCCAACGCTTCCATCGACAGGCGCACCGCCGCATACAGCCCGACCGGCGGCAGCAGCAGCGCAAGCGTGAGGACGGCGCCGATGATCCAGCGCCGCCGCCCGTACTTCGTGATCGCCGGTGCGACGATAGCCACGTGTGATTACTCCCGCGCCAGGATCTCAAGCCTGCCCGATGCCGTCCGGGCAAAACGATCCGGACGATACATATCCTCAACGGTCGCGGCCGGATGCACGAAGCTGCCCGGCGTCACCGCCCTCACCATGTAGGCAACGGTTGCCGACGATGCAGCCTTTTTGGACGCCTCATCGCCCTCGCTGTCGCCGCCCTCACGGTTGGTTTTGGCATAAAGGTTAAAGGCAGCCACGAAACGGTCGTCGCGGAACTCGGTGTGCTCCGGCTGGACTGCCGATTTCAGCCATTCGAAGCTCTTGATATCCGCGCTGTCGATCAGCCGCGGGTTTTCGATTTCCAGGCCGGCAGGCAGGCGATCCACCAGCATGACGCGGCCACCCGCGGTGTCCGACTCGATCTTCAGCACCACTACGAGACGATCGGTCTGGCGTAACTGGCCATTGCCGCCCATGGCGCTCTTAAGATCGACCGGCTTGCCGTCGAGCGTGTAGTAGGCGCGTTCGATGCGGAAATCGCGAGCAATCGGCGGCTCCGGCATCAGCGACGACCCGATCACCGAGATCACCGCGTCGACGGCCGCGTTGCTGTCGTTCTGGATCACTAGGCCGTCCTTGGTCACCTCGGCCACGGACAGGTTGCGGTTGAGGTTGCCCTTGTGCGCCGCGCCGTTGACCGAGAGCGTCGTCTCACGGCTTTCCTCAGCCAGCGCACGCGCCGCCAGCAACATCCACGCCTGCTCCTGCGTCGAGGTGTAGGTGCGCGTATTTTGGGCTTCCGCCAGCGCACTGGCCAGACGCGATGCATCCTCGCGCGCCACCAGGGTCTCGCTGGCCAGCGTCACCAGCGCCGCGCTGTCACGCAGCCTGGAGCCGAAGTCCTGGCGCAGCGCAGCATCCGGCTCAGCCGTGCCGAGGGCCTGGCGGAACACGCGCTCCGCCCGCTCCCGGTCACCCAGCATTGCCAGCGCCGCACCGATCTGCGCCTTGGCCAGCGGCGTAGAGAAACGGTCGATGCGCGTATCGGCGTAGTAACGCAGCTCACCGATCGGCGCACGGCCGTTGCGTGCCAGCACATAGAGTGCATAAGCCCGCGCCTCGCCGCCCCTCTCGAAGTCCTGGGCATAGCTGACGAAGTTCTGCAGCCGGTCCAGCGCCTGCCCAAAGGCCTGCTGCTTCACCGGAAAGCCCTGTTCGCGAGCCCGCGTCAGGAATTCCGAGACATAGCTGGTCAACCACATATCCGCGCCGCTCGGCCCCCAGATGCCGAAGCCACCCGAGGAGTCCTGCATCTCGAACACGCGATCAATCGCCTTCTCGATGCGGGATTTCAGCTCCCCATCGCGCGGCAGACCTGACTGCACCGCGAGTTGGTTGGCATAGAGCAGCGGCAGCGCGCGGCTGGTGGTCTGCTCGGCGCATCCATACGGATAGCGGTCGAGCTGGGTCAGCAGGCCCGGCACATCCAGGCTCGCCATCGGGCCGACGCTAACGGCAACGCGCGTCTGGCCGGGGATCATGTCGGCAACCAGATCGGCGCCGAGCCTGACCTTGCCGCCCGAAGGCGCGAGCTTGCTCACCGTTACCCGGCGGATATCACCGGCCGGCGGCTTGACGTCGAACGACAGGCGCCGTTTCACCGCAACACCGGACGCACCGCGCGCCGTGATGTCATAGGTGAACGCACCGACGTCCTGCGGCTTGATGCTGAGACGCTCAGCCTTGCGCTGGTCCATCGCCAGCGTGACGCTGCGCGACAGCACGGTCGCCGGACTGCCGTTCGGCCCCGTCTGATCGACGGTCACGTCGATGGCGCCGGCCGGACCTTCCACGTTGTGCAGATCGATTTCTAGACGCGCCTCGTCGCCGAGTGTCAGGAAGCGCGGACCGGACGCGGTCAGCGCCACCGGATCGCGCACGATGACGTCAGCCGTCGCGTGCCCGACCTTGTCGTTGCTCCAGGCCACCGCCATGACACGCACAGTGCCATTGAAGTCCGGCATCTGGAACTCCGCCTTTGCGGTGCCGTCGGCACCGACCTTCACAATACCGGAGTACAGCGCCACGGTTTCCTCGACCGCCGTGTTGCCCTGCATCGAAAGCGCTGCACCGTCGCCACCCGACCGCAGCGTGCCGCGATCCGCCCGCATGCCGTCGATCAGCCGGCCGTAGAAATCGCGGATGTCGGTGCCGAGACGCCGTTGGGCATAGAACCAGCCTTCCGGCGCCGGCGCCTGATAGCGCGTCAGGTTAAGAATGCCGAGATCGACGGCGGCAACCGTCACCCGTGCCTCTTCACCAGCCGCAATGCCGCTGAGCTTGACCGGCACGGTCAACATGGCGCCGGAGCGGATCTTCTGCTCGACGCCGAGCTCAACGTTGAGCGTACGTGCGCTGTGATCCAGCGGCAGCCAGGCGACGCCAATGGCGCGGCTCGGCATCCGCTTGGCCTTCTCGTCCATCGGACGGTACAGCATGGCCGTGACGTAGGCGCCCGGACCCCAGTTGGCATCGACCGGAATTTGGACCTCGCCGCCACCCGCCGGCAGTTCGACCTCGCGGCTGGTCAGCAGCCCTTCGCCGAGCACCGCGACCAGCGCACGGCCAGCCTGCCGCGCGGTGATCTTCAGCCGCGCGTTGTCGCCCGCCTTGTACATCGGCTTATCGAGCGCAACGTCCAGCATCTCCGGACTGTCGGCATTGTCGGTCGCAAACCAGCCGGCGCGGAAGATGACGCTGGACGCCGGACCACCGGATTCCTCCGACGTCACTTCGAGCCGATAGCGGCCCCAGTCGACCTTGGAGGCGATGTGGATCGGCTGCTCGGCGCTGACGTCTGACACGCCGTCGGCCACCTTGCGGGTCAGCGTCACCGGCTCATAGGTCCACTGGCCATCGCGGCTGTACCACTGCCAGCGCTGGTCGAGACGCAGCAACTGCCAGCGGACGTTCTTGGCCGCGGCGCGCTTGCCGTCGGCATCGAGCAGGATCGCCTCGAACGACGCCGTGTCGCCTTCGCCGACCTGCATATCCTTGAACAGCGGCTTGATTCCGATGCGCTCGGTCTTCACATCGACCGGCAGCGTCACGGAGCGCTCGATGGTGCGCCCGCCCGGCTCGCGCAGACGCAGCAGCATCTCGGCTTCCAGCGGACGCGCGGTGCGCGTGACCGCCGGCAGCATGACCGCCACATCGGCACCGCCCTTGGCGTCGGTGTTGGGCAGGCCTTCGAGCGGCTTGCGCACCGCCGTAACCTTCTCGTCGGCAAGACCGAAGCTGTAGCCCGGATAGCCGTCGAGATCCTTGGTCGCCGCCTTGACGACGATGTCGCCCTCGATCGCCAAGTTGGCGGCTGGCGCGCCGTAGAGATAGCGGCCCGTGATTTTCAGCGTACCGGCTTCATCCGGAATGAGCGTCTTAGTCAGCGGATCGATTTTCAGATCGAGCCGCTCGGGCACGAAGTCCTCGACCAGGAACGCGACGCTGGCCAGCGGATCGGCCTTGGGATCGGCATGCAGCCGGGCACGCCACGTGCCGGTCATGGCCGAAGTGGCGAGGCCCAGCGTGGCGGTGCGGCCGCCCAGTTCCTCATTGGTCAGCGCGAAGCGGCGATGCTCGACACCATCGGGACGCGTCACGATCAGGGTCGTCGGCATGCCTGCCGCCTTGCCGGCGCGATCACGCACCAGCGCGGTCAGGAACACATCCTCGCCCGGACGGTAGACGCCGCGCTCGGTGAACAGGAAGCCGTCCAGCGGCCCCGGAGGCTCGCGTCCCTTGACGCCGCGATCCGACAGATCGAACGCCGAAGACGTCAGATCGAGGAAGGCGTAGTCACCCGACTTGCCCTCGGCCATCAGAAGGGCTGGCGCCATGCCACCCTCGCCACGCTTCAGGCCGGGCTCGAAACGCACATAGCCGCGCGCATCGGACTTGGTCTCGCCGAGCACTTCATTGTTACGGGCAACGAGCTTGACGCGCGCATCCGCCATCGGCTCCGCCGTCGCCAGCGAGCGCACGAACGCATGGATGCCGTCGTCGCCGGTCAACGTGGTCAGGCCAAGATCGGAAACGATGAACCACTGTGTCGCCAGCGCATTGCCTTCCTCGCGGCCCTGGGTCGGCTTGGCGATCATGGCGTAGACGCCTGGCTTCAGCTCCGGCACCGCGTCGCCGACCGGCACGGCCGTCGTCACCTCCTCATTGAGGCGCGTGACGACACCCATCTCGCCCTTGTAGACGCGTGAGCCGGTGTGGTCCTTGAGCTGCTCAAGCTCGTAGCTGGAAAGCTGCCGCTGCAGGTCTCCGTTGTTCAGCGTCGTCGCGAGGTTGCGATCACCAATGCGATAGACCTCCACCGCGATCTTGTCGGTGTTGATCGTCACCACCGGAATGCCGGACTGACCGCGGCTCGGCAGCACGTAGTTGCGTCCCGTGAACCGCACTGACGGCGATCGGTCGCGCACGTAGATGGCCAGCTCGGCCTGCTTCTCCAGCACCTCGCCGACATCTGACGGCACACCCGCGCGCACATTCACTTCATAGCGCTTGCCGTGCGACAGCCCCTCGACGCAAAGCTGCTTGCCTTCGGCCACGACGCCCTGCGCGTCCTTGCCATCGACAGAAACGAACTTGGCGAAGTCCTGGCCGCGCTGCAGGCTTTCGGAGAACTGTACGCAGACGCGCGGCTGGCTGGACTCCTGCTCCACCGCGTAATCGACCATGCGGAACCCGTGCTCGTTCCGGAGGGTGTCGTAGGTCTGCCGGACTTCGGCATTCTCGGCGAGCGCGAGGCTGGTCTTCAGCGACTCCAGCGCCGGGCGCCAATACGAGCGGCGCTGCAGCGCCTGCCCCAACACCGCCAGCGCGCGCGCCTTCATGGCCGGAGAGTTTGCCCGCTCATAGGCACGATAGGCAGCGCCACTGGCGTTGACGGGAAGGTCGTAGCGCTCGGACGCTTTCTTGGGATCGGGAGTTGTCGCCAGCAGGGCGCTGGCCAGCGCGATCCAGGCTTCCGCGTTATCGGGATCGACCACCACGGCCATCGCGAAGGCGCGCGAAGCGCCGCGCTGATCACCGGCGGCTTGCGCCTTGCGCGCGGCGGACATCAGATCCGGCACGCGATGCGCCACCGGCCCGGTGCTGGATTTGATGGCGGTCTCGTAGCGCTGCGCATCGCGGGCAATACCCGTGTGCGAGAACGGCTTGACCTGCGCGACTGCGTAAAACGGAAGAAGAAGAGCTAATGAGCAAAGTGTGATGCGGAAAATACGGGTCATGGCACATCCCAAAGAACGGACGGTCGGACGACAAACGCGCGCACAACACGGACGATCCGTCGCGGCGGGCGTTCTCGAGTCACACTCGACCAATTTGGAATGACAGAACAGTGGCTGCCGGGCGCGGGCTATCCGGCAATCAAATCTTTTGCGTCTTCTTACCGGTCATTTCCGGTGGATGAGCAGGCAAGACAAAGGCAGCCGGTACGAGACCGCCTGCCTGATGGATCGTCAGCCGTTAGGAAAGGTGCGCCGCTCAGGCGGAGGTGCGGGTCGTGGACTTCTTCACCGCGTTGCTGGCAACCAGTTGCTCGACGGATTGCGCCGGGACGATGTCGGTTGCAGCGGGCGTCGCAATCGCGCGCTCGAAAATCGGCTCGCTGACCTGCCACAGGCGCTCGAAATAGAGCGTCGAGCGGCGCGCGGTCTCGGCGCAATCGGCGGCATAAAGTTCGCAGGCATCACGGCTCGACGGCTCGCGGCGCATGCAGTCGCCGGTCCAGGAGGTCGACGGGCCGAGCACGAGTTGCTCATGCGCATCCTGCAGGCGGATATCGCGGGCCCAGCGGATCTGCAGCGCCCAGTCGGACACGCGGCAGGCTTCCGCGATACGGGCGGTCTCGGCCGTTCCGAGATTGGCGAAAATGGCGCGGACCGCAAATCCGCGCATGCTGGCGATGGAGCCCATCGTCAGGATGGTCTTGGCAACCGGGCTTTCGGCCGAGCGGGCGACCAGCAGGCAGGTACTATGGGCAACAGACACATTGCCCGACCACGCCGCGCCGAGATGCTCGACAACGAACTCCCTGAGCTTCGTCTCTTTTTCTTCACGCTTGACGACGGCAAGACGAGGAATGGAGTTCTTGGACATGCGGGATCCTCTTTGGTTCACGCCTTTGAAAGGGGCATGAACGGCCTTCCAACCAGGGCAGCTGATGGACCAATTAAAGGGGGATGG
>JAEZBZ010000044.1 GCA_023412745.1 Pseudomonadota bacterium | reverse complement strand
GGATCGCCACGTCGATGGGCTTCTCGAGGTACGTCGGCAGCTACGGCACGTTCAACCAGACCTATGGATCACTGGGCGCCGTGATCGGCTTCATGATCTGGATCTGGCTTTCGGCGATGATCATCCTCGTCGGCGCGGAGATCGACTCGCTGCGTGAGCAGCGCAAGGCGCTCAAGCAGCAAGCCGCCAATCCGGCCTGAGATTACATCTCGACGATTTCGAGCACGCCGGGCATGGTCGAGAGCACGCCACGCAGCATCGGGCCAACCTCGTAGCGGCCCGGCATCACGAACTCGACCTCTTTGGCGCGCTCTTCCAATTGCAGCACCAGGCGGATCTCGCCACGTCCTGGACGCAGCGCGCCGCGGATTTCGGCCAGCGCCGTGCGGCTCGCCGGTGTCGATGGCGGCGCCAGCACGAGCTTCAAGCCCTTTTGCACCTCGCCCGCGGCGCGATCCAGCGACTCGATCCCCTGCACGCGCATCTTGACCATATCGCCGTCGCGCTCGGCCTCGACCGAGACCAGCACCGGCGTGCCCGGCTCCAGCAGATCGCCTGCCTGAGCGAGCGTGTCGGAGAAGATCACCGCTTCGAACTGGCCAGTGGTGTCGGAAAACATCGCGAAGGCGAACTTATTGCCTTTGGCCGAGCGGCGTTCGCGCGCCGAAACCACGATCGCGGCCAGACGCCCCGCCGATGCACCACGCTCGGTCGCGGCCTCGAACTCGACCCAACTTTTGACGCCGAGCGTTTCCAGCGCCGAGACATATTCGTCGAGCGGATGGCCGGACAGGAAGAAGCCGATCGCGTCGAACTCCTTTTCCAGCCGCTCCATCGGCGTCCACACCTTCACCGGACGCATATCGAGTTGCGGCACGGCCGACGGCCCACCGCCGCCACCTCCAAACAGGTCGCTCGTGCCGGCCGACTCATTTGCCGCCATGCGCTGCGCCAGCGCCAGGATCTGATCGACGTTGCCGTGCACCAGCGCGCGGTTGGCTTCCAGCGCATCGAAGGCACCCGCCGAACTCAGCGTTTCCAGGCCGCGCTTGTTGAGCGCCTTTGGATTGAGCCGGCTGGCGAAGTCGCCGAGGCTCTTAAACGTCCCGCCTTTTTCGCGGGTCGCCATGATTTCCTGGATCGCGCCTTCACCGATGTTCTTCAGCGCCGCCATCGAATAGCGGATGGCGCCCGGCTTGTCCGCGCCCTTCGCCGGCTCGGGCAGGAAGTCAACCGCGGATTCGTTGACGCACGGCTGCTTCACCGCAATGTTGCAGCGGCGCGCCTCGGCCGCGAACACGCTGAGCTTGTCCGTATTGGCCATGTCGAGCGTCATCGACGCGGCGATGAATTCTTCCGGATAGTTCGCCTTGAGATAGGCCGTGTGATAGCTGACCAGCGCGTAGGCGGCCGCGTGCGATTTGTTGAAGCCGTAGCCGGCGAACTTATCGACCAGTTCGAAGATGTAGACCGCATCCTTCTTCGCGACGCCGTTCTTGGTCGCGCCTTCGACGAAGCGGGCCTGCTGGCGTGCCATTTCGGCCTTGTCTTTCTTACCCATGGCTCGGCGGAGCAAGTCTGCTTCGCCGAGCGAGTAGCCCGCCATTACCTGGGCGATCTGCATCACCTGCTCCTGGTAGATGATGACGCCGTAGGTTTCCTTGAGGATCGGCTCCAGGATCGGGTGGAGGCAGTCGACCGGCTCTTCACCGTGCTTGCGGTGGATATAGGTCGGGATGTTGTACATCGGGCCGGGGCGGTACAGCGCCACCATGGCGATGATGTCTTCGAAGCGGTCGGGCTTCAGCCGCTTGAGGCTGTCCCGCATGCCAGTGCTTTCCAGCTGGAACACACCGATCGTTTCTGCCCGCGCCAGCATCTCGTAGGTCGGCTTGTCGTCGAGCGGCAGGGCGGCAAGATCGATGGTGACGCCGCGGCCGCGCGCAATGAAGTCCACCGCTTTCTTCAGAACCGTCAGCGTCTTCAGGCCGAGGAAGTCGAATTTCACGAGGCCGGCGGCTTCGACCAGCTTCCAGTTGAACTGGGTGATCGGGAAGTTGGACTTCGGATCGCGGTACAGCGGCACCAGCTGTTCCAGCGGCCGATCGCCGATCACCATACCGGCGGCGTGTGTCGAGGCGTGGCGATACAGACCTTCGAGCTTCTGAGCGATTTCGAGCAGGCGCGCAACGATCGGCTCTTCGTCGCGGGCTTCCTGCAGCTTCGGCTCGCCTTCGATGGCTTCCGGCAACGTCACCGGATTGGCCGGATTGTTCGGCACCAGCTTGCAAAGCTTGTCGACCTGGCCGTACGGCATCTGCAGCACGCGGCCGACGTCGCGCAGCACGGCACGCGCCTGCAGCTTGCCGTGGGTGATGATCTGCGCCACGCGGTCGGCGCCGTACTTGCCCTGCACATAGCGGATCACCTCGTCGCGGCGATCCTGACAGAAGTCGATGTCGAAGTCGGGCATCGAGACGCGTTCCGGATTGAGGAAGCGCTCGAACAGCAAGCCGAACCGCAGCGGATCTAGATCGGTAATCGTCAGCGCCCAGGCGACCACGGAGCCCGCGCCCGAACCACGGCCCGGACCTACGGGGATGCCCTGGCTCTTGGACCACTTGATGAAGTCCGACACGATCAGGAAGTAGCCCGGGAACTTCATCCGGGTGATGATGTCGACCTCGAAGGCCAGCCGCTTCCAGTAGTCCTCCTCGGTAAAGCCTTCCGCAAGCGGCACCACGGCGAGCCGGTTCCTGAGTCCTTCCTCGGCCTGACGCTTGAGCTCGCCGGCTTCGGCTGCAAGCTGGTCAGCATCGGATGCGCCATCCGCCGTCGTCACGAAACGCGGCAGGATTGGCTTGCGCCCGCGCGGCCGGAAGGCACAGCGCTTGGCAATCTCGATGGTGTTGTCGAGTGCCTCCGGCAGGTCGGCGAACAGCTCCGCCATTTCATCGGCGGTCTTGAGGTAATGCTCGGCTGTGACGCGCCTGCGGTTGTCCTCAACCAGCGTGCGGCCCTCGGCGATGCACAGCAGCGCATCGTGCGCTTCGTAGTCGCTCTTGGCTGCGAAATAGACCTCGTTGGTCGCGACGATCGGCACGTCGTTGGCGTAGGCGAGATCCAGCAGTTGCGGCTCGATCTCGGCCTCGTGCCGCGCACCGTGACGCTGCACCTCGACGTAAAGGCGGTCACCATAGATGCCGAGCAGCGCCTTCAACCGGGCTTCCGCAACCGGCTGCTGGCCCGCGATCAAGGCGCCATCGATCGGCCCGTCCGGACCGCCGGTCAGCACGATCAGATCGTCCGCCACATCAGCGAGCTGGCTGAACTTGACGTGCGGGCCATCGGCATCGCCGGAATCCAAATGCGCGCTGCTTACGAGTTTCAGCAGATTGGCATAACCGCGCTCGCTCATGGCATAGAGCGCGATCAACCCGTCGCGACGTGGCTGCGCCTGCACCGGCTGCATCGCGGCGCTGGTGCGATCCGGCTTCCTCTCCTGAAAGTCGATCGCCAGCGACACACCCGCGATCGGCTGGATGCCCGATCCGGCGATCTTGTCGGAGAATTCTAGAACGCCGAACAGGTTATTTGTATCGGTCAGGCCGATAGCCGGATAATCGAGCCCCTTGGCCAGCTTGCCGAGCTTGGTGATCGGCAGCGCGCCTTCCAGTAAGGAATAGGCGGAATGCACCTTGAGGTGCACGTATTTGGCCGTGGTCTTCCCTATCGCCGGAGCGGCGACGGGGGTGGCTACCTGAGGCGTACGAATCGGAGCGTTCATGGGCCGACTTTAGCGCAAGCGGAGGGGCGCATTAAACGGCCTCGTCAGCCTGTGCGCGACCTGTTGGAAACCGTGCCCGCACATAACGATACGGGGCGGAACAATCAACCTGCCGTTGATCGCACCACCCCGTTCGCGCTCATGATTATAGGTGTTTTATGAGCTGTCGACGTTACTTGCCGTCGGACGTGAAGCGCCCTTCCAGCGCCGTCCAACCGGGATAGTCGAATAGATTCCACAGCCCGCGGTGATCGACCATGTTGTCGGAGAAGCCGGCCAGGCTGCCCTTGCCGCCAAGCTCTTCCAGCATGCGCGCGCCCATGCGCGCCACTGTGCGCGTCAGCGAGTTCGGGAAGATAGCGAGGCGATAGCCGAGGGCTTCCAGATCCTTCAGCGGCGGGATCGGCGTGCGGCCGCCTTCCACCATGTTGGCCAGCGTCGGCTTTCCGATCTCGGCGGTAATGCGGCGCATCTCATCGAGGCTTTCCGGCGATTCCACAAAAAGCACATCGGCGCCGGCCTCGGCGTAGATATTGGCCCGCTCGATGGCTTCATCGAGCCCCTCGGTGGAGCGCGCGTCGGTGCGGGCAATGATGACGAAGTTCTCATCGCGCCGCGCATCGACTGCCGCCTTGATGCGACCGACCATTTCTTCCGTATCGACCAGCTTCCGGCCCGGCTCATGACCGCACTTCTTCGGCCAAGCCTGATCCTCGATCTGCACCGCGCTGACGCCACCGGCTTCCATCTCGCGCACGCAACGAATGACATTCAGCGGCCCGCCGTAGCCGGTATCGATATCGGCGATCACTGGAATCTCAATCACGTCGGCGATGCGCTTCACGCGGTCCATGACCTCGCTATACGACATCAGACCGACGTCGGGCGCTCCCAATGCGCTCATCGAGATGCCGGAACCGGTCACATAGGTCGCGTTGAATCCGGCCTGCTGCACCAGCTTCCCAGTGATGCAATCATAGCAGCCTGGCGCGACCAGCAAGCCCGCCTCAAGCGCCTTGCGTAGTCGCGCGTTTCGTCCGTCGACGGGCTTGAGCCCTAGCGGGTAGGCCTGATGTGAACTCTTCATACCGTGTCCTGAAATCCTGTCGTGATCAGCGCGCGTATTTTGCCGACAGCGTTTGCTCTGGCAGAAAACGGCGCTCCAGCTCGTAAACCTGGTTCATGCCGACCAGTTCGTGCGCGTCGGCGAAACCGTAGACCAGTGCCGGATCGGAAACGAAGCTACCCCTCGCCTTGGCCGCCGCCAGTGCTGTCTCCATGCCGCGCAGCGCGCCGAGAAATGCCGTGATTGGCAGGCTGACGCGGGCGACGCCCATCGACTCCAGCTCGGTGAAGGTCAGGTCTTCCGGCGTCTTGCCGCCCTCGACCATGTTCACCGCGACCGGACCATTGATGCGGCCGGCCAGCGAGCGGATCGCCTCGCGGTCGTTGGCCCCGTCGACGAACACCATCGTCGCGCCGGCTTCGAGATAGGCATTGCCGCGCCGAATCGTCTCTTCCAACCCATAAACAGCGAGCGAGTCGGTACGCGCGTTGATGACGAAATCCGGGTCCTGCCGCGCATCGACGGCCGCACGCAGCTTGCCGGTCATCTCTTCGATCGGAATGACTTCCTTGCCGTCGAGATGCCCGCACCGCTTCGGCATCACCTGGTCTTCGAGGTTGATCCCGGCCGCGCCGGCGGCCTCGATGCTGCGCACCGTGTACCAGACGTTCACGGCATTGCCGAAACCGGTGTCAGCGTCGGCCATCACGGGAAGATCGACTGCCTGCACGATTGCAGCCGTTCGCGCGGCCATATCGCTCATCGCCAGCACCGAGACATCCGGCAGGCCGAGATGGCTCGCAACGATGCCGAGCCCCGTGCACTGCACGGCCTCGAACCCGGCCCGCTCGATCAGCTTGGCCGACAACGGATCATAGGCCCCCGGCATGACCAGGATTTCGGGCCGCTCAATCATCTGTTTCAGGCGCGTTGTCCGCTTCATTCTTGTGTCTCCTTACCGGCCGGTCACTGGTGCGAATACATGGGCCGGCCTGCCACTGGCAGCTCGGCGCGCAGCACCGTGCCGCTTTCGGATTCAGTGATGTAGACGGTGCGGTTGTCCGGTCCGCCAAACGCCACGTTTGTGCCGAACAGGCCGGTCGGCAGCGTGATCATGTGCGTCGGACGGCCCAGGCGATCGAAGCGCCAGACGGCCATACCGGCATGCGTGACGACGAGACCGCCTTCCTGATCAAGCGCCATTCCGTCTGGACCGGACAGGCCGCCGGAAAGCTGGATAAACGTGCCGACCTTGGACACCGTGCCGTCCGGCATGATCGGCATGCGCCACACCGCCAGTGCGCGCGTCACCGATACAAGAACCTGCGTCTCAGCAAGGTTGAGGACGATGCCGTTCGGGCTCGGGATCGTGTCGATCAGCTTTTCCAGCCGGCCCGCCACCGTATAGCGGAACACGCGGCCGGTCGGATCATGCCAGCCGCTCTGACCCTGATCGGTGAAATACATATCGCCGTTGGTAGCGAAGAACAGGTCGTTGACGCCCTTGAAGCTCTCGGAATGAGAATGCTCAATCACCGGCGTGACGGCGCCGCTGTCGGGGTCGAGCTGAACGATGCCGCGCTTGTAGTCGGTGATGAAAATGCGGCCGTCCTTGTGGATCTTCAGGCCGTTCGGCCAGCCGTCATATTCCGTCACCTGCGTCCATTCACCGGCCGGATCGATGCGGAACACGCGGCCGTGCGGAATGTCGGTGACATACAGGTTTCCGGCGCGATCGAAGCTCGGCCCTTCCAGAAAACTGTCGATAGGATGTCCGGCCTTGTTGGCGTTCGCCCACGCCGTCGGAACGGCGCGACGGAACTTCTCCGGCATCGGACTGAAGACTTCCGCCTCAATAACGGCGGGCGGCGGATACAGGCTCATTTCTTGTCTCCCGTCGGATAGTCACGCGGCGCTGGCCCGGCGTAGGTGTACGACCACTGGCGCGGGATCGGCCCTTTGTTGCGACCGCCCTGCTGATGCTGCTCCCAGGCATGGGACAGGATGCCGACAGAGCGCGACAGCACAAACAGCCCGCGACCCAGCATCGGCGCGAAGCCGAGTTCGCTCAAAATGACAGCGCCGCTACCGTCGATGTTCATGGTCAGGTGGCGGCCCGAGCGGCGTTCGAGATCGGCGAGAATGGCGCGGCTGATGGCGGCATAACGCCCCGACACGACGCCCTTCTCGGCAGCCGCATCGACGAGCGCCAGAAGCCGCGGCCCACGCGGATCTTTCGGATGGAAGCGATGTCCGAAGCCCGGAATGTATTTCGTGACGTTGGCTTGATAGTCGTCGAGAGATGCGCGCGTGGCGTCTTCCAGCGTGGCACCGGCTTCC
This sequence comes from Pseudomonadota bacterium, assembly GCA_023412745.1. Taxonomy (GTDB): domain Bacteria; phylum Pseudomonadota; class Alphaproteobacteria; order Rhizobiales; family Hyphomicrobiaceae; genus ZC4RG25. Next base: position 15,043 of record JAEZBZ010000044.1, on the reverse strand, counting down.
TGCCGCGCGACGATGTCGGCGAAGATTTCCATCGTCTGTTCGCCCGCACCGCCATGCACATCGCCGAGCACATTGGCAGCAGTGGCCATCGCGTTGTTGATGCCGATACCGCACGTCATCGACATCCGCGCGATCGCAATCGACGGCGCCTGCGGTCCGTGATCAACACCTGCCACCAGCATCGCGGCGAACAGATCTGCTTCGTCCTTGCTCGGCACCGTGCCACGCAGCATCAGCCAGATCATCTGTGGGAAATCGATGTTGCCGATCAGCTGTTCGATCGGATAACCGCGCACACGGATCGAACCCGGCTCGATATCAATGATTTCCGTGCGCCACCAGTCGGCGGCGAGCTTCTCCGACGTGTCGCTCATATGATCTTGTTTTCCTTCAGCTGCGCAATCTCCGCGGCGCTCACGCCGAGAGACGTCAGGATGTCGTCATTATGCTGACCGAGTGTCGGTGGCGGGCCGATCTCGCCACGCCCCTCTTCCTCGATCAGGAACCCGCCGTTCGACACAGTCACCGGACGGTCGACGCCGGGTACGTTATCGAACGTGCGAAACATGTCGCGCTGGCGCAGTTGCTCCAATTCCACCGTCTCAGAAACATTGAGCACGCGGCCTGCCGGAACGCCGGCCTCGTTGAACAGCCGCTCCCATTCCTCGGCCGGACGCGTGACCAGCACGGTTTCAAGAAGAGCCTTCAGTTCCTCGCGATTGACCTTGCGATCCTCGCGATCCTTGAAGCGGGGATCCTCTATCAGCTCAGCCACACCAAGCACCTTGGCGACGCTTTCCCAATGCTCCTGCTTGTTGGCGGCGATGTTCAGCAATCCATCCCCCGCGCGCAGCGTGCCCGACGGGCTGGCGGTGCGGTTCTCGTTGCCCATTGGTTTCGGGATCTGGCCCGTGATCAGGTAGTTCGAGACCACCCAGGCCGCCGTCGCGATGGTCGATTCCAGCATCGAAACATCGATGGTCGTGCCTTTGCCGGTGCGCGCCGCTCCCGCCAGCGCCGCCGAAACCGACATCGCGGCATTCAAGCCGGCAATGGCATCGCTAACGGGAAAGCCAGCGCGCAGCGGTCCGGTCTTCTCGTCGCCGGTCACGCTCATGATGCCCGACATACCCTGGATGATCTGATCGTAGGCGGGGCGGGCGCTCAGCGGTCCTTTCTGGCCGAAGCCGGACAGCGCGCAATAAACCAGACGCGGATTGATCGCGCGCAGCTTTTCCGAGCTCGATCCCAGACGTGTCATTACACCCGGTCGGAAGCTCTCCACCACGGCATCTGCCGTCTTGACCAGCTCATGGAACAGCGCCTGCCCCCGCGGCGACTTCAGGTTCAGAGTCACCGACTTCTTGCCGGCGTTCTGCGCCAGAAACGAAGCGCCCATGAACTTGCGATTGAGTTCGACATCGGCGCCGAGCTGCCGCGCCAGATCGCCCGATCCCGGAGGCTCCACCTTGATGACTTCGGCGCCCAGCAACGCCAGCTGGTAGCAGCAGAACGGGCCGGCCATCACGTTGGTCAGGTCCAATACGCGCAGACCCTGAAGCGGCAGGGACATGTCAAACCTTCTGCTTATCGTGTTGTCGTTGAATGGCGGCCTGTAGCCCGCGCGCATCTCCGCCGAGCTTGGTCGAGACGTCGACGCTCGCTTGCAGCACATCGACGAGATAGCGCTCCATGACTTCGCGCGTCATACGCGTGGTTGGGCCGATCACAGCCATCGCCCCGCATAGTCCGTTGGAATCCATCACCGGCACGGCCACGCCGGATGTCTCCGGATCGCGCTCGCCTGCCGAGAAGAAATAGAAGTCTCGACGCACCTGCTCGGAAATCTCATCATCGCCGCCGGTGAAGGCGCGCAGCACGCGCGCCGGACCACCGCGTTCCAACGGCAGATGCTGCCCGACATTGATATGATGGCGGACAGAGTGCTTGGCTTCGGCGCGGAAAAGACAGACGCGGACGTTGCCGTCTCGGATATAGAACGCCGCCGTCTCGCCGCAGCGATCGACCAGCCGTTGCAGCGTAGGCTCGATGTAGTCGCGCAGATTGAACGCGGACTGATATGTTGAACCAAGACGCGACAGCGCCGGACCGAGCCGCCAATGACCGTCTTCCAACCGCACCATGTAGCCGGCGCGCTCCAGCGACGTGGCGAGCCGCAGGATCGTGCTCTTATAAAGCCCCGTCCGCTGCGCGATCTGCGCCAGCGGCAGCGAACGCTCGCCGGGCCGGAACACTTCTAGGATCGACAAGGCGCGATCGACTGCCGCAACGCCGCCGCGCTGCTCCGCATCATCACTCATGCCGCCTCCATCGCCGTTTTCCTTCCAAGCCAATAGCGCCGTCCTAAGACCGCCAAGCCAAGCAGCACGCCAAGCGTCGTGGAGGAAGCATACGGGAGATAGACCATGAGGGCCGCAAGTGCCGCGGCAACACGTTCGACAATCGACAGATGACCACGGAAATAGCCAACCTGCGCGGCCGCCAGCAACACAATCGCGAAGGTCAACGTTACAGCCGAGATCACAATCTTCGGTAGAACCTCAAGCGACAGATCCTGCAACATCAGCTCGGGCTGATAAACCCAGATGAACGGCACCAGGAACGCAACGAGGCACAAGCGCAGACAGATCATTGCAATCTGCAGCATAGGCACTTGGGCAATGGCGGCCGCCGCGAACACCGCTAGCGGCACGGGCGGCGTCACCGCCGACATGACAGCGTAGTAGAACAGGAACATGTGCACTGCCAGCACCGGCAAGCCGAGCTGTATCAATGCCGGTCCGGCGATGAACACGACCATCAGGTATGATGCTGCCGTCGGCAGCCCCATGCCGAGCAACAGCGCACACGCCGCCGCCAGGATTAGCGCCATCAAAAGACTGGCACCGCCGAGAGCCATGATTGCTTGGCTGACCTTGATGCCGAGGCCGGTCGCAGAAACAGCGCCAATAATGACGCCGATCGCGGCACACGACGCGGCGACTGCCAAGCCCTCACGACCGCCATCGATGGCGATGCTGACCAACTGCTTCCAACCGGGCCGGCTGGCGGGCAGCAGCAAGGACAGCACAATAACCGTCAACACCGCTGCCAAGCCGGACAGGTCGACGGAATAGCCGGTCATCAAGAGATACAGCAGCACAACGAATCCGGCGCTGACGGTAATGAGCTGAGAGATGCGCAGCGCCGTCCAGCTACCCGGCTCGTCGCGCAAAGGTTGCAGGCCGAGCTTCGCCGCTTCGAGCGCCGCGACAATGCCCAGCGACAGCAGGAACAGGAATGCGGGCAGCAATGCCGCCAGCATGATCTGGGTATAAGGAATGCCGGTGATCTCAGCCATGATGAAGGCGCCGACGCCCATCACTGGCGGCAGGATCTGTCCGACGACCGACGAGGAAGCCTCGACCGCTCCGGCGTAGGCACGGCTGTAGCCTGCCCGGTGCATGAGATTGATCGTAATGGCACCGTTCGCAACGACGTTCGCGGATGCCGAACCATTGATGGAACCGAACAGGGCCGAGGCAATGATCGAGCATTGCGCGGAGCCCGAACGCCGGCCTAGCGTGACGCGGCTCGCGACCCAACCGAAGAACTCACCCGCGCCAGTCAATCGCAGCGTCGCGCCAAATATGACGTAGATGTAGACTATATCGACGACAGAGCCGAGCGCGACGCCGAAAATGCCCTGCTGGCTGTAAAACAGCTCGGCGACCTGCAGCGTATCCATGCCACGATGCGACAGGATTCCCGGCAGCCACGGTCCCGCCAGAAGATAGGCGACCGCAACAGCAACGATGGACAAGAGTATCCAGCCCTCGGCGCGGCGCGCAGCTTCCAGAACAATCAGCGTCCCCGTGACGTAGACGAAGATATCGCTGCTGTTGGGCAGGCCTTCGCGATAGGCAGCGATCTCGGCATGCTGGTCGATCATATACCAGGCTGCATAGACGCCGAGACCGGCGAGGACGAAGGATAGCAGCGCGTCGGCGCGCCTGGAAAAGCGCGCCAACGGCCCAGGGAAAAGGAAAAAGATGGCAGCCAGAACCAGCGCCAGGACGACCTGATATTGGGTCCAGTTGCCGTAACGACCGACCGCAATCGTGAACATCAGGAAGCCTGTGATCGCGGCGCAGGCAGCCAAACCTAGCGCGCGAACCAAGCCAACGAGGAGATCATCCTCCTCGCCGAGGAAGTACCGGATGGTGTCTGACATGACCATTGGCCCGTGGTTGGTCGGCCGATTTCCGTTGGAAAGTTGTCGCCGCCCTTACTTCGGAACGGCGACGCCCTTCTCCTGGAAGTACTTGCGGGCACCGGGATGAAGCTCAGCTGACAGTTGCTCCAGCGCGTTGTCGAACGACATCAGCGAAAGCTGCGCGTTCTCCTTGGTGATCGTCTCGATGTTGTCCCAGACTGCCTTAGTCAGCGCATAGGCTTCATCGTCTGGCATGTCGGCGCGAACCATGACCATCATCGGGAAGGTCCAGAAATAGACAGGGCCGTCGGCCACCACGTGATCACCATAGGCAGCCGTGATCTGCGCCGGCTCGATCTTGCGGAACACGTAGAACTTGCCGTTGGTCACGTTCGACTTGAAGGCGTCGAAATTGGCCGGCTCAGGCGAAATGAAGCGCAGCTTGTGCGAGCGCGAGACGTTGAAAACACCGGACTGGGGCACTCCGCCCCAAGCGATCGTGGCGTTGATCTGACCGTTGGAAAGCTGGTCGAAGGCAGTATTAGCTTCGATGTAGCGGCCGTCGATCTCACCCTTGGTAGCGTCCAGACCGTGCGCCTGGAACAGAATCGTCGAGACACGGCCGGCATTACCACCCGGCGTTCCGAACGCGATGCTCTTGCCCTTCATGTCGGCGAAGGAGCGGATGCCGCTGTCGTCGCGCACGACGTATTGGCCCATCCCGGTCGGGATGGCGAACAGCGCGCGCAGGTTCTTGTAGCGGGCGGCGACGTCCTCCGGTTCCTTCTGGAAGGCGCCGGTGCGGTTCAGCGCATCCTGGAAGTGCGGGCTGCCGATGAAACCCAGGTCGGCGCGGTTGGTCGCGACCATGCGCAGAAGGTTGTTGGTGCCACGGCCGTCGACCGGCGTCAGGCGAAGCGAGCCGCCCTCCTTGATCAGCGCATTCGACCAGGCTGTCGAGAGCTGAAACGTATCGCCGGTGATGCCGATGGTGCCGATGACCAGTTCCTTGGCCGAGGCGGCGCCAGCAAAGCCGACGCTGAGAATGGCCGCAGCCGCAGCCGCAATACGATTGAAGCGAAGCATGTCGATCCTTCCTTGGTGTCCCTAAAGGCTTTTTGTTCTATCAGACAGAACGCTATTCTATTTTCGCGAGACAAGGTATAGATTGTCAACCGCCAAGAAGGGTAAATTTGTGCGCACAGGCGACACTTCCAGCGCACTACCAGCGGGACGGGATTAATTGGCGAAACCAAACACCGCATCAGAGGCAATCCACGCCGCGCTGGCCGGCCGGCGCAGCATTCGCGCCTTTCTGCCGACGCCGGTGCGACGCGACGTTGTAGAGAATATCCTCAACGTTGCGAGACGCGCGCCGAGCGCCAGCAATATGCAGCCTTGGAAAGCCCACGTATTGACCGGAGCGGCCCGCGACAGGCTGTCCGCCGCGCTGCTGGCAGCGCACGATGCGGGCGTGCCAGCGCAGCGTGAGTACGATTACTATCCGCAAACGTGGCGCGAGCCTTATCTCGCCCGGCGTCGGGCCGTGGGCTGGCAACTCTACGAAGCGATCGGGATTGGTAAGGGCGACCGCGAGGCGTCGAAGCGCCACCACGGCCGGAACTATCAGTTCTTCGGAGCGCCTGTTGGCCTCATCTTCAGCCTGGACAAGGATCTAGGACGCGGCAGCCTGATCGACTTCGGCATGTTTCTACAGAGCATCATGATCGCAGCGCGCGGCGAGGGCCTGGAAACCTGTCCGCAAGCGGCTCTGGCCAACTACCCGGACATCGTACGCCAACAGCTTGGGATTCCGGACAGCGAAATGATCTTGTGCGGCATGTCGCTTGGATATGCCGATCTTTCTGCGCCGGAAAATAGCTTCACTGCTGATCGCGAGCCGGTGGAAAGCTTCACCCGTTTCCACATGGAGTAGCCGCGGCGGGGCGTTAATTGGCAGCAATGCCGCAAGTCAGTTGACCGATCCCGGCGCGACCTCGATGAGCACGCCGCTTTCCAGGCGCAGCACGCGGTGCATGCGCGCGGCGAGATCCATGTTGTGGGTCGCAATCAAAGCCGCCACGCCGGTCCGTTCGATCAGCGCGATCAGCTCCGAGAACACCAGATCCGCCGTACTCGGATCGAGGTTTCCGGTCGGTTCGTCGGCCAGCAGCAAGCGCGGCGCGTTCGCCAATGCGCGGCAAATCGCGGTGCGCTGCTGCTCGCCGCCCGACAGCTCAGCCGGACGATGATCGACGCGCTCGCCAAGCCCCACGGCCGACAGCAGTTCGCGCGCCCGCGCCTGGGCCTGGCGACGCGACTTGCCACGGATCATCTGCGGAATGGCGACGTTCTCCAGCGCCGAGAACTCCGGCAGCAACTGGTGAAACTGATAGACGAAGCCCATGCTGGCGCGGCGCACCCGCGTGCGCTCGTCGTCCGACATGCCGGCGCAGTCCCGGCCCTCGATGAGGACCTGCCCGCTGTCGGGAGATTCCAGAAGCCCCGCGGTGTGCAGCAGTGTCGACTTGCCGGCGCCGGACGGCCCGACCAGCGCGACCGCCTCACCCGGATAGAGCGCTGCACTGGCGCCCGCCAACACGTGGATTTCCCGCGAACCCTGACGATACGTGCGCCGAAGGTCGGAAAGCTGCAGCACCGGCCTGTTGGTCATGTCCCGCATTCCATTACTCGTATCGTAGCGCTTCAACGGGATCGAGCCTGGAGGCCCGCCACGACGGATACAGCGTCGCGAGCAACGACAGCACGAACGCCATGACCACGATGAAGGCGGTCTCACCGAAGTCGATGTCGGCCGGCAGTCGCGTCAGATAGTACACCGCCGGGTCCATCAGCGTCGTGCCGGTCAACCACTGCACGAACTGCCGGATCGCCTCGATATTCCAACAGAAGATGACCCCGATGATCAGGCCGGCGATGGTGCCGACAATGCCGATCGAAGCGCCGGTGATGAGAAACACGCGCATCACCGCACCTTTGGTCGCGCCCATCGTTCGCAAAATCGCGATATCGCGACCCTTGTCCTTCACCAGCATCATCAGGCCGGAGATGATATTCAGCGCGGCCACCAGCACGATCAGCGACAGGATGATGAACATCACGGTTCGCTCGACTTCGAGCACGGTGAAAAATGTCTGATTTCGCTGTCGCCAATCCGTGAAGGCGTAGTCGCCCCCCGCGATCGGCCGCATATTGGCAACGTATTGATCCACGCGCTCCGGATCCGAGACCATAATCTCCAGCACGTCGATCTGATCGCCGCGCGAGAAGTACCGCTTGGCTTCGTGGAGTGGCATGAACAGCATGGTGCGGTCGTATTCCGCCATGCCCATCTCGAAGATGGCCGAAATCCGGTACGGCTTGCTGCGAGGCGTCGTGCCGAACGGCGTGGTTGTTCCACGCGGATTGACGAGCGTGACGGAGTCACCGAGCTGCAAGCCAAGCGAGGTCGCCAGCCGGCTGCCGACGGCGACGCCATCCCCGGCGTCGAATCCGTCGAGGCTTCCCAGAATGACGTTGTTGGAGACCAGCGGCAGAGCCTGCAATCCCTGCTCGGTGATGCCACGCACGATACCGCCAAGCGCCTGCGTCGGCGACGACAGCATCACCTGGCCCTCGATCAACGGCACTACGGCTTTTACGCCAGGAGTCGTCGCCAGACGTTGCGCAAGCTGAGGATAGTCATTGAACGGCCCGGTACCGGACATCTTGTAGACGACGACGTGCCCGTTGAGCCCGAGGATCTTTTCGAACAACTGATTGCGGAAGCCGTTCATGACAGCCATCACGATGATCAGCGTGGCGACGCCGAGCAGGATGCCGACGAACGAGAACCCGGCAATGACCGAGATGAAACCTTCCTTGCGCCGCGCGCGCAGGTAACGCAGTGCCAACATCCACTCGAATGGCGCGAACGGCCGGGTATCGATCTGCGTGCTCATCCGGTGTGCTGACCTCAGAAGTTCGCTCGTCGCGTCTTCTGCCCCCTCTGCCTGCGCCCCGCTGGATGCGGAGCGCCAGAACACGTCTCGGCCCACCGCATAGGCGGGAGCGTGGATCTGAGCCTAGCCCGCTTCAGGCCAGCACACGATTCCGTTTGACGAGATCGACCACGCGATTGACCACCGAGTCGAGCGGGATCGCCTCGCGATCGCCCTTCTGGCGGAACTTCAATTCCACTTCGCCACCCTTGAGCCCCTTGGGCCCCACGATGACCTGATATGGCAATCCGATCAGATCCATGGCCGCGAACTTTCCGCCTGCACGCTCATCGGTGTCATCGTAAAGCACCTCGACGCCAGCGTTGGCGAACTTCTCATAGAGGCTGGCGCACGCCTCGTCCGTGGCCGCGTCACCTGCCTTCAGGTTGATCAGCCCAACCTCGAACGGCGCCACCGGTACAGGCCAGACGATTCCGGCATCGTCGTGACAGGCTTCCATGATCGCGCCAACAAGCCGCGACACGCCGACACCGTACGAGCCCATCTGCAGCGTGACCAGCCCACCGTCCGGCCCCTGGACACGGCAGTTCATCGGCTCGGAATACTTGGTGCCGAAGAAGAATATGTGACCGACTTCGATACCGCGCGCCGAGACCTGCTTGTCCTTGGGCACTTCGCTATCGAAGCGTGCTTCATCGTGCTTCTCGTCGGTTGCGGCATACAGCGACGTCCACGCCTTGACGATAGGCGACAGGTCTCCGTCGAAGTCGGTGTCGGCGGGCGGAATAGCGCCTTCGATGAGATCCTTGTGGCAGTAGACCTGGCTCTCGCCGGTATCCGCCAGGATGATGAACTCGTGGCTCAGGTCGCCGCCGATCGGACCTGTGTCGGCAGCCATCGGAATTGACTGCAGCCCCATGCGTGCGAACGTGCGCAGGTAGGCCGCGAACATGCGGTTGTAGGCGCGACGGCCGGCCTCGGGCGTGAGGTCGAAGGAATAGGCGTCCTTCATCAGGAACTCGCGGCCACGCATGATGCCGAACCGCGGCCGGATCTCGTCCCGGAACTTCCACTGGATGTGATACAGATTGCGCGGCAGGTCCTTGTAGCTCTTGATGCTGTCGCGGAAGATCTGCGTGATCTGCTCCTCGTTGGTCGGGCCGTAGAGCATCTCGCGGTCATGGCGATCCTGGATGCGCAGCATCTCATTGCCGTAAGCGTCATAGCGGCCAGACTCACGCCACAGGTCGGCCGGCTGGATGGTCGGCATCAGCACTTCGACAGCGCCGGCCCGGTTCTGCTCCTCGCGGACGATGCCCTCGATTTTGTTCAGCGCGCGCAGGCCCAGCGGCAGCCAGGAATAGATGCCGGCGCTGGATTGCCGGATCATGCCCGCGCGCAGCATGAGCTGGTGCGACACGATCTCCGCCTCTTTCGGCGTCTCACGGAGCAAGGGCAGGAAATAGCGAGAGAGGCGCATGGCGGGGGACCGGAGTTCGTTAACGGGTGGGTTAAACGGCCAGAAATCATATCGCGCAGCGGCGCGGAAAAAACAGCATTACCGGCGGCTGCCAAAGGGGGATAGCCCGATCTGACGGGCGAGGCAATCCTGCGCCAGAAACTCCCGCAGATACTCCCCAGCTCAGCCACAGGTAGAAGAGATTGGAGCCGCCGATCCTTGACGATTAGGAAAGAGACTCTTTTTGCAAAACTTTTCGTCAGAAAACCGTGACAGTTCGCCGCGAGTTGAGTATCGTCTGCCCGTCGACGTATGGGTGATGCCGGAGTAGCTCCGGCGGTGCGCCCAAGTCTAGGGAAGGGAAAACGAGAGCCGCCTGTGGTCACGTGCCCTGCGGCCAGGAAACCGGCAATCCCGTCGGCCTTTGTTATGGCCAGAGTAGCCGGTGCAAGAAATCAGCGGAATGATATGAGCAAATCAAAAGCAAGGTCCCCTTACAAGGAGACCTTGCTTTCAGTTTTTCTGGGCTGGCCTACAGCCCACGGCGCCGCTACTGACAGACCTTGATGACAGCTAGATGACATCGCGCTTCAGCGTATTCCGGGCAGAATTTCTAGCGGAATTAGCTTGTAGGTGAACACCACCCAGACCACCGCGAACACCGCGGTTGCGACCGCCGTGTTGAGCAGGAAGATGCGCGCCAGACGCGGCGCCGCGGGGGCGCTCTCGGGCGTACCCGGTACAATATCCCGCGCTTCGTCCTGCGTCCTGACGCCGATCGGCAGCACCGCAAACAGGACTGTCCACCAGATGATGAAGTAGAGCGCCAGGCTCAGCGTAATCCCCATGCTCGCTCTCCTTTCAGGCCTGTTCCAGTTCGACAAGCGTGCCCAGAAAGTCCTTCGGGTGAAGGAACAGCACTGGCTTGCCGTGCGCGCCGATCTTGGGCTCGCCGGTTCCGAGCACGCGCGCGCCACCGGTCTTCAATTGATCCCGCGCGGCGATGATGTCATCAACCTCGTAGCAGATGTGGTGGATGCCACCATCCGGATTGCGCTCCAGAAATTTCGCAATCGGCGAATCCGGCCCAAGCGGCTGAAGCAGCTCGATCTTGGTATTCGGCAGCGTGATGAACACCACCGTGACGCCATGATCCGGCTGCGGGGCCGGCGGCGAGACTTCTGCGCCGAGCGTGTCGCGATAGATCGCCGACGCGGCAGCGAGATCGTTCACGGCAATGGCGACGTGGTTCAGGCGGCCGATCATGATGCCTCCTCGATGTTGGCGCGACGTGCTGCGCGGGAGCCGTTTGCCGGCTCAATCCCTGCCATCAACAACCGAGATCAGCACCTTGGCAACCGGCTTCTTGCCCCAGGTCAGATCGATCGCGGCACGCACGGCGCGGCGCACGGCATCACGCACCAGTTCGACATCGCGGCGCTTGCCCGGTGGCAGGCTGCGCATGGTGCCATCGACTGCCGTATAGGCGACTTCTTCCATCGGAATCCCGTCGGCTGTCTCGGCCGGGATGCCATCCAGCGACAGTTCGGGCTCGGCCAGCAACTCGCCGCGCCGGTTGAGCGTCAGCGCCACCACCACGATGCCGACATGCGAAAGCCGGCGCCGTTCGCGCACGGGACCATCTGCCGGTACGATCAAATGCCCGTCGCGATACAGCCGGCCGACCGGTGCCTGATCGACGATGCCAACGGGATCGGGACCCAGCCGGATCATGTCACCGCTGGTTATGGCGTGAACATGCGGCACGCCTGCGGCCCTGGCGAGCGCGGCGTGCTCGCGCAGATGACGTGCCTCGCCGTGCATCGGGACGGCGACTGTCGGGTTCAGCCAGCCGTACATCTCTTTCAGCTCTTCGCGGCGCGGATGTCCGGTGACGTGCACCAGCGCATCGGCATCAGTGATGACGTTGACGCCGAGCAGAGCCAGATTGTTCTGCACCTTGCCGACGGTCTTTTCGTTGCCGGGGATGGTGCGCGAGGAAAAGATCACCGTGTCGCCACGGCTGAGCTCAATATCCGGATGCTGGTCCTCGGCGATGCGGGCCATGGCGGCGCGCGGCTCGCCCTGGCTGCCGGTGCACAGGATCAAGACCTGGTCGCGCTCCAAATAACTGGCGCGCTGCTGATCGAGATAGCTGAAATCCTCGGGCAGATAGCCGGTATCCATCGCCACCTGGATCACGCGATGCAGCGCCCTACCCGCCACGACGAGTTGGCGTCCTGTCGCCTTGGCCGCATCGGATGCCGCACGGATTCGCGCGACATTGGAAGCGAACGTCGTAATGGCCACGCGACGCTTGGCTTTGCCGATGATCCGCGTCAGCGATGCCGCGACCTCGGTCTCGGATGGCGAACGGCCATCGCGGAAGGCGTTGGTGGAATCGCAGATCAGCGCGCGAACACCCTCCGCACCGAGCGCCTGGATTTTCGCTTCGTCGGTCGGCCCGCCGATCAGCGGCTCGCGGTCGAGCTTCCAATCGCCGGTATGAAAGACATTGCCATGCGGCGTGCGCAGGATGACGCCGCTCGGCTCAGGGATTGAATGGGACATCGTCACCAGTTCGACATCGAACGGCCCGATATTGAAGCGAGAGCCCATTTCAACAACGGTGATCGGCAGCTTCACCTTGTTGCCGAACTCGTGAAATTTCGAGCGCAGCATGCCGGCGGTGAACGGCGTGGCGTAGATCGGCACGCCGAGACGCGGCCACAAGTCGACGATCGCACCGAGGTGATCCTCGTGCGCGTGCGTCACTACGATGCCGGCAAGCGCCGAACGCTCTTCCTCGATGAAGCGCAGATCCGGCAGCACCACATCGACGCCCGGCTCGGCTTCTCCCGGAAAAGTCAGACCGAGATCGACCATCAGCCAGCGGCGCGCCTGTTCCGGCCCGATGCCGTACAGGTAGACGTTCATGCCTATTTCGCCGAGACCACCGAGCGCCATGAAGACGAGTTCGTCATCGCCCGGTTGACTAGCTCTGTTTTCAGGCTTCGCTTCCGCCAAGACTGTCTCCCCCCGACATAGCGGGCGTGTTCAGCGTCACGTCTCCATATGTGAAGCACTGCAGAATACCATTCCGATCCCGGAGAATGAGAGCCCCAGTCGCGTCGATCTCGACGAAATCGCCCTCGACCTTGGTCGCTCCGGTATTGACGGAGATAGCCTCTCCTACCGCGCCAGCACGCGCAAGCCAAGCCGCACGCACCTCGGCAAAGCCACCGCCGCAATTCCAGCGTGCGAACCAGTCGTCCATGGCATGGGCGATCAGTTCCAGCGCCAGTTCCGGCGAGACCGATGGTCCGTGAGCGGCCAGATGCGTCACCTCGCGGCCGATGGCGGATGGCTGGCCCGCCAAATTGATGCCGATGCCAATCACCGCGACAAAGCCGGAGCTGCCGGGAATCGTCGAACTTTCCGGCAGGATGCCGACCAGCTTCGCCTTGCCGATCAGCACATCATTCGGCCATTTGAGACGTAGCCCGGGGATCGTAAATCCCTGCCGGGCTGCGGCGGCCTTGAGCGCATCGACGACAGCCACACCTGCCAGCAGCGACAGTTGCGGCACGGCGCTGGTGGGACAATCCAGCCGCGTCAGCAGGCTGCAATAGAGATTGCCTTTAACGGATGTCCAGCCCCGGCCTGAGCGGCCGCGCCCAGCCGTCTGCTCTTTGGCTGTGATCCACAGCGGCCCGGTTTCACCCGCAGCAGCGAGCCGCATCGCCTCGGCGTTGGTCGAGTCGATGGTGTCGAGGCTGCGAAGCCGCATGCTTTGAGGAAGCGATGGAACGGCTTGCAGCATCGGCTCCTGTCAGTACTGGAATGTGCGCGCCGCAGTCTCAGCCATGTTGAGCACGGGCGTCGGCAGATACGGCACGATGAACACGAAGATGACGATCGCGCAGGACAGAGCCATCACGAACCCGGCCTTGGGCCGGATCGGCAGGAAGCTCTCCTTCGGCGCGTCGAAGAACATGACCTTGACGATACGCAGATAGTAGTAGGCAGCAACCGCGCTCGACAGTACGCCGATCACGGCCAGCGCGTAGAGCTGCGCATTGATCGCCGCCAGGAACACATAGAACTTCGCGAAGAACCCGGCGAATGGCGGAATGCCGGCCAGCGAGAACATCAGCACGCCGAGCACGAACGCCATAGGCAGGTTGTTCTGGGCGAGACCTGCGAGTTCATCGATGTCTTCGACCGGACCGTCAGCGCGGCGCATCGACAGGATGCAGGCGAAGGTGCCGAGCGTCATGATCAGGTAGACGCCCATGTACAGCACGATACCCTGGGTGCCTTCCTGCGACGCGGCAGCCAGCGCCACCAGCGCATAGCCGACGTGGCCGATCGAGGAATAGGCCATCAGGCGCTTGATGTTGCGCTGGCCAATGGCGGCGAACGCACCAAGCAGCATCGAGGCGATCGAGAGGAACACCACGATCTGCTTCCACTGTGCCTCGAAACCGGAGAACGCGGTCAGCAACAGGCGCACCAGCAGCGCCACGGCCGCCACCTTTATGGCCGACGCAAAGAACGCCACGACCGGGGTCGGCGCGCCTTCGTAGACGTCCGGCGTCCACATGTGGAACGGCACGGCCGAGATCTTGAACGCCAGACCGACCAGCACGAACACGAGGCCGAAGATCAGGCCGAGGTTGTCCGTCGCCGGAACGCTGCCTGCGACCTTCGCAATGACGCTGAAGGTGGTCGAGCCGGTGAAGCCATAGACCAGCGAGGCGCCATACAGCAGCATGCCGGACGCCAACGCGCCGAGCACGAAGTACTTCAGGCCAGCTTCGCTCGACTTGGCTTGGTCACGCCGGAACGCGGCCAGCACGTAGGCGGCAAGGCTCTGCATTTCCAGGCCAAGATACAGCGCGATGAGATCGCCCGCCGACACCATGATCATCATGCCGGCGGTCGAAAGCAGGATTAAAATCGGATACTCGAACTTCATCTGCTTGACGTCGGACAGATCATCGAACGCCAGCAGAATCGCACCCGCCGAACCAGCAAGCACGAGCAGCTTCATAACGCGGGCAAAGCCGTCCGAAACGAACGCACCTTCGAACATCGTTGTGCTGCCTGACGGCTGCATCAGGATCAGCAGTCCCGCCAGCAGAATTACGCCGATCGATAGCCAGCCGACCACACGGCCCTCGGCGTCGTTTTCAGGCCGGAACACACCGTAGACCAACAGGATCATCGCACCGACGGCGACGACCAGTTCGGGGTAAAGCGGCGCGATGGTTTGCATCAGGCTCGTGTCCATCAGGCCCTTCCTACTGAGCGAGCGCGGCTGCGGTGCGGATCGCGGCCTCGTAGTTCTGCACGAGGTTCTTAACCGACACGGCCGTCACGTCGAGGATCGGCGCGGGGTAG